>JBFMBU010000132.1:0-16112 GCA_040755035.1 Thermodesulfobacteriota bacterium
AGAAAAGGATCGGATTACCTTCTTTCCGGAAAGGCCCTTCTTGTGCTTATGGAGGCTGTACTGCAACAGCACCGCCCTTTCCGCTTTCAGGCCCGGGGTTTCAGCATGGCCCCCTTCATCCGGGACGGCGATATCCTGACCATCACCCCTTTTACCACAGGTCGTCCTCAATGGGGAAAGGTTGCGGCCTTTATCGATCCCCGGAGCGGCCTACCGATCTTGCACCGGATCATCGGAATCAGGAAACTCGCATTTTTGACTAAGGGGGACAATCCTTTTAACCAGAGCGACGGCTGGATCCCCAGAAAGAACCTGCTGGGCCTGGTGACCGAGGTGAAAAGGGAAGGAAAGAAAGTCCGCTTGGGAATGGGGCCGGAACGATTTCTCATCGCTCTTTGGTCCAGGATGGGTGTCTGGCGCCCGGCTTTCTGGTTGTGGAGGAAAAGGAGGGGGGCGTCTGGATGATTTGGTCTGTTTGGTCTGTTTGGTCTGTCTGGTCTGTTTGGTCTGTTTGGTCTGTTTGGTCTGTCTGGTTGATCTGGTCAAGAGGGCATGGGGCATGGGGCATAGGGCATAGGGCATGGGGCAGTTAGCAGTTAGCAGTTAGCAGGGAGCAGTGAGCAGTGAGCAGTGAGCAGGGGGCAGGGAGCGGGGAGCTGGGAGCTGGGGGCAGGGAGTAGAGGGAAAAAAGAAAGGCACAGATGAAATCGGAATATACCTCTTCTATAGCGCTCCCGGACTATCCTTTGTGGGAAAAGGTGGCGGGGCGGAGGATCCCCCTTTCTTTTGAGCTGGAATTGACCGCCCGCTGCAATAATAACTGTCGTCACTGTTATATCAATCTGCCGGCCGATGACCGGGAGGCCCAAAGCCATGAACTCTCCCTGGAAGAGATCAGCGGACTGGCCGACCAGGCGGTCCGCCTGGGGGCCCTTTGGGTCCTGCTGACCGGCGGGGAACCGATGTTACGGCCCGATTTCAGCGATATCTACCTGGAATTGAAAGGCAAAGGTTTGCTGGTTTCAGTTTTTACCAATGCCTGTTTGATCAATAAAAATGTCATCCGCCTCTTCCGCCAATATCCGCCCCGGGACCTGGAAGTGACGGTCTATGGGGTGACAGAGGAAACCTATGAAAAGATAAGCCGGACCCCGGGATCTTACCGGGCCTTCCGGCGCGGCCTGGACCTCCTGTTGGACAATCAGATCAAGGTCCGGTTGAAGGCTATGGCCCTGCGTTCCAATATCGATGAGTTTCAAGCCATTGCCCGATTCTGCCGAAGCAAAACCGCTGATTTTTTCCGCTTCGACCCTCTTTTGCACCTTCGCTTTGACGGCGACCAGGAAGGCAATGCCCATATCCGTGAAGAAAGGCTCTCCCCTGAGGAAACCGCCCACCTGGAAAGATCCGATCCGGAAAGGTTCAGCGCTTTAAAATTGGAATGCCGAAGGGCAGAAACCCTTCCTCCCATCCCAGCAGATTGGCGACGTATCTTTTCCTGTGGAGCCGGGCAGGATGGCTTTTGTATCAGCCATGAGGGCCGGTTTCAAATCTGTTCCGCCCTCCGTCACCCCGAATGCGTCTATGATCTACGCCGGGGAACGCTGGAAGAGGCTTGGACCCAACTGCTCCCGCGGGTCCTGTCCATGACCTCCAACGACCCGGAGTTCGTAAGCCATTGCCGATCCTGCACTCTCTTTGACCTCTGCTTGTGGTGTCCGGCCCATGCCTATCTGGAAACCGGGAGAATGGATGGGTGGGTGGAGGCCTTCTGCCAAACCGCCAAGGCTCGGTATTCAGCAGGGAGGAGTTAGCAGGGAGCAGGGAGCAGTTAGCAGTTAGCTGTGAGCAGTGAGCTGTTAGCTGTGAGCTGTGAGCAGTTAGCTGTGAGCAGGGAGCAGGGAGCAGGGAGGAGGGAGCAGAGGGCATAGGGCATAGGGCAGGGAGCAGAGGGCATAGGGCATAGAGCAGAGGGCATAGGGCATAGAGCAGGGGGCAGGGAGGAGGGAGCGGAGGTTAGAGGAAAACCATAGACCTTGACTCTTGTCCAAAATAGATTTTACCACAGAGCCACAGGGAACACAGAGAAGACCAATTTGTCGCTTTGCGAAAATTGGGCCTTTCAGGGCGCCGCAGGCCGGCAGGTTATGAAGAAACGGCATCTCCCGTTTCTTCATAAAAAATACTTCTCTGTGCCCTCGGTGCCTCCGTGGTGAACCTGGTTTTGAAAAACCCCCGACAGGGTTAAAAACCTAAGATAAATCAACACAACACTTAAAGCGTTTGAATCTTTTTGGACAGCAATGATAGAGCTTACTACGAGAGGCGAGTCCCGAGATACGAGATAGACAATGAAAGGGCAAAAAAAGATTCCCCGGGGGTTGCGCCTGGACCGGGCCGTTAAACTGGTTTGGAAGAGTTCACCGAAATGGTCCCTCCTTAATCTGGTCTTGACTGTTTTCCAGGGTCTTTTGCCCCTGGCTGGCATCTACCTGATGAAAGGGATTGTCGATTCGGTGGCCCTGGGACTGAGTACGGGGGATAAAACCGCCGCCTTTCAAACCGCCCTGCTCTGGATCGTGGCTGCCGCTGCCGTGGCCGTGGCCATGGCCTTCTGCCGTTCTCTAAGCGAACTGGCCGGGGAATACCTTTCCCAGATATTGACCGATTCGGTATCGGATATCCTTCATTCCCAATCCCTCGCTGTCGACCTGGCTTATTACGAAGATCCCACTTTTTTCGATACCCTGCACCGGGCCCAGCAGGAAGCCCCTTTTCGTCCCAACCAGATCATCCAGGGCCTGTTCCAGGTCGGTCAGAACGCCCTTTCCCTAATGGGCGTTATGGTCCTGCTCTTTTCCTTTAACGCCTTGCTGACCTTTCTTCTGCTCTGTGCCGCCCTGCCCACCGGCCTGATCCGCCTGATCTTTGCCCGTCGATCTTTCCAAATCGAAGCGACCCTGACCGAAAAGGAAAGAAGGGCCTGGTATTATCATTTTCTGATGACCGATCCGGCCCCGGCCAAAGAAGTCCGCCTCTTCTTCCTCGGTCCCATTTTTCAGCAACGATTCCGCGAAGTGAGAACGCTGCTCCGTCAGGGACGAATGGCCTTCCAAGGCACCAGGGCCTGGATGGATTTTTTGGCTCAGACCCTGGCTGCCTGCGCCGTGTTCGGGTCCCTGATCTTTATCGCCCTTCAGGCCTTAAACCGGACGATCACCCTGGGGGGCCTGGTTATCTATTATCAGGGTTTTCAATTGGGCCTGAACGCCTTCCAAGGCCTGCTCCGGGGTATGGCCGGACTCTACGAGGACAACCTCTTTCTGGATCATTTCTTCAGCTTCCTGGATCTTAAGCCTAAACAACCCCGCTCTTCCCCAGCCAAAACCCTGTCCCGGCCGGTTCAGGAAATAGTTTTTTCCGGGGTGGGTTTTTCCTACCCACAGGGAAAGACGGACGTCCTCAAGGATATCCACCTAACCCTGCGCAAGGGAGAAGTTATCGCCCTGGTGGGAGAAAACGGCTCCGGGAAAACCACCTTGATCAAACTCCTTTGTCGGCTCTATGATCCCCAAACCGGCGCTATCCTGGTCGACGGTCTGGATCTTCGGGAACTGGACCCTGAAGCCTGGAAAGACCGGATCAGCGTCCTCTTCCAGGACTACGTTCATTATTATCTGAGCGCAGCGGAAAATATCGGACTGGGCCGGGTGGAGGAACTCCCGGATCAGGAGCGAATCCGGGAAGCGGCCCACCTCTCCGGGGCCGATACCGTCATTAACCGGCTGGCCCGGGGCTATGATACCCCGCTCGGCCCCTGGTTTGAAGGCGGACAGGAAATCAGCAGCGGCGAGTGGCAGAAGATTGCCTGCGCCCGCGCTTTCTTCCGCAAAGGGGAAATCACCGTTTTAGACGAACCTTCCAGCAACCTCGACCCCCTGGCTGAAGCCGAACTTTTCCGCCGCTTCCAGAAAATAATAGAGGGCCGGACCGCCATCCTCATCAGCCACCGCTTCTCCACCGTTTCCTTGGCCGATCGCATTTATGTCCTGGACCGGGGCAGGATTGTCGAGCAGGGCACCCACGAAGAACTCCTGGCTTGCCGAGGTCGTTATGCCGCTCTGTTCGAGGCCCAGGCCCGAAGGTATCGGTGATGGGGCAGTGAGCAGTGAGCAGGGGGCAGAGGGCATAGGGCATAGAGCAGAGAGCAGGGGGCAGTGAGCAGTGAGCGGGGAGCAGGCTGGTTTGTCTGGTCTGTTTGGTTTATCTGGTTTATTTGGTCTATTTAGTTGGTTTAGTAGGAAGACGGCGAGAAAAGTGGTAAAGGGGGAAGGAAAGAAAGGGGCAGTAGATATACAGGATGGGGGAAGAACAGAAATTAACAGCGGAACAGGAAATGATTCGGGAGGTCTTGCGTTGGGATGAATCCCAGACGGATCGCCTCCGAGGACAGGCGCCTCAGGGAATAGATTGGCCCCAGGTGGAAGCGTTCTGTCTGGAGCAGGGGGTCTTGCCCCTGTTTTACAGCCGTCTTAAAAAGGTCCTTGATTTTAAGACCGGCCCGGAGGACCTGGAAAGGCTGAAAACCCTCTTCCGGATCAACGCCGAACGCAACCTGCGTATGGCCGGAAAGTTAATTCAACTCATAGGACTTCTTAACGATCAGGGAGTCATGGCCCTGCCCTTCAAGGGACCGGCCCTGGCCATTCAGGCCTACGGAGATCTCTCCTTGCGCCAGATCAGTGATTTGGACCTTTTCATCCCCCCTGGACAAGCCATTGAGGCCGTCAGAATTTTAGAGAAGGCCGGATTTGTATCGGATTTCCGGTTGGCGGAAAAAATGAAAAACCGCCTGATCCGTGGAGGAAAGGACCTCTGGCTGATCCAAAAAGACCTGCAAATCGATATCCATCAGCAGATGCCCGAGGGGCCCCGATCCTATGCCCTCCGGGAAATCCTCTGGGAAGATACGGGGTCTGTTTTATTGCTGGACCGGAAAATCCCGGTCCTGTCTTTGGAAAATACCTGTCTGGTCCTCTGCCTCCAGGGGGCCGAAGATGGATGGAATTCTTTGTCCCGGGTCTGCGACCTCATTTTTTTAATTAAAAACAACCCTGCCTTGAATTGGGAGCGCCTCTTCCAAAAGGCCGGAGAAAGCAGGATGACCGCCATCCTCGGTCTGGGACTCCTTCTGGGGCAGGAGGTTTCCGGAGCATCCCTGCCGGTAGAGGCCGGTCTTCCCCTGCGGGAAATAAAGCGTCTGAAAACAATGGCCGCTTCCCTCTATCGGGGTTGGTTCAGAGGGTCTCCCGCCTCCCCTCGTCTGACCCTTCTGCCTAAAGTTATGGATCATTGGTGGGACGCCTGTCGATACCTGACGTATTTCGCCTTCACTCCCAGGACCAGCGACCTGAAATGGCTTCCCCTGCCCCCTTGTTTATATCCTTTGTATTATTTTCTCCATCCCCTTCGCCTTTCCTTCAAGTTCTCCCCCTCCTTTCTCCGCTCCCTGTCCGGCAGAAAAAAGGTTTAAAAGCCGGCGCCGGACAGGAAGAAGGGACGAGGGTCTGCGGAGGCCTAGGACCCCTCCGGAAAGCCTTTTCCCGGAGAAAAAAAAAGAAAAGGGCTTCCCTTGTTTTTTTTCTTGACAGAAGTTTCCGAAACGGTATTATAGTGAATAGTGATTCACAATTCACTATCCTGACCATGAGAGCGGAAAAGCAAAATACGGCCACCCGGAGACGTCAGATCGCCCTGGCGGCCATGGGCATCATCGCCAGGCAGGGGCTGAAAGAGCTGAACCTGTCCGCCGTGGCCCGGGAGGTAGGACTCGTCCCTTCGGCCCTTTACCGCCATTTCAAAGGGAAGGAGGAAATTTTGCAGGCCACCCTGACCCTGATCCGGGAATTGATTTTGGAAAACCTCCGCATCGTTACCCGTGAGTCCCCTTCCCCCCTGGAGCAGCTCCGCCTGCTGATGAGACGCCACCTGACCATGATTCAAGAATTTCAAGCCATTCCCCGGATCGTCTTTTCCGACGAAATATCCGTCCCGGAGGCCGGAGGGAAAAAAGCCGTCTATAAAATCATCCGCGGGTTGCTCGGTCAGGTATCTCTCCTGGTGGCCCGGGGACAGCAAATGGGTCAAGTCAAACCGGATCTCGATCCGGATACCGTTTCGGTAATTTATCTCGGTTTTATCCAGCCGCCGGCCATCCTCTGGTATCTGAGTCAGGGCAACTTTAATATTGACAGACATATGAAAAAAGCCTGGCCGGTTTTTGAAGAGGCGGTCAAGCTTTAGTGACTTAAAAATAGAATTCTACGCCAATTGGATAGAATGTATTCTAAAATGGAAAATTTACCCGGACCGAATAAAGAATAATGGGATTTCCAATTTTGGTTCCGGCTGGTCCGGGTTGAGCTTAGGAAAATAAGGAATCCCTGAGGAGAAGATGAAACTATTTCCAATCAATCGTCGAGTTTTGGGGCTGTTGGCCGTATCCATACCGCTCTTGATCCTCTTGATATATGTGGCCATTCGCTCCGGCCCTCTGGCCCCGGTTCCGGTGACGGTCACCACTGTGGAAAGCCGGTCCATTGCCCCGGCCCTCTTCGGTATCGGCACGGTGGAGGCCCGCCAAACCGTCCGCATCGGCCCCACCGCCGCCGGCCGGATTAAGCAGATCGGTGTCCAGGTCGGGGATACGGTCCGGGCCGGCCAGGTCCTGGGGGAGATGGATCCCGTGGACCTGGAGGAAAGAACCACAGCCCAGGGGGCCTTGCTCAAGCGGGCCGAGTCGGCCGTCCGGACGGCCGAGGCTCAGGTGCGGGAAACAGGGGCCCGCAGGTCCTTTGCCGAAAACCAGGCCGGACGCTATGAACAGCTCCTTAAAAGCGGATATGTCAGCCTGGAAGCAGCAGAGGGGAAGCGGCAGGAAAGGCAGGTCACCGAAGCGGGGGCGGCCGCGGCCCAGGCCAATCTGGAGGCCGCCCGCCAGGAAGCGGCCCGCATCCGGTCCGAGGTCAGGGGATTGATCCTGCAACGGGCCAATCTGCGTCTGATTACCCCGGTCGGTGGTCTGGTTTCAGCCCGGAACGTCGATCCCGGGACAACGGTCGTGGCCGGCCAGTCGGCCCTGGAGGTCATCGATCCGGCCGGGATCTGGATCCACACCCGTTTTGACCAGTTGACTGCCCGGGGATTGCGGGCCGGTCTGCCGGTGCAGATCGTCCTTCGTTCCCAGGGAGGAAACCCCTTTCCCGGGCGGGTGCTGCGGGTGGAACCCAAGGCTGATGCCGTGACCGAAGAAACCCTGGCCAAAATCTCCTTTGATTCCCTGCCGTCCCTCACCCCGTCCATCGGTGAATTGGCCGAAGTGACGGTCACCCTCTCCGCCCTACCCTCGGCCCCGGTCGTTCCCAATGCCAGTATAAAACGGATCGACGGCCGACTCGGGGTCTGGGTGATCGAAGGCCGGCGGCTGTCCTTTGTCCCGGTTCAGGCCGGGGAGAACGATCTGGAGGGTCGGATTCGCATCCCCAAAGGGCTTCAACCCGGACAGCGTGTTGTGCTCTACAGCCAGAAAGCCCTCCATTCCGGCTCCCGCATAAAGATAGTGGACCGTCTAACCGGAGATGGGACATGATCAGCCTGGCCGGGCGCGATATCCTCCACGCCTGGGGGAAGTTCGTCTTCACCGGCGTGGGACTGGGGCTGCTGATCGGGGTGACCCTGACCATGGCCGGCGTCTATCGCGGTATGGTCGACGACGCCAAAGTCCTTCTCGATAACAGCGGCGCCGACCTCTGGGTGGTCCAGCAGAACACCCTCGGTCCCTATGCCGAACCGTCCAGTCTTTACGATGACCTTTATAAGAGTATTCTTAGCCTGCCCGGTGTGGACCGGGCGGCCAACGTCACCTATCTGACCATGCAGGCCAGACAGGGCGAGCGGGAGGTGCGGGTCATGGTGGTGGGCGTCCATCCGGCCTCCCTGGCCGAACCGGGGCAACCGCCTTACCTCATTGCCGGCCGTCAAATCACCCGCAGCCATTATGAAGCCGTGGCCGATGTGGCCTCCCGCTTCAAACTCGGTCAGAGTATTCAGATTCGACGAAACCAATACCGGGTGGTCGGACTGACCCGGCGTATGGTCTCCTCCGGCGGGGATCCCATGGTCTTCATCCCCCTCAAGGATGCCCAGGAAGTCCAGTTCCTTAAGGATAACGATGCCATTGTCCAGCAGCGCCGCCGGACCGCTGAAAATCCCCTTTTCAATCGTCCGGGAACCCCCGGTCTGCTGGAGGGGGTACTGGCCTCCCAAAGCGTCAATCCCTTTGTCAATGCTATCCTGGTCAAGGTCAAACCCGGTTTCCAGCCGGAGGAGGTGGCCGAACCGATCCGTCGCTGGAAACGCCTGCAGGTCTATACCCGGCCGCAGATGGAAGCAATCCTTATCGGCAAGCTGATCGCCACCGCCTCCAAGCAGATCGGGATGTTCCTAATCATCCTTTCCCTTGTCAGCGCCGCCATCGTGGCCTTTATTATCTATACCCTGACCCTGGGGAAAATCCGGGAGATCGCCGTACTGAAACTGATCGGGACCAAAAACCACACCATCGCCTGGATGATCCTGCAACAGGCCCTGGGTCTGGGCCTGATCGGTTTTGTGATCGGGAAAATTTCCGCTACCTTCTGGGCCCCGGTCTTTCCCCGGTATGTGCTGCTGGAACCGGCAGACGCCATCAGAGGTTTCTTCATAGTCATGATCATGTGCACTCTGGCCAGCACCCTGGCCATACGCACGGCCCTTAAAGTCGATCCGGCGGAGGCTATCGGTGGCTGAGATACCAGGGAAAGGCATCCGTATCGAAGGGCTGTGCAAGCGCTACGGAAAAGGCGATACGGCCGTGGAGGCCCTTAAATCCGTGACCATGCAGGTCGCCCCCGGCGAAGTCGTCGGTCTGATCGGACCTTCGGGCTCGGGCAAGACCACCCTGTTGAAATGTCTGGGGGCGGTGATCGAGCCCACCTGCGGACGGATGGTCCTGGGAGAGGATGAGATTTATAACGACGGCTGGAGGATATCCGACCTGCGCGCCCTGCGCCGGGACAAGATCGGTTTTGTTTTTCAGGCCCCCTATCTGATCCCTTTTCTGGATGTCACCGATAATGTGGCCCTGATGCCCATGTTGGCCGGCCGTCCTAATACCGAAGCCCGGAAGGGGGCCCGAGAACTGCTGGAGGCCCTGGATGTCGGTCATCGGGCCCAGGCCATGCCTTCCCAGCTCTCCGGCGGGGAACAGCAGCGGGTGTCCATCGCCCGCGCCCTGGTCAACCGGCCCCCGGTCATCCTGGCCGACGAGCCCACAGCCCCTTTGGACAGCGAACGGGCCCTGACCGTGATCCGTATCCTCAACCGAATGGCCGGTCAATATGAGACCGCGGTCATCGTCGTCACCCACGACGAAAAGATCATCCCCACTTTCCGGCGGATTTATTATATCCGGGATGGAAAAACAGAGGAGAGGACCGGGGAGGGCCGGGCCTTTTAGCAGCTTCATTTCAGCGGAAGGAACAAGGACCATGAAAAAAAAGATCATCGTTCCAGTGGTTTTGATGGTCGCTGTCGCGGCGGCCGCATATTTTTATTTTCAAAACGGTCGAAAAGCGGAAGGAAGCGATCTGCGGGTTTCCGGCAACATCGAAGTCACCTCCGTCGAGGCCAGTTTCAAGATCCCGGGACGGGTGGAGGAACGGCCGGTCAGGGAAGGTCAAGGGATTGAAGCCGGTCGGTTGGTGGCCCGCCTGGACGATCAGGACCTGCGTCTGGAAATCGCCGGGCGGCAGGCCCAGGCAGCGGCGGCCCGGGCCTTCCTGGCCGAGTTGAAGAGCGGTTCCAGACCGGAAGAAATCGCCCAGGCCGCAGCGGTCCTGGAGCGGGCCCGGGCCGAGGGAACCCGGGCCAAGGTTGAGTTCGAACGGCAAAAGCGGCTCTTTGAAAGGGAAGTGATCTCCTCCCGTGAATTCGAGCAGGCCAAAACGGCCCGGGAGGCGGCCGTAGCCCGGGAACGGGAGGCCGCGGAATTCTTAACCCTGATCCGAAAAGGACCGCGGGAGGAAAAGATCAACCAGGCCCGTTCCGGTCTGGAGCAGGCCGAAAAGGCACTGGAAATGGCCAAAACCCGAATGACCTACACCGAACTGTTTTCCCCCATTTCCGGGACGGTCCTTTCCGAAAATGTCCAGGCCGGGGAATTCGTTTCTCCGGGGACACCGATCGTCACCGTGGGTGATTTGACCCGGGTCCATCTCCGGGCCTATATCAATGAGACTGACCTGGGAAAGGTCAAGGTGGGCCAGACCGTAAAAATTGCCACTGACAGTTTTCCGGGGAAGACCTATGAGGGCAAAATCACCTATATCGCCCCCCAGGCCGAATTCACCCCCAAGAATATTCAGACCCGGAAAGAGCGGGTCAAACTGGTCTATCGCATCAAGGTCGAGGTCCCCAATCCGGATCTGGAATTGAAACCCGGCATGCCGGCTGATGGGGAGATTCAACTAAAATAGAAAGCGATGCTGGATACTGGATGCTGGATGCTGGATGCTGGATGCTGGATGCTGGATGCTGGATACTGGATGCTGGATGCTGAAGACCGGCGATCAGGTTTCCCGGATCGTTTACTTGGAAGGCGATAGAAATAAAAATGGCTGCCATTAAGACTGAAAACTTGACTAAGGCCTTTGACGATCTGGTTGCGGTCGATACGTTGAATTTGGAAATCGCCGAAGGGGAGATCTTCGGGCTGGTCGGTCCGGACGGGGCGGGCAAGACCACGACCATGCGCCTGCTCACTTCCATCCTCGATCCCACCTCGGGGGAGGCCTGGGTGGCCGGCAGGCACATCCTCCGGGAGGCCGAGTCGGTCAAGGAAAAAATCGGATACATGAGCCAGCGTTTCGGTCTTTATCCGGATCTGACCGTCATGGAAAACATCCTCTTCTACGCCGACCTCTACGGGGTTCGGCGAAAAGACAGGGAGGAGAAAATAAACCGCCTCTTAAGTTTCAGCAACCTCGTCCCCTTCAAAAAAAGACAGGCCGGAAACCTTTCGGGGGGCATGAAGCAGAAACTGGGACTGGTCTGCGCCCTGGTCCATACGCCGGAGGTCCTCTTTCTGGATGAACCGACCAACGGGGTGGACCCGGTTTCGCGCCGCGATTTCTGGCGTATTTTATACCGGTTGCTTAAAGAAAAGGTGACCATTTTTCTTTCCACCGCCTATCTGGATGAGGCGGAACGTTGCAACCGCATCGGTCTGATGCAGGAGGGCCGTATCCTGGCCCTGGGGACACCGGAAGAGGTGAAATCAAAAATGCGCGGCGCCCTGCTGGAAATCCGCTCCCAGCGGCCCCGTTCGGCGACCGCTTTGCTGCGGGGACATTTTGCCCCGGAGGGGGTGGGTCTCTTCGGTGATCGTATTCATCTGATCAGCGACCAGCCCCTGGAGGACGCCCAAAAGATCCGGGAAATCCTGATCCGGGCCGGGTTCCCCCCGCCGGAGGTCCGTCCCCTGGAACCTTCACTGGAGGATGTCTTTATCGCCATGGTAACGGATCGGGAAGAAAAGGCCAGGAGCCGGCCCCGGCCGCCGGAGAAAGCCGATGGGTGAGAAAAATGGAAAACAACTCCGATAGCCCGGCTGTGAAGGTCAATGACCTGTCCCGGCGTTTCGGCAGCTTCACCGCCGTCAACCGGGTCAGCTTTGAAGTCCTGAAAGGAGAGATTTTCGGCTTCCTGGGGCCCAACGGGGCCGGAAAATCGACCACCATCCGCATCCTCTGCGGCCTCCTGGCCCCCAGCGGCGGGAGCGGGACCGTGGCCGGATTTGATGTGGCCCGGGAAGCGGAAAAGATCAAAAGCCACATCGGCTATATGAGCCAGAAATTTTCCCTTTACGAAGACCTGACCGTGGAAGAAAATATTAATTTCTATAGCGGCATTTATAACATTCCCGAAGATAAACGGCAAGGGCGCAAGGACTGGGTGCTCAAGATGGCCGGTCTGACCGAACACCGGCGGTCCAAGACGGCCCTCCTTTCCGGGGGTTGGAAACAGCGTCTGGCCCTGGGCTGCGCTGTCCTCCATGAACCGCCGATCATTTTCCTGGATGAACCCACCTCCGGGGTGGACCCGATCAGCCGGCGCCGCTTCTGGGACCTGATTTATGAACTGGCGGAAAAAGGAGTGACCGTTTTCGTCACCACCCATTATATGGATGAGGCCGAATACTGCGACCGGATCGGTTTGATCTACCGGGGGGAGCTGATCGCCCTGGACACTCCTGAAAAATTAAAAATCCATTCCATGCCCGAGGACGTCCTCGAATGCCTCTGCCAGAGACCGCAGGAGGCCTTGGAGGTCCTGGAGGGGTTACCTTCGGTACGCGAAGCGGCCCTTTTCGGTAAAGGGCTCCATCTGGTGGTGGACGAGGCCGCTTCAGCCATGGAGCAGGTCCGCCGGGTGCTTACCGATAACGGATTCGGAATCGAGCACCTGGAAAAGATCACCCCTTCCTTGGAGGATGTCTTCGTCTCCCTTATCGAGGCCCGGGACCGGTCCGGAATCCCCCAAACCGAGGTGCGCCAATGAAGGGGATCCGCACCTGGGCCGTGACCCGAAAGGAATTCCTTCATATCCTGCGCGATCCCAGGAGCCTGGGCATGGGGATTCTCATGCCGGTGATCATGCTGATCCTCTTCGGCTATGCCCTGACCCTGGATGTGGACCGTGTCCCCCTGATCATCTGGGACCAGGATAAGACTCCGGCCAGCCGGGAATTGATCCACCGCTTCCTGGGTTCCCGCTATTTCGCCCTGGAAAGCTACGTGGAAAGATACCCGGAAATGGAAAAGGCCATCGACGAACACCGGGCCTTAGCCGCCTTGGTCATCCCCACGGATTTTTCCTCCGCCTTGGCTTCAAAGGCCCAGGTCTCCATTCAAATGATTGTAGACGGCAGCGATTCCAACACGGCCACCATCGCCCTGGGCTATGCCGAGGGGATCGTCCTGGCTTACAATCAGGATATCGCCCTCAATGAAATCAGGCGGAAAGGCGGACGCGACCTGACCGCTCCCATCGATTTCCGTCCCCGGGTCTGGTTCAACAGCGACCTGGAATCCAGGAATTATATCATCCCCGGACTGATCGCCGTTATCATGATGGTCATCGCCGCACTCCTGACTTCCTTGACCGTGGCCAAGGAATGGGAACAGGGGACCATGGAGCAGTTGATCTCCACCCCGGTCAAACCCCCGGAGTTGATCGTCGGCAAATTGATCCCTTATTTCTGTATCGGCATGTTCGACGTCCTCTTGGCGGTGTTGATGGGGGAATTCCTCTTCCATATCCCTTTGCGGGGCCAACCGGCCTTGATTTTCGCTCAGGCGGCCATTTTCTTGATCGGGACCCTGTCCTTGGGTCTGTTGATGAGCATTGTCACCAAGAGTCAGCTTTTGGCCAGCCAGGTGGCCATGGTGGCCACTTTTTTACCGGCTTTTTTGCTTTCCGGATTCGCTTATCCTATCAGGAGCATGCCCGCCGTGCTGCAGGGAATTTCTTATTTCATCCCGGCCCGCTATTTTATCACCCTGCTGAAAGGGATTTATCTGAAGGGGATCGGTCCCCGCATTCTCATTCTGGAAGGGATTTTTCTGATCCTTTTTTCCCTGCTCATGTTCATGCTGGCCAATAAAAAATTTAAAAAGAAATTGGTTTGATCATGTGGGAACGCATCAAACAAATCCTCATCAAGGAATTCATCCAGATCCTGCGTGATCCCCGGGCCAGGGCCATTATTTTTCTTATGCCCGTTTTCCAGGTGATCGTCTTCGGCTATGCCGTAACCACCGATGTTAAAAACGTCTCCCTGGCGGTTTTTGATCAGGACAACAGCCGGGAGAGCCGGGAAGTCACAGCCCGCTTTGTCGAGTCCGGTTATTTCAGCCGGGAAGCCGTTGTGGAGAGAGAGAGTCAGGTCGGAGAGCTTCTGGACCGCGGCCGGATCCAGGCCCTGCTGCGATTTTATAAGGGATTCGGGGCCGACCTGGCCTCAGGGCGAAAGGCTTCTTTACAACTGGTTCTGGACGGCACCGATTCCAATACGGGGGCCATCGTTCTCGGCTACAGCAGTAAAATCATTGCTCTGTATTCCAGGGAGATACTGCTGGACTGGTCTTCCCGCCTCCAGGGGACCGGGCCCCTGTCTGGCCAGATCAATCTGGAAAGCCGGGCCTGGTTCAATGAAAACCTGGAGAGCCGGAATTTCTACGTGCCCGGCGTGATCGCACTCTTAGTCATGCTGATCACCCTCCTGTTGACCAGCATGGCCGTGGTGCGCGAGAAGGAAATCGGCACCATGGAGCAGATCATGGTCACGCCCATCACCCCCCGGGAATTCATTTTGGGGAAAACCGTACCTTTTATCCTGATCAGCTTCATCGATGTCTTCCTGGTTACCCTGGTAGGGGTCTTCTGGTTTGAGGTGCCTATCCGAGGCCATCTTCTGCTGCTTTTACTGGCCACGGGATTATATGTCCTGTCCACCCTCGGCGTGGGACTGCTCATTTCCACCATCAGCCGCACCCAACAGCAGGCCATGATGAGTGCCTTCTTTTTCGTCTTTCCGGCCATGTTGCTTTCGGGATTCATCTTTCCCATCGCCAATATGCCGGAAGCGGTCCAGTGGCTGACCTATGTCAATCCCTTGCGTTATTTTTTGGTGATCATACGGGGCATCTTTTTAAAAGGGATCGGTGTGGATATCCTCTGGCCCCATATGGCCGCCCTGGCGGTGATCGGGTTGATCGTACTCTGGACGGCCTCGAAACGGTTCAAGAAAACCATGGCCTAAGAAAGGAAGCGCTGGTGATGAAAAAAATCCTCAGGACCAAACGTTGCTTCAAACCCCTGACCGGCCTGGTCTTGATAAGCCTTCTGACCTGGGCCGCGGTCCATTGGGATCTCGCCTCTTTCCTTCATCCGGAACGAATCCGGTATCTCGGGCAGCAGATGGGCCCTTATGGCCCCCTGCTTTTTATCGGCCTCTGCCTGGTCGGGGTCATGCTCCATTTCCCGGGTATTTTGCTTGTGGCCTTAGGCGGGGTCCTTTTCGGAGGGCTACGGGGATTTTTTTGGGGCTGGATAGGGGGACTGGCCGGGACCACTGTTTCTTTCCTCCTGACGCGCTACTTCCTGCGGGATACGGTTCAGCAGGCCTTCCTCTTTCGTTATCGGCCCCTGCGGGTCCTGGACGAGCGCCTGGTTCAAAAGGGATTACAGACCATTCTTCTGCTGAGGTTTTTTCTTTTCCTGGCCCCGCCTTTAAACTGGACTCTGGGGCTGACCCGGGTCCGTTTTGCGCATTATCTAATAGGGTCTGCTTTGGGCATTATCCCCTGTCTGGGAGTAACCTCTTATGCGGCTGATTCCATTATCAGAGCCAATTCCATATGGGGGGCGATCAGTTCCGAATTGATGATACCGCTTGTTCTGGCCACCGCTCTGGCGACCTTGTTATTCTTTCTGGTCCGAAAATGGTCAGGGTAAGGGGGGAAAAATGACCGGTCGCATAGGGATATTCGTACTCTGTGGATTTTTGGCCGCAGGTTTCTCCTGGGCCGGGCCGGAAGAAGGGGGCTGGAAAAAAGTAAAAGAAGCCGAGGGCATTCAGGTCTTCACCCGCTCTTTAAAAGGGACCGTTGGGGATGAATTCATGGCTGCCGGGAAGGTCAATGCCCCCCTGGAGGTGGTAAAAGAGGTCTGGCTGGATTTTTCCTCCTATCCCCTCTGGTTCGGCTCCTGCAAGGAATACCGCCTGATCAAGGTTCTTTCCCCTGAAGGCCACCATTACCTGGTTTATTATGTTGCCGCTTCCCCCTCCTGGGCCGTGGGCGTGAGCGACCGGGATGCCGTATTGGACGTCCGGGCCGAGGCTTCCCCAGGAAAAGAAGGCCGAGTAATCATTCTCTTGAAGGCCTTGAAGGAACCTTTAGTGCCGTTGAAACCCGATCAGGTCCGGATTACCGATATGAGCGGGAGGATAA
>JBFMBU010000133.1:0-8606 GCA_040755035.1 Thermodesulfobacteriota bacterium
GCTTCCGGTCGATCGGCTGTTCGGCCACCGAAGGGTGGCCTTATTATAAGCTCGGCGGAGCCGAGCGGCCCGATCTCCGGAGGAGACTCCCAAAGGGAGTCGGGCAGGAAGCCTCCTTTTTGGATCGGCCTACGGCATCCGAATGGATGCCTTTTCAAAAGCTCGACAAGGTCGAGCGGCCCGATCGGTCCGAGCGTTGAACGTTTTTTTGAAAAAAATCCTTCTGTCTTTATCCTGCCCATCGACGTCCCCTGCGCGAAAAAGGAAGTATTCGAGAAATTGATTCGCGGTCTGAACCCTTCTGTCGAGGTCGTTATTCCCCGTTATCAATCGCGGGGCGGGCACCCGGTTTTGCTTTCAGCGGCTTTTCTTTATCGACTGGATCGAGTGCCGCTTGATTCCCCGGAAGCCAGGCTTGATTTCCAGATCCAGGCCCTTTCCCCCCGGCAGAGGGCTTTGGTTGCGGTAGAAGATGAACAGGTCGGATTGAATATTAACACCATGGCAGAGTTTTACGATTATATACGATGAGTTAATTAAGCGCTTAGTAAATGAACATCGAAAAAGTTTTGTCGATCTTTGTGTGACAGCCGAAAATCCCCTTGCACGTCACCCCTTGTACGTCACCCCGGTGAAGGCCGGGGTCCAGTCCTCCAGGCGGGGATTTAAACTTCCTGGATTCCGGATCAAGCCCGGAATGACGGAAATGGGTTTTGACTATTAATAACCACCCCGTTAGGGGTCCCCTCTTCCGGGGAACTCCCGGACAAGGCGTTGATTCTTACTCGAAAAGTCTAAGGATGTATCTCTAACTTTTGATACCCGCAATTTCAAATAGGTTTACCTCGGCCGCTCCTCTCTTTTTTTTCTCGACATGCAATTCCTCAATTGATATATTGAAGTTACTTTTCCGGAACCGGCGCGGCCTATGACCGATCATCCGGGAACCTATCTTTGTGAGCTCTTTGTTCCTTATTGCTCCAACCCTTTAACCCAAAAAGAAAGGGTATGATATGGCACAAGTTCCGCTCAACCCTCCTCCTGTTCCATCAGGTTTACCTTTGTATCTCCGGACATGACCGATAGTTGTTTGAAAAAGATGATTTTGTCCGGTTTACACGTGCTTGGAAATTCCCGCTGTCGAACCGCTTTCCCTCACGGGGTAGCAAATATTTTTTCAGATAAAAAAGGCTTGAAATGAATTTTCCGGACATTCGAACGATTTTATTAAGCCATCTGGCCACAGCCGCTCTTTGCGCCCTGGTTATCGCTCTCCTCTGGCTCCAGAACCGCCGCCGCTTTGAAGGGACCTTTTTCTGGGTGCTGGATTTCCTTTTTCAGACCGGGGCCGCGCTGTTGATCATCCTGCGAGGGGCCGTTCCGGACTGGATGTCTTTTGTCCTGGCAAACTCTCTGGCCATAGCCGGGGCCTTTATGGGTTTTCTGGGGTTGGAGCGTTTCACCGGGCGGAAGAGCCGGCAAACCTTTAACTACCTGGCCCTGGGGATTTTTATCGCCGTACACTTCCACTTTACCTTTATCGACCCGGAGCTGAGGTGGCGGAACGTCAATCTGTCTGCGGGTATTGTCTATTATTGCTCTCAGTGCGCCTGGCTGGCCTTTTTTCGGGTTTCTCCGGCCATGCGGGGTATTACCCGAGGGGTGGGGGTGGTCTTCGGCTTCTTCGTCCTGATCAATTTTATCCGGATCATCGTCACCCTGGTCATTGTTTATCCCTCTAATGACCTGTTTAAATCGGGGTTGTTCGACACCTTTATCCTGCTCTCTTACCAGCTTTTGCTTATCCTGCTGGCCTATGCCCTGACCTTGATGGTCAACCGACGCCTGCTGCAGGACATCGGGCTGCAGGAGGAAAAATTTTCCAAGGCCTTTCAATCCTCCCCTTATGCCCTGATGCTGACGCGTTTGAAAGATGGTAAGATCATGGAGGTCAATGAAGGTTTCATAAACCTTTCCGGATATGAGCGGGAGGAGGTCATCGGCAAAACCACCCAGGAAATGCAGCTTTGGAGCAGGGAGGAGGACCGCTCCGTCCTGGTCAAAGAGCTCTCCGAAAGGGGCCGGATGGAGGGGAAAGAATTCATTTTTCGCGTCAAGTCAGGGGAATCCCTCATCGGATTGGTTTCGGCCGAAACCCTTACTATCCATGGAGACCTCTTCATCCTGGCCAGCATCCGGGACATAACGGCCCGGAAAATGGCCGAGGAGGCCCTGAAGGAATCGGAAGAGCGCTATCGTCAGGTGGTGGAGAATGCCAATGAGGCCATCCTGGTGGCCCAGGACGGGATGATCAAATTTCACAACCTCCGGGTCAATACCCTCATCGGTTATTCCGATCAGGAGTTAAGGGAGTTGCCTTTTACGGAATTTATTCATCCCGAGGATCGGGAACTGGTTTTTACGAGATATCGCGAAAGGCTGAGTGGGCATGAGGTCCCCCAGGTTTATTCCTTCCGGATCATAGATAAGGACGGAAACGTCCGCTGGGTGGAGATCAACTCGGTGTTGATGGACTGGGGGCGAAGACCGGCAACCCTCAATTTTTTAGATGATATTACCCAACGGAAGGCGATGGAAGACCAATTGCAAAAGATGTCGGTTCAGGACGAACTGACCGGGTTATACAATCGGCGGGGGTTTCTGACCCTTTCGGAACAGCAATTCCGGCTGGAGGAAAGACGGAGACAGCCCATGATCCTCTTTTTCGCCGATCTGGATAATATGAAAATGATCAACGACAACCTGGGCCATCAGGAAGGGGACCAGGCCCTGCGCAGTACGGCCCAGATCCTCAAGGAAACCTTTCGGGAATCGGACATCATCGCCCGTATCGGCGGGGATGAGTTTGCCGTACTGGCCCTGGAGACGGCGGGAGTAAATTCCGAGTTCCTGATTTTAAGGCTGGAAAAGGAATTGGAGCATTTCAATAAAAAAGGCTCCAGACCCTTTCGGCTCTCTTTAAGCATCGGCCTGGCCGGTTATGATCCGGAGCGCCCTGTTTCGTTGGATGCCCTCCTGGCCGAGGCCGATCGCCGGATGTATGAGCAGAAAAGGAATAAAAATTTTATGGCGGTGCGATAGGGGAGAGGGGTGAAGTTTAGAGATAAAAGTAAAGAGTTAAGAGTCAAGAGTTTAGAGTTGGGAGTCTGGAAGAGAAGGAAAGAAGGATGAGCTGGGGCGCCGGCTTGAGAGGATTTCTGATGAAAAAGGGTATGAGTCGATGGGCAGGGATAGTAATGCTTTTTCTCTCCTTACCGTGCTTCTCAGCCTGCAAGCCGGCTTCGCCCCCAAGGCCGCCGGAGGAGGTGCGGCTGCAACTGAAGTGGATTCATCAAGCCCAGTTTGCCGGGTTTTATATGGCCCGGGAAAAAGGGCATTACGCCCGGGAGGGTCTCAAGGTGACCTTTCTGGAAGGGGGCCCAGGGATTGACAATGCCGGAAATGTCCTGTCCGGAAAGGCCGATTTCGGGGTCCTTTCTCCGGAGGATCTGCTTATCCATCGCGGGCACGGAGACCCCCTCACCGCACTGGCCGCCATATACCGGCGCAGCGCCGTGGTTTTCGTGGCCCAATCCGATTCGGGTATCGAAAAGCCCTCGGATTTTATCGGCAGGACCGTAGCCGCTAAAGGCGAGCGCGGGACCCTGGAATTTTATCTCCAGTTTCTGGCCATGATGGATAAATTAGGGATTGATACCAAGCGTATAAAAATAGTGCCCTTTGATTCCGAATATAAGGGTTTTCTCAAGGGCGAGGTGCAAGTCACCCCTTGTTATGCCACGGCCGGATTGATCAAGCTGCGGGGACAGGGATTGAAACTCAATCTGATCCGGCCTGATGATTACGGTGTCCATTTCTATTCCGATATCCTGGTTGCGGCTGAGGGCCTGATCGATAAAAACCCGGATTTGGTCCTGAGATTTGTCCGGGCTTCTCTGAGGGGCTGGCAGGAGGTTGTCGAGGATTATACCAGGGCGGTTCAGGTGGTGCTCCATTTTACCGAACAAAAAAATCTCGAGCTGCAAACAGCCATGATGGAGGCTATGCTGCCCCTGGTCCATACCGGTGAAGATCATCTGGGTTGGATGAAACCGGAAATCTGGCAGGGGATGGCGGACCTTCTTGCCAAAGAGGGATTCATTAAAAAATCCTTTAACGTTGCCCCGGCCTATTCCCTGCGTTTTATCCATGAATTATACGGAAAGAAACCCTTATGAAAATCGCCCCGAAGCTGGTGACGCTCTTTCTGTTCCTGGCCGTGGTTCCGGGTGGTCTGGTGGGGCTTCTGGCTTATCTGACCGGGAGGGATATCATCATCCGGGAAACTACCGATTACCTGGTAAGCATCAATACCCTGAAGACCAGGGAATTAAACCGTTATATCCTTTCCAACACCAGCAGCCTGGAGGAACTGTCCCAGCGTCCCCTGATCGTCAAGTACACCGCTGTGATGATGGCCCACCGGAGCGGCGATCCCTCTTACAAGGCTGCCCATCGTCTGTTGGTCGATGAGCATTTACGGCCCCGTTTGACCTATGGCGGATTCGAAGAATTGTTTGTTATCTGCCCCCGCCAAGGTTTGATCCTGGCCTCGACAGAAAAAAAACAGGAAGGGAAATATCGGGATCAGAGGGCCTATTACCTCCATGGCCGGATGGGGACGTATGTGGAAGGGAGTTATTATTCCCCGGTCCTGGAACGGCCGACCATGACCATGAGCACGCCGGTCATTGACAAAAAAGGCCGATTAACTGCGGTCCTGGCCGGGAGATTGAATTTGAAGGAGCTTTCCAATATCTTTTTACTGCAAAGCGGGAAAAAGATGACCCAGGACTCCTACCTGGTAAATACCTTTAATTTTTTTGTCACCGAACCGCGTTTCGGCGCCAATTTCGTCTTGAAAAGGGCTGTCCGGACCGAAGGGGTCCAGGCCGGGCTTAGCGGTAGAACCGGGACCGGGTTTTATCGGGATTACCGGGGGGTGTCGGTCATGGGCGCTTATCAGTGGCTGCCGGAACTGAAAATGTGCGCTTTGACCGAGATCGATCAGTACGAGGCCTTTGCCCCGGTGAAAAGGTTGGCCTGGGTTACCATCGCTATGGGCCTGGTCGTCTCCCTGGTGGCCGTTTTTTTGGGGCTCTATTTCCTGAGGACCATCAGCCGGCCTTTGCGGAAACTGGCCGAGGGAGCGAAAGTAATCGGCGGCGGCAACCTGGATTTTCGTCTGGGACTGGATTTCAGAGATGAGATCGGCGACCTTTCCCGGGCCCTGGATGGAATGGCCGAAGAATTGAAGAGCACCACGGTTTCGAGGGACGAATTATTAAAAGAAAGGGATTTTTCCAACTCGGTCATCAACAGCCTGCCCGGGGTTTTCTATCTCTTTGACCAGCAGGGGAAATTTCTGCGCTGGAATAAAAATTTAGAACGGGAGAGCGGTTATTCGGCCGAGGAGTTTGCCCAGCTCACCCCTCTGGACCTGTTTGAAGGGCAGGACCGGGAACATATTGCACAAAGGATTGAGGAGGTTTTTGTCAAGGGTGAAGCGACCGCTGAGGCAAAAATCATAACCAAAGACCGTCGAAAAATCCCCTATTTTTTTACCGGATTACGATTGGTCAGGGAAGGGACCCATTATCTGATCGGATTGGGATTGGATATTACCGAACGAAAACGGGCCGAAGAGGAAATACGGAAACTTAATGAAGAGCTGGAACTGCGGGTGCGGGAAAGGACCTCACAGCTCGTGGCGGCCAATGAAGAGCTGGAGGCCTTCAATTATTCCATTTCCCATGACCTGCGCGCGCCTTTGAGAGCGGTCGACGGTCTGAGTCTGGCTTTATTGGAGGACTATGCCCCTCAATTGGACCACCAGGGCCGTGACTTTCTGGAACGACTGCGCCGGGAGAACCGCCGCATGAGCGATTTAATCGAAGATATGTTGAAATTATCCCGGGTCACCCGGGGGGAACTTCACCGGGAAGCGGTGGACCTGAAGGCCATAGTGTTGGAGATTGCGGATGAATTGAAAAGAACCGATCCGGCACGGCAAGTGGAAGTGATCGTTGGGTCGGGAATAACGGTCCAAGGGGACCTGCGTTTGTTAAAAATCGCCCTGGGCCATCTTTTAAACAATGCCTGGAAATTCACCGCCCGACACCCCATGGCCCGCATCGAAGTCGACCGGATGGACCGAGAGGGGGAAACGCTATTTTTTATCCGTGACGATGGGGCCGGATTTGATATGACGTACGGGGAGCGTTTATTCGGGACCTTCCAACGGCTCCATACCCAGGAAGAATTTGAAGGAACCGGTATAGGCCTGGCCACGGTCCGGCGTATCATCCACCGCCACGGCGGCCGCATCTGGGCCGAAGGGGAGGTGGAGAAGGGGGCGACCTTTTTCTTCACGTTGCCGTGAAGAATGATTACAGCGATTGAGGAAATGATTACAGCGATTAAAAACGATGGCAATGATAAGAATATGGATCAGGGAAGGGATCCGTTGACGGCCAGGATCATTGAAGCCTGTTACCATGTTCATAATCACCTCGGCCCCGGATTCGTTGAACGCATTTATCGCAATGCCTTAGGAATGTCATTGGAAAGGGCCGGTTTAAAGGTTATTACGGAAAAGGAGTATACGGTATTTTTTGAAGGAAATAACGTAGGGAAATTTAGGGCCGACCTGGTTGTGGAGGAGAAGGTCATTCTTGAATTAAAAGCTGTGGAAGGCAGGATGCCAAAAATATTTGAGAGCCAGCTGATCTCCTATTTAAAGGCCTCAGGACTTAAGGTAGGATTATTGATAAACTTTGGGAACCGGAGTTGCGAAATAAGACGGTTAATGTTTTAAAAAGATGATTACAATGATTGAAAAAATGATTACAGCGATATAAAGGCAGATTACAGCGATGAAAGATGATTATGGCGATTAATTTCTCTGTAATCGTATCTCTAATCGCCGTAATCTTTTTAATATCGCCGTAATCGTTTTTTAATATCGCTGTAATCTTTACACCCGAAAAGGGAGATAGAGGTATGTCCACCCCCATTCATGTCTTACTGATCGAAGATTCGGAGATCGACGCCCTGATGATCGTCCGCGAACTGCGCCGGGGCGGGTTCGAGCCGGCCTTCGAACGGGTGGAAACCGCCGAAGGTCTGGAGGCCGCCCTGCAAAAGCAGGCTTGGGACCTCATTCTGGCCGATCACAAGCTGCCCCATTTTAGCGATGTAGAGGCCTTGAAACTGGTCAAAGAGCAGGGCCTGGATTTGCCCTTTATCATCGTTTCCGGAACCATCGGGGAAGAAGCGGCGGTGTCGGCCATGAAGGCCGGGGCTTACGACTATGTCCTGAAAGACAACCTGACCCGGCTGACCCCGGCCATCAACCGCAGTCTGGAAGAGGCCCGGGTGCGACGGAAGCGCAAGGAAGCCGAGGAGGCCTTGCGTGAATCGGAGGAACGGTATCGAAAGGTGGTGGAAAACGCCCACGAGGCCGTCTTCATTATTCAAGACGAAAGAATTATTTTTTTCAATTCCAAGACCGGGGATTTGTTCGGATACCGGCCGGAAGATCCTGTTCCGGACCTGTATTTTTTAGATCATACCCATCCGGAAGACAAGCCCCTGGTTTTGGAACGACACCACCGGAGACTAAGGGGAGAAGAGATCCCCGACGGTTATTCCTTCAGGGTGGTTGATCGGCAGGGAAATATCAAATGGGTGGAAGTCCATTCGGCTTTGATCAAGTGGCAGGGGAAACCGGCTTCCCTGGTTTTTTTAAATGACATTTCCGACCGCAAACAGGCCGAGGAAAAAGTCATTGAAGGGGCCGAGCAATTGCGCAGGGCCATGGAGGGGATCGTTCAGGCCATGGCCGCCACGGTGGATGTCAAGGACCCATATACGGCCGGCCATCAGAGGCGTGTGGCTGATTTGGCCCGGAACATTGCCCTGGAGCTGGGTCTTGACCAGGGCAAATGCGAGGGGATCCATATGGCCGGAATGATCCATGACATCGGAAAATTATCGGTTCCGGCAGAGATTCTGAGCAAACCGACTCAGTTGTCCCCGATCGAGATCAACCTGATCCGTGTCCATCCCCAGGCCGGTTATGACATATTGAAAGGAGTGGAGTTTCCCTGGCCCGTGGCCCAGATGGTCCTGCAGCACCATGAAAGGGTTAATGGGAGCGGTTACCCGAACGGTCTGAAAGGAGAGGTCATTCTACCGGAAGCCATGATCCTGGCCGTGGCCGATGTGGTGGAAGCCATTGCCTCTTACAGGCCCTATCGTCCGGCTTTGGGGATTGAAAAGGCTTTAGAAGAGATCGAGACCAACCAGGGGATTCTGTATGATCCAGCGGTGGTAGGGGGCTGTCTGCGTTTGTTCCGGGAAAAGGGGTATCAATTAAAATAGTAAATCAATAAACCATCAGGGGAGCGCGATTTATAACCAGGGTGATTTTGTCCCTCATTAAATAATTAACGAAGTCAAATAATTAAAAATAACTCTGGACTTTTAAAATCGGATGGAGTAAGACTATCTTAAAAGGATATCCACTTCATCCGAGGTTACCG
>JBFMBU010000134.1:0-9385 GCA_040755035.1 Thermodesulfobacteriota bacterium
ACCCATCTGCCCTTCCAGTTTTTCCGGCAGCCAGAGATCATCGGAATCCAGAAAGGCCAACCACTTTCCTTGGGCTATTTTCAGGCCCAGGTTTCTGGCAGAACTGACACCCCGGTTTGACTGATACAAGTAAGTGATACAATCACTGTAGGGTTCAAGGGCAGCCCTGGTCTCATCTGAAGAACCGTCATCGACTAAGATCAGTTCAAAATCAGCGAAGGTTTGCTTGAACACCGATTCAACGGCCTGAATGACAAATTCGGCCCGGTTATAGGTGGGAATGATAACGCTTACGGCAGGGGTGGACATAGGTGGAGGAGAATTAAAATGCCAACAAGGCCGTGAGACCGGCCAGAAAAAAACCGGATTCGACTAACGTTTCAAAAAAGACGCTGCCGGGTAAGGCCCGGCTTTTCTCATAAATAAAAAGAAAAATCAGTTGGTATATAAAGCTGATCAGCAGCAAAAGACTCCAGAGAGGAAGCAAGCCCCCCAGGACGCCGATCCCCAGGGCAGCCATGGCAGCCAGACTCAATCCTTTTAAGAAACGAATGGTTTTTTCTTCTCCGATAATGATGGGCAGGGTCTCCTTGCCGACGATCATATCACCCTGGATATCCAGCACATCAAACAATCCGGAGCGTATATAAACAAAAAGGCTGATGATAAAAAAAACAAAAACCAAGGAAAGACTGAAGGGCTGATGCTCGGCCATGGCCGGAATCAGGGTGGTAACCCCCCCCCAGCCCAAGGCCACCGAAAGGGTTTTGGAAGCCGGGATATCCTTGATCTTTTTCATTTGGGTGAAGCGTTGCCAAACGGCCGGGACAATTTGAAAACTATACAAGATGCCCAAGGTGCTCATGGCTGTGAGGAAAAGGAAAGGCCTCCAGCCCAGGGTCGCAGTCAAGGCCAGGGAAAGCAAAACGGCGCCCAGTCCGGAAAATAAAAAAACGGCTTTGTGCTTTTGATAGAATTGGGAACGATCCGGGTCATTGTATTCTGCCGCCCCGCGGTCCAGCAGATGATTTAGGATATGCATGGCGTAAATATTCAGGAAGGTGATGACAAAATAGAACCCATTCAAGGGGACCTGCCGTAAGCGAGCGACCACCAGGCTGAGACATCCGGCACCCAGGGCGATCAAGAGATTGCTTTTCAGTAAAAATCTAAGGGTCTTAAAGGCCGCCGCGCTCCAGAAATAAGACCCTTCCCCCCGAATCATTTCCAGTTCTTGAACCACTTTCCGAATCATCCAATTCGGGGTCGAAGCCCCGGCAGTGATCCCAATCGATTTGAAACGGCGCAAGCGCTCTTTTTCCAGTTCTTCTTCGGTCTCCACGTGAAAACAAGGGGTGCCGACCGATTCGGCTATGGCAGCCAGTCGCCTGGTGTTTCCGCTGGAATAACCTCCGACCACTACCAGGGCATCCACTTGACCGGCCAGGTTGCGCACCTCTTCCTGGCGTTCATGGGTAGCGTTGCAGATGGTGTTAAAAACCAGGCTGTTGGGAAACCGTTCCCGGATTTTTTCCACGGTCTTCTGAAAAATGGACTCGTCCTGGGTCGTTTGGGCCACCACCAGGACCCGGTCCAGTTCCGGCAGGTCTTTCACCTGCTCCGGGTGGGTGACCACCAGGCCACGATCCTGGGAAAAACCCAGCAGCCCGATCACCTCCGGATGGTCCCGGTCGCCGACGATGATCGGTGTATACCCTCCCTGAGCATGCTTCCTGATTATGGCTTGGACCTTGATCACCCGGGGGCAAGTGGCATCCACTATAGTACAACCGCTTTTTTTCAGATGCTCATATTGTTGGGGTGGGATGCCGTGGGCGCGAATAATGACCGTGCCTGAGGGTTGATTTTCTCCAGGATCCAGAATACCGATGCCTTTTTGTTCAAGAATGGATAGTACCTGGGGGTTATGAATCAAAGGGCCGAAGGTGGAAACCGGATCGGGATGACGATAATTGGCCTCCAGGGCCAATTCCATGGCCCGGCGGACCCCCATACAAAACCCGGACTTTTTAGCCAAACGAACTTTCATAAAAGGACTTAAACTTAAATTAATGGTCCACTTGAGTTGTTTAAAAAATCTATTTTACTCCAATGAAGCCAGGGAATCAAAATATTCTTCAAACAGGGTTTTTAAACTCTCGCGCCTGCGGGCCAGAGCAACGTTTTGACGGAATTCCCCTGAAGCCGGCAGACCCCGGGTCAGAACAAATAAGGTTCGGCGCAGGGCTTTGATCTGGGCCGGACCCTGATAATTCTCTTCGACCCATTCCCAGTAGGAACAAAGCCATTTCTTTCTCGTCTCCGGATCAGGATCGGAAAGGGGGGCGCCGCTCTCCATTTCTCTGATCTGTTTGAAGATCCAGGGGGCTCTCAAGGCCTGACGGCCGATCATGATCCCGTCACAGTTGGTTCTCTTTTTTAATTCCAAGGCCTGGCCGGGAGCGGTGATATCGCCGCTGCCGACGACCGGGATCTGCAGCCTTTCTTTTAATTCGCTTACCACCGACCAGTCGGCTTTTCCGGTAAAACGCTGCACTGCATAGCGGGGATGAATCACCAGGCCGTCCACCCCCGCATCCTGGGCGATTCGGGCCAGGGTAGGATAAACCGGCTCTCCTTCTTTCCATCCGCTCCGGATTTTAATGGTCAACGGCAGGGTTGTGGCTTTGCGGACAGCCCGGATCAGGGCCTCGGCTATTTTCAGGTCCTTAAGCAAAGAGGCACCGGCCCCGGATTTGATTACTTTTTTTACCGGACAACCCATGTTGATATCGATGATATCCGCTCCGGATTCCTCGGCCATAACGGCCGCCTGGGCCATAACCTCCGCTTTGCAGCCGAACAACTGCACCGAGAGGGGGTGGTCTTCTGCAGTCGTCCTGAGCAAAGCCCTGGTCTGAGAAATCCCTCGAACCAGCCCTTCGGCACTGACCATTTCCGTGCAGGCCAGATCACACCCTAGTTTTCGAACCAGCAGCCGGAAGGGGAGGTCTGTATACCCGGCCATGGGGGCCATGATAAAGGGAAAGGTTATGGAGAGGGAGCCAAGGTTCATTGGACGTAGGATTCAAGGATTTGAGGGATCAAGGGTTCGGGGGATAAATGAAATCCTGTCTGTTATTTTTTAAACACGCTTGCCTAATTTATCAATTGCCGGGAAAGGTGAAAATGGGGTTTGGTTTTCCTTCAGTCTTCAGCCTTCAGTCTATTTTTTTACTAATAGCACAAATTGGTTCATTTGGGTGGAAAAACCTCGTCTTGACTATTCCGGGCGGATCAACTATATTTTAAACAACGGAAGTGGAAAGCTCACTGGTGGGGCTCCCGGACTTCAAATCCGGTGTGCCGTCTGAAGAGGGCGGCAGGTGGGTTCGATTCCCATGCACTTCCGCCAACACCTTTTTATTCAAATTCCCCATTCCACAATCGTTCTATAAACATTTGCCAGGGGATCGATTCAATATTTTTTGTCAATTGGCGAGGTTGTTTTTCCAGACAGACCAGACAGCATTTTTTTACCGGACCGTCATCCAAAAGGGCCATTAGCGAACCGCAATCCCCTTCGTGAATGCGTGAAGTACCTTTTACCTCCAGGGCCAGAGCTTTATCGTCCAGAATAAAGTCCACTTCCCGGCCGGTGGAAGTCCGCCAGAAGGTTATAGTCATTTCCGGATTACGGTAGGCCTGATAGGCTTTCAATTCCATTAAAATATAATGTTCGAAGGCCTTGCCGAATTCCGGACTTCCGATTTTAGGTTGACGCCTGGCCAAATAATTCGCGACGCCAACGTCAAAAAAATAAAATTTTTCGGTAGCGATCATTCGACGGGTTTTTGATTTTTTCCAAGGCGGAATTCTAAAACCCAAATAGGTATCTTCCAAAATATCAAAATAGGTTCGGACCACCCGATGGGACACCCCGCTCTCCCGAGCGATGTTCACGTAATTGATCAGTTCGCTGGAGGTTATCGCCGCCACTTTTAAAAATTCATTAAAAGCCGGCATATTCTGAGTCAGGGCTTCGGCGATAATTTCTTCCTTCAGATAATCGGCAACATAAGATCTTAGATCTTCGATCGGGTCGGGAGAAAGGAAGTGGGGAGGTAGCAGTCCGGAAACCATAATTCGTTCCAGATCAAAACCGCTTACTTCCAAGTATGAAAGAGGGGTCATGATCCTCCGCCAGGCCCGGCCTCCCAATAAATTGGCATGGCCCCGGCGTAATTTTCGGGCGCTGGATCCTGTTAATAAAAATGACAATTTACGGTTTTCAATTAGCCAGTGGACTTCATCCAGGAGGGCAGGGATCTTTTGAATTTCATCGATTACAATCAATCCCTTGTGATTCTGGTAACGTTCCCGTAAAAGGGCCGGCCGGGTGATGTATTCGGCCAAAACATCCGTTTTCAGTAAATCAATAATTTCCACCCCGGATAACATATGAGAAATCCAATAGGTTTTCCCGACTTTCCTCGGCCCCCAAAGGAAAGCAGATTTTCCGTGCGGCAAATTAAGCTTAAAAAGTCTTTTGTTAATTTTCATGTTAAAAGCAATTTATCCGGATAAATTGCTTTTGTCAAGCAAAATATTTATATTTCTTTCTTGCCGGATTGAACTCTTTGCCGGCCCTTATTGGCTAACCTGGGGGATTGTATGTTTTTATCCAACAAATCCCCATAAACCCCTTTGATAAGTTGATCCGGCAGGATGCCTAATTTTCTGGTCAGGTCATGGGCAATCGAAATACCCGCCTCCACTTCCTCCCCATCGGACAAGATGACTTCCAGTTCAAGGAAATTATTTAAATTCTAAACCCGGTCAAGATGAATGCGGGTCTTCCCGATAGGAACAGAGATCTTTTTTACGAACACGCCCAGTTTGACCATAGGCCAGGGATAAGGAATTCCGGAGAATATCGGGGGTTGTTATGGCGATAGGTTCTTTTTTCATTGCATTCATGTTGTTATGATATCCATGTTGTTGAGAACAGCTTTCACTCCAGCTACCCCTTGAACGCAGAAAGCGGACATGCCTATCTTTATAGCAGCCTCGATGCATTCCGGATTGTCATCGAAAAACAAGAATTCTTCGGGTGACCTGCCAACTTCCTTTAATACATAAATAAAAGCCTCTTGATCAGGTTTCATAAGTCCCATTTCATAGGAAATGAAACAAAAATCGAACTTCTTATTTATTCCAGCCTTATCCCTAAGTATGGGCCAATGGAGCTCATTGTTGTTACTGAAGCAAACGAGCAGGAATTGCGAACGTAATCGGTCCAGAAGATCAAGGGCTCCCGGATGCGGACCGCGGTTCCATGATATGAATTGTCTTATAAACTCCTCGGGAGAAAGGAAAAGATCCAATTCTTCAATAACACCGAGAGCAAACTCCAGAGGAGTGCACTGCCCGGTTTCAAATTTTCTTGCCCAGGGGGATTCCAGCCAAAACCGTCGGGCTTGATCCGTTGTCAGCCGGTCACCGGACAATTTCTTCAAGGGTTCGATCCCGTCCCATTCGACCAGAACCCCACCCAAATCAAAAAGTAACACGGTCGGGAATTTATTCATTTAACCTCGCAGTAGCTTAATCCGTGCAGTTTATAGGGGCATTGTGTAGGAGAAGATTATTATTACTCTTTCTCGAATACTTCAAAATCAAGGTTAAAGCTCGGAGTATGAACCAGGATAAGCTTGGCCGGTTCCTTTGAACTGTTTTCATAGGAAAACTTTTGCCCTTTACTTACAAGGCAGACATCGCCAGGAAGAAGATCATACAATTCCCCATCAACGTTAAATCGAACCTGCCCGGAGACCAGATAGTAATACTTGTCCGAGCGGGTGGAATAGCTTTTTCGGTGTTTGATGCCGGGGGCGATGGTAATTTCTGCAACCGATGACGTCAGATCTTTCCCCGCCGTATAATCGATGATCGCCAGCCCTTCAAAATCGAAAGGGTCAATGGAATCTTTTTGGATTTTCATGGATCTTCTCTTTCGAATTTCTTTGATTTTGTTTTAACCGCCGAACCGAGGTTTATCGTTGGTAGGGGGAAAGGACTGCTCACCCGGTTAGTTTGGTTATCTTAATCTTGATTTCCAATAATCCGGATCTCGATGCAAATGCATTACGGCAAGAATATAAACGGTTTGGCCTTCATCACTGTAGAGAATGGCATAGGGAAAGCGACCAATGAGTCGTCGACGGATATCCATATCAAAATCAAAGATGGGCCATGTTTTTTGGTGTTCGATTATGCTTTGAATAGCTGAAAAAATCTCTCGTGCAAAATCATAACCAAGTCCACTATGGTTTTCTTCGTAAAAATTGATGGCCGAAAGAAATTCATCTTCCGCTTCGGGATGAAAATCATAGGTCATTTTTCGAAGCGCTTCCAAATGTTCTTGAAAACATCTTCCCCCGGGATGGGTTTAACTTTTCCGGATCGCAATTCTTCCAAACGCAACTTGGCTTCTGATGCCCATTTTTGATCGTTATCTTTATTTGAGGGATTCATACTACGCAAAAGAGAATCTACTAATAGAGCTCTTTCTTCGATAGGCAGGGAAATCGCTTCATCAATTAATTCTTGCGTTTTTCCCATATTTCACCTCCCAAAAATAGCAATATATTTTTATTATAATACCATTGGATCAAAGGCGTCAATCCATTTATACTAAAACATCAAAGTCTTGCGGGAACAAAAAAGTTTTATTGCCCTTTGGTTGCTTCACCACTTACTCCAACCCGACATGCTCTATATTCTGTTGCAAGAAACCATCAGCACCTTCTGCAATGGCGCAATTAGCCCCATAATCAGAAATATATTGGATGACTTTTGTAAGTAAAGTGGGGTCCGTTCGCGGATGCCCATTTTCGGGTGGACGAGCCAAATTAATCTTTATTAGTGCCGACTTGCTCTTTTTAAGGTCGGCACCTACCCCTATCTGATCGAAAACCTCTTCCAAATTATCATCATTACTAACTGACCGTATCATGGTCATCCCAAGGTCGAACGGTTATATAGTGCCTAACTTTTTTATGTTCTTATCTTAACCCCCACCCATTTCTCAATTGTCGGGGCCTGGTAGGTCTCGAATCGCACCAACAAATCCTCCGGAGTATCGGAAACATGGAGCATCTCTTTATGTTCAGTCCTCATGAAGCCCTTTGAGACCGCCTGTTCCAAAAACGACAAGAGCGGATCAAAATATCCATCCACGTTTATCAGTCCGCAGGGTTTTGAATGCAATCCAAGCTGTCCCCAGGTCAGAATTTCTGTGATCTCCTCCAGTGTTCCCAATCCACCCGGCAGGGCAATGAAGGAATCCGAAAGGTTGAACATCAGGGTCTTCCTTTCGTGCATCGAATCCACTACATGCAATTCCGTCAGCCCCGGGTGCGATACCTTATGGGCAAAAGATTTTGGTATGACGCCGATGACTACGCCCCCGGCCTTTAACACCGTGTTGGCGACTTCCCCCATTAATCCAACCTCAGACCCGCCATAGACCAGTTCATAATTCCGGGCGGCCAAGGCTTGTCCAAGTCTTTGCGCCATCGCAATATAGATTGGATCAAATCCCGGACTTGACCCGCAGTTTAAACAGATTTGTTTCATTCGATCATCTTTCTTGGACCTTAAAAGGCTTTTCTGCGCTTTTTTACCCGCCGTTATTAGAATATTCCAGAATCTTTTCCATTTTAATGTTGTATGGCCCAATACCCACCTTTTCAAAAAAACGGTGGGCCCCATGATTGAAGGACCATGAATCCAAGGCGATATTCCGAATGCCTTGCTCGCGGGCGAAGACCTCCACCTTATCCATCAAAGCACGGCCAATGCCCTTATGGCGATGATTAAAAGAAACCGCAATTTGATGGATATACACCATTTCCCGTTTGAATTTAAAAGGGTTTTCTCTTCGTTGCTCGACGGCAAACCAGACATAGCCGATCAATTGATCCCCAACATAAGCTACAAAAACGAAGTTATCCTTTTCTTGGACTTTCTCGCGAAAAAATGTGGTCACTTCCTGGGGATCGGTCGGGTTTTTGAAGACCTCCGGATAGGCTTCGGCATGAATTTTTTGGACCACATCATTGACCACGGCAATACCCGCGGCATCTTCCGGAACAGCTTGGCGAATCATCATTTTTATCTTCTCTTTCCCCGTGTTAAGCCCGAGGCCCCTTTTGGATAGTGATTGGTTGCAGTGTTTGGTTTCCAATCCTTATCCATTTACCTTGAAATCTTGTCTAATAATATTAATTCTACAAGAGATTACATTTTGCAACTAATTATTAGTTGCTATATCTTTTTAATTTTGATAAAATTTTAAATGATGAACAAAAAACAACAGAAAATACTCCTTCTTATTTTTGAAAAACCGACTCGGTCTGATTTGAGGTATGGGGACCTGAAATCAGTGCTCACTTCCATCGGGGCGAGGATCGGAGAAGGCCGGGGTTCCCGGGTGAGGTTCGAATATGGAGCCTTTAGTGTTCATATCCATAGACCCCATCCCCAAAAGGTTTTGCCGAAGTATTCCGTTGAACTGGTGAGAGATTTTTTAATAGAAATAGGAGTAACATTATGAAAAACATTTTAAAATATAAGGGGTATTCCGGCAGCGTCGTTTTTGACGCCGAAGATAAGATCTTTCATGGGCGCGTATTGGGTCTTTCGTCCGCATTGATTGGCTTTGAAGGAGCAACGGTTATCGAAATTGAAAAAGATTTTCAAGATGCCGTGGAGGACTACTTGAATTTGTGCACGGAGCAAGGAAAAGAACCTGAAAAACCGTTCAAAGGCTCTTTCAACATTCGACTCAATCCGGCCCTTCACGGGCGACTGGTCATTAATGCGGCCAATAAAGGGATGACCCTCAATGCCTATGTTAAAACACTACTGGAAAAAGTCACCTCGGAAACCCTCCCGCTATAATCGTCGTGGATATGTCAGCCCCTTTTGCTTGCCCATGATGAGGTAATAGCCCTCGGACTATTTTTGTGTTATGCCCCCCGAATTCTGATTATTGGAAATTAATTTGGTCAATTCAGCGGGAGACCGGAAGATAAATAGCGGATTATGAGCGGAAAGCTCTGGTAGATCACCGTACCCCCAAAGGACCCCGGCGGAATGCAGACCGTTTTTATGGGCGGCGATTAAATCCACCTCACGATCTCCTACCATAATAGAATTGGAAGTAATTATTTTCTTTTGTAGCAATCCTTCAGTCACCGGACCTCCGGCAAAGCCGGAGGCTTGAAAATGTGAACCGCTCAAAGCGGATTATTTATTGACCACCAGAGGGTGGTTCCTCCTCGAACAAAAAGAGTTGATCGAGGCGTTGATCTTCTTT
>JBFMBU010000135.1:0-10142 GCA_040755035.1 Thermodesulfobacteriota bacterium
TCTTATTGGCCTTCTTCCGGCGCATCTCCTCGTTCAGCCATTCATCGGTCATCCGCACCTCGGGCGGCGCGGTCTCATGGGTATAGGAGGGGGCCGCTTTGGGTTTGGATACGGACGCAGTCCCGCTATCTGCCTGAGCCAAATCCTCCAGCATCTTTTTGCGTTTCTTCAAGACATCCACTGTCGATCGTAAATCAGCCATTAAAAGGCCCTCCTTCCCGCTCGGCAAAGCCGAGCGGCCTGAGTGCTTGTTTAGAAGAATTCATTTCAGTATTTTTCCCGGTTCCGGAGCCGTCAGGTCCCTGCTCCGTGGGTGGTCCCATGGCGGCCATCATCCGGGCCTGCATCTCAGCCTGCATGGGTATATGATGGGTGTCGGTATGGGCAATGAGGACCTCGATCGCCTCCTGCGGCAGATACTTGGCCTCTTCCGACAGCAAAAACTTACGGTGCCGGGCATAATGGATTTCATGGTTGTCGTATTTGAAAAACGGGTCTTCGTTGACCACTTCCTGCTCTCCGGGCAGTTCCCCGGGTTGCAGGGGTTCGGTGAGCATGATTTTTGAAAAGTCGCCCATGGCAATGGCCGAGTTCTCATCTTCGGCCCGTTCGAAATCCACGTTCTCCTTGGCCGTGAAACCGGTCAGGCCCATACGGTTGAGCAGCTCTCCCCGGGCCTCGGCATCATTAGCCAGGTCCCCCAGAAAACCCTTGCCCCCCAGGTCCAATAAAACCTGGGTCTCCCCGGCCCGGGTAGTGGACAGACCGGAATCGATCTCCAGGCGCAGATCGGTGTTGTTGCGCAGGTCCGCTCCTTTAAAGGCCTTGACCCGGCTGGTCCCGCCCCGGCCGCTGATCTTGATCATCCGCTCTTCGGTATAGAGTTCCTTAACCAGGAGCAGCCGTTTCTTGTAGACCCGGGACATGGAGCGGTTGAACCGTTCCACATCCGGCGTATGACTTTGTTCCGCCGTCTCCCGCAGGATATCGATCTTGTAGCCGCTGGCGCTGGCATCGGGGGAAACGCCCTTGAGGATATTCTTGGGGTCACCGGCCGCGTCCTGGATCTCCCGTTCGGCAATGGCCCGTTCCTCCAAAACCTGCTGCGGATAGGGAGTCCCGTTCTGAAATTCGGGCTTTTGACCGCCCGCTGCCCGGCCGTCATATTTCATGACTAAGAAGGACTCACCCCGTTCGGTCAGGCGCTCCAGGGTCAGTTCCGTAGGGGCCAGGACCCGTGGCCTTCCCAGAGACTGGCGGTTTTCATCCAAAGCCTTATCGACCTTATTGATGGTGTTCTGGGGACTGATCAGGTCATCGACCCCGCCGTCGCTCCAGAACCGGCCCGGCACATAGTTCCAGTGAAAGTCGGTCAGGGTGTAATAGCTGATCCCGTTTTCGGCCCGGATGGGCATGCGTTCGACATCGATCAACAGCCGGTCCTGACAGGTAACGATAAAGCGGCCATTGGGGAAGGTCCGGTATGGGTTGAGCTCCAGTTCCCGGTAAACCACCAGGTCGTCCATATCCACATCCAACACTGAGGTATCGATGCCGTCCCCTTTCCAGGGGCTGACCTGGGCCACTAATTTCATGAGACGACGCTGGTAATCCAAAGTGGTGGCCGTCTCTTCCTTGCCTAATTTGACCTTGAAGGTGTCTTCCACCCATTCCCGGGGTTTGAGGGATTCGATCCCGATCCAGCGTTTCTTGCGCATCTTGTCGCCCATGGGGTCCAGGTGGACATTGAAGGGGATGATATGCTCGACATAGACCTCGCCGGTGCGGATCGTTTGCCCGTCCGGGGTGAAGAAGGATTGTCCGGCATCCTTATCGGGAAAGGTCCGTAAAAACGTAGTCCCGGAAATCACGGTCCAGATCGCGCATTTTTCCTTCTCATCATCGATCTCGTTGTCGTTAAGCGTATCCAGCCAGATCAGGAGCTGCTCTCCCAGCCGGGCCGCTTCCCTATCTTCCCGTTCGTTGGTGTTGGGGCTGATCTTGGGCACCCGCTTTTGATTGAGCAGCATGGCCTTGTGTGAGCGCACCGTTTCCCGGACCTTGTTGGAAACCGGGGTGGTGGCTGCCGGAGGCAGGAGTTTGCGGGTAAAGGTCTTGGTCGAGCGCATGTACTCGATCCACTGCTCCCCCGTGTAATAAAGCAGGTTGCGCCACCAGATGCGTTCCATCATTTGCCGGGTGGGGTCCTTCTGCACATCCATCAGTTCCCGCACCTGGTCGACGACCGCCTCTTTGCTGCGCTCCTGCCCTTTCAGCTTCAATAAATCAAAAAAACCCATCAGACCGGTATCCCTTCTTCATGGGGCGGGGCGATCTCTTTCTTGAGGTCGTCGACCGTCACCACCTTGAGGACTTTCCTGGTTTCTTCCATCGCCGCCTGGGCCTCGATCAATTCCTTGAAGGAGCGGGCCATAATCCGGTCCAGGAGGGCTTTCCTTTCCTGCTCAAAGTTCTTGAGCTGCCGGAACCGGCAAAACTCCTGAAAACCGATAATCGCCACCAGCACTATCAAAACAACCCATGATTCCATCCCAACCTCCTCCTTGCCTCTTGCCTAAAGCGAAGCGCTCCTTGAGCGAGATTTTTTCTTAGCCTCCCGATACTGCCCCCGAAAGCTCTGTGGATGATGCAGCACCGTTTCCAGATTCCCTTCTTTGGCGAATAAACGCCCGTTCAGATCCGGATCCCCGCAGGCCTGCTTTCGTAAAGCACGAGCCTTTTTCCCGTTCACGATACCCCTCTTTCTCTCCTCACGCCTAACGCCTTGCGCCCTCGCGCCTTACGGTTCATCCCCATACCTCCTCCCGCTCCCGCTCCTGCTCCTCCAAAATCTGGCGCTGAATCTCTTCCCGTTCCCGTTGTGCCGCTTCCGATCCGTCCCGGGGCGGACGCTTGATCTCCTTGGTTTCCTTTGGCTCATTCAGAGCCCGCCACATCAAAACATGGCAGGCCTCGTCATAGATATGATCCTCCCCCTTGGTGTCCAAATCCTCGGGGTGATTGGGATCCACCACCAGGTTGGGGATGGTCCGGATAAACTGCTGGCAGGTATCATAGATCTGCATCATGGGTGCGCTCTGGCCATCCTCGGGTATGCGCAAACGCTCATGGAATTGCCGGAGCTTGAGGATGCGGTTGGCGTCTCCGGGCAGGAGTTTCAATCCAACTGCGGCGAATATATCGGCCGTACTCGGTCCCTGTCCTCCTCCCTGGTAATTGGGCCGCTTCTGGAAGCAGTCCGGCCCGGCAATGCGGGTAATCGGTCGGCCCAGCAAACCCTGCCTGTCTTCCCGCTCCCGGATGCCCTGGGCGATCTCGCTGTCGGTCAGTCGCAGGCCCTTGTTGATCTCTCCGCTCCAGCCATACCACTCGGAAAAGCGGTAAAGCCGTCCGTCCGAATCCGACCACCACCAGCCCACGGAAAAGGGCGCGCCAAAGCCCCAGTCAAAGGTCATATAGACCGCTGCCCAGTCCGGAATAGGAACGGGCTTAATGACATGATAGGCCGGCTGCCAGTTGAAGGCCTGGCCGACAAAGACCTCCCAGTCCCCGAAGCGGTGCGCCCGGTAGAGATGGGGCGGCAAAGCCTTTAAGCGGCCCTCGTACTCTGGGTCATTTTTGGCGTATTCGTTGTCATCCAATGTGGAGGGAATGAAGACCCGGGAAAGACCGGTAAGGGGATCGCGGTGGATCTGATAGGCCCGGGCCGGATCGATGAAGCGGCCCTTGACCCAGGAATGCCCGATGGACCCGGGGTTGCCTGAGGCCCGCACCCGTACCGGCAGCCCCTGGGGGGAGCGGGCACAGGAAAACATGTAGGTGTAGGGGTAATCCGTGGGCCAGTTGGTCAGCTCATCAAAGCCGATCCAGGTATACTGGTGGCCCTGGTAGCGGTGCACATCCTTGTCCGCTTCTAAGAAACGGAGTTTTAAAACCGATCCCTCCCGGAAGACCCATTGCCGCTTGGTCTCCTGGAACTCACCGCCCAATCGCGGATAGATTTGACGGGAACGGAAGAGCAGCTCCTCCAGTTCATTGTAGGTCCGGCGGAATAAAACGCCTTTATGGTTTTGGCCGTACTGAATGCCGTCCAGGAAATCGGCTAAGAGATAATCGGATTTACCGCCGAACCGTGCCCCGCCGTAAAAGAGTTCAAAGACCGGGCAGGACAGGGCCTGGGCCTGCTTGGGTTGAGGGGACCAGATGATTTGCGGAATCGGTCCCATGGCCTTATCCCTGCCCCTCTTCCTGGGCCTTGGCCCATTCCTCGGGGGACATCTTGGACGGCAGCAGGACCACGGACCCGCTGTGGGCCAGGTCCATCTCGCCGCTCAGATCGACCTTGTCGGTCAGGAGCTTCAGATGTTTGGCCAGGTTTTCCACGGCCTTGTTCTTGTCCCAGAGCCGGACCTTCTTCACAAACCCGGTCTGGGTCCGCTCCTCGCCCTTGCCCTCAAACTGCTCGGCGATCTCAATGGCCGAGACCGCCGCAGCCGTTGCGTCGTCCCATTCCACAGGGTTCAAAAGTGATCCGTCTTCGCGGAATAATCGGCGCACATCCGAATTGGCCAGATTGGCCAGGACCAGCAGGACCTGTTCAGCCGTCACCCCGGCCCGTTTCAGGGCCGCTTCCTCTTCGGCCCGGATCAAATCAGCCACTAAACTTTTTTTAATGAGTCTATTCGCGATGATATGGGCATTTTTAGCGGAATAACCCGCTCGTCTCGCCGACTCTGCCAGTCGGTGGGTCTCGATGTAATAGCGGGCAAAGGCCCGCTCCCGGGCCGTGCCTTTGCGCCGTCCGTTCTTCTCGGTAGGGAACTCGGGCTCATAGGCCCGTTCTTCGATTCCAGGTAAAGTGGTCTGCTCCATGCTTCCAGGCGTAGCAGACCTTTAAAAGGCTGTCAAAATGCAATAAGGAGTGCAATAAGGAGTGCAATAAGGAGTGCAATAAGGAGTGCAAAATTCACTTTTTTTTATTAAAATGATTTTTTTTCATACGATAGGAATCATAAATTTCCGGCTTCCAGCGCAAAACCCGCTTAGGTGGCCGTCCTTTAAGAACAAAATCAATCACTCCGGCGATTTCCAATTCTCTTTTTTTCATACAGAGTTTGCGCCGGGAACATCCCGCATAATCCGCCAACGTTTCCCACCCAAACCGGTATCCATCCCCCATCACCATCCCCCCTGCTCGTTTGCCTCATTCCTCAGCGAAGCGTCCCTTGAGCGAAGCGCCCCTCAAGCGAAGCGTCCCTTGAGCGAAGCGCCCCTCAAGCCTCTTTCCGCTCCCACAAATACCCCTGCCACTTAACCACCTTGACCAGCTTATCCATGACCCCGGTGCGGCGATGAAACTCGACCTTGATCAGGGCCGTATTGTCCCCCTCCTCTTCGGTCCTCTTGACCATGAGCACGCTGTCCGATTCCTGGGCGATGAGCGAGGAATCCCTTAGATCGAAATAACTCGGGTCCTCGCCCTTTTTTATCTTGGCTAAATGGCACAACAAAAATATCACCATCTCTTTTTCCACGGCAAAGCGCTTCAAACTCCGGACCACGTTGCCGATATCCAGGGAGGTGTTGCGCGAGCGCACCATGTCGAAGAGAAAATGCAGATGGTCGATGAAACAGACCCGGACATCATACTTGGCCCGGGCCTCGTCAATGCGGTCTTCGACCCAGTTCAGGTCATGGGCCTTGAGTTTATCCGGCAAATAAAAGATGGGCAGGCTTGGGAACTGGTTCAGAAACTGCCGGGCCGGGACCTCATAGGAAAACCATAAGGGATAATAGCGCATGTCGCAGAAATGCTTGGTCAGGGTCTGGGCCAGCAGGGTCTTGCCGTGCTTGGTCAGGCCGGAGATGGTGATCAGTTCCCCGGGGTCAAACCCCTCCATCAAGGCCTCCAGGGTAGTGATCCGGGTGTGCAGGCGGTGGACCGGGATCCGTGCCTCTCCCAGGCGTAATTTCATCTCCGTCGAAGAGACGACCCTGTCCTCCCCCTCGTATTCCCTCCAGTCCGTGTCTTCTCTGTCTCGTCTCTGCAATCTGTGCCTCCAGTTGGCCGATGGTATACTCGGCGTAAACGATCAGGTCCATGCAGTCGAAAAACAGGTCCTGACAGGCAAAGCGGTTTTTGAGCCGCACCAGCTCGGCCAGGTCCTGTTGATACCAGGCCATGGTCTCCAGTTCCAGCTCTTCGAATTCCTTGTAAACCTCAATCAGCCAGGTATTCAGTTCCATTTTCGGGTCCGCCTGATGCGGGCGATCTTGTTCACGGCCAGGATCTCACCGCCGATCTTGATAAACTTGGGCAACTTCTCCCCTTCCAGGGTCAGCATCCGCTCCAGGACCTCCTTGGTGGCCTCCGGAATGGTCAATACCTCCTCCGAGTCCCAGAGTTCCACATCCCATTTCTGCTCCATCTACCCTCCTTTAGCCTGGGCCATGCGGTCCAGGTCCACCACCCGGGGACGGTTGATCACCTCCGCCCGCCGGTACGCGCCTTCGGCAATTTTCAGCCACTTGCGTAAGAGAAAATCAATATCCGCCACCCAGCGCCGGTCATTGTCCCCGCAGAGAAAGGGACTTTCCCCCATCGAGACCACCAGACCCCGCCAGAACTCCAGGTCCGGCTTGATCTTGAGCACCGCCCGGATGGCCTTTTCCCGGGCCGGGCTGGTCGGTACCCTGGCCCTGGGCAGGATATCCGGCGCGGCCTCGTTCCAAAGCTCAAGGAATTTATGCACCACCGACCCCGATCTTCCCAATTCCGGCTCTGGTTTATCGGACCCCCCATCGATCCCTGGATCGGACTTCCGGGAGATATTTTTATCGACCACCGGGTCAGGTCCTTCGACCCCACGATCGATAGGTTTATCGACCCCAGTGCCTGGTCCATCGGCCACCCGGTCGATGGACTTATCTCCGTCAGGAGATACTTTTTCAGGATTCAGTGAATCAGTGAATCGGTGAATCAGTGAATCAGGCAGATATTCAACGTTATCTAACGTACATTCTCCGTTATCTAACGTACTTTCTCCGTTATTTAACGTACATTCTCCGTTATCTAACGTACTTTCTCCGTTATTTAACGTACTTTTTTCAGGCAATTCACTGTTTTTTTCCGTCTTATGCGGGCGTTGGTGTTTTAAAAATTTAATGATTTTAATCACTTTGATTTCATCAACCGTATACCGGTCAATAAATCCCGCTTTTTCCAAATACTCCAAAAGCTCCTCGATTCCGGGATCCGGATCATAAAAAGGAAAGACCTTGGACTGGATCCGCCGTGGCCGGTCCTCCAATTTTCCCTCCCGGTCGGCCAGACACCAGAGGCCTTCGAATAAAATCTGGGCATACGGCCCCAGATCTGCCAGACTCTCATTTTCAAAAAACCCCGGTTTTATATTCCGCGCTCTCATAATTGATCAGGTCCCATGGGTCTTATTTTTCGCCTCCCGCGCCTTTTTACTGTCCCCGCCTTACGCTTTCACGCCCTCACGCCTTACGCCCTCATAAGAGCGGCAAATCAATCTCCCCTGATCATCCACCGCCAGATAAGCCCCCTGGTCCCCCAGGTCCACAATCCGTCCGGCATAGGCCAGGTATTGCTTGATATGCTCATGGGCCGCCCTGATCTGTTTTTGAATTTTCCGCCCCTGCACCGATCCCTTGAACTCCTCAAAACTGATCTTCTCCATCGTCCCCCCTCGTCTTACGCACTCGCGCCTTACGCTCTCCCGTTCTTATATCGGCCTTTTAACCAAAATCTCCCTCTCCGGATCCCGCGGATCCCAGATCTTCCTCACATCCAGGACCTGGTCCAGCAGTTTTTTGGTCAGCCAGACATCGCGCAGGCAATAATCGATCACCGCCCCGTACTCCCCCCGCTGCCACTGCACCGGCGCCAACGCACCATTTCCCGATTTCCCCAAATTGAAATTGGCCAGGCAGCAGGCCTCCAAACCGAATCCGGCATGGGTCCGGGAATCAAATTCCGGCCCGAATCCCGCCCCGGCCCAGATCTCCCGCAGCAGGTCATAGGATTTTTCTTCCGACACCACGATCCCGTTGGCCGCGCACAGCGGATAATCAAACTGGATATTGTTAAACCCGCAAATCCAATCGCTGGAATCAACCAGTTTTTGAAAATCGCTGTAATTATCCCTTAAAAAGACCCGATAAATATCCTCCGCATAATCATAGACCCCGATGCAGGCCAGCCCCATCCCCGCAAAATCCCGCCACCCGCCGCAGTATTCAATCCCCGGTTCCCGCACCCCGTCCCGGCCCGGAACCGCCCGCAATATCTCACAATCAAAAATGATCATGGCCTCCTCCTCGATTAGGTATTTACCACCGCATCCACCCTATCCCCAGCCTCCCAGGCCTTAAATAAATACCGCCCCCTTTCAGGCACATCTATTTCCTCTAAAGACGCGATAGGATCCTCGCCAAAAACCTTCTCCGCCACCGCCAGGGCAGCCGCCAGCGGCCCAGCCGTACAACTGGCCACCTTCCCCTCGCACCGGGCCGTATAGGTATTACTCCCACCATCCCTGACTTTGATAATCTTCATCCCGCCCCCCCTTTTTTTCATATCCCATTTCCATATCCTTGGCCCCCAGGGCATCCAATAACGCCCGGGTAATAGCCGCCGACAGTATTTCTGCGATCCTTCCCCTTTCTTTCATCACCCGCTTGATCGTATATTCCGAGCTGCACAAATAGCGCCCGAAAGCATCGGCCCGGGGAGATGGTAAATCTAATATTTCCCGCGCTGCATGGACAATTTCTTCCGTCAATTCCAGATGCACTCGGCGAACATCATTAGGCGCAAATTCCAATTCAACCCTTAGTATTGGATGAAACATGTCTCCCCCTCTTATTGCCTCCCGCCTCATGCGCAGCGCTCCTAAGCGAAGCGCCCCTCAAGCATCTTTTCTCTTTGCCGCCTCAATCTCCTCCCGGGCCTGCTCCATCTCCCCCCACTCCATGTCGCAGGACTGGCAGAAAAACCCCTCCTCCCGGGTGATCGAATCCGTCACCGGGAAAACCCGGTCCGACCCGCAATAAGGACACCGCAAATCTTTTCTATCAGCCATAATCCCCCTCCCTCCTGCCTCAAGCGAAGCGCCCCTCAGCGAAGCGTTCCTTCCGCCTCCTGCGCTTTCCCCGCCTTTCGATTCATCCCCCACCAAACCACCCCGGCCACCAACTCCGCCCACCGGTTCTGCAAAGCCAGCCAAAACCCACCGCCGGTCCTCTCCAACCTCCAGGCCCGGGCCTCTTTCCTCAACGCCCTGGCAGCCCGCTCAACTTCGATTTCCCTGGCCCGGGCCATCATCCGCACCAGGACCAGGGAAGGGATCAACCGGTCCTGATAAATCTTGGCCCAACTGGTGCCCATGTCCGGGGCCACAGGCGGGTCCACGGCCTGAATATACCGCCGCAGCCGTTCGTTCTCCTCCCGAGCCGTCCGCCCCCGGGGATCCTCAAGCGGAAACCAATCCCGGGTTTTCCGGAAAATCTCCCGGCAGGACTCCACCGCTTCCAACGCCTCCCGATTATTCTGAATCACCACTTCCATCAATTCCCCCATAAAACCTCCTCCTCTCCGCGTCTTTTATTTCTTTGCCTCCCGCCTCTGGCTGGACCTTCTTCCACCCTCTCCAATACCGCCGAATCGCATAATCCAAGCACCGCTGATACTCCCGGCACCCCCCATAATAAGTATCCCACTCCATGCACCCCTCCGGCCGGCCATCGGCGTTGCGGATCAGGCAATGCCCCGGCTGCCCGGTTTTGGCCATTGCCGCCCTGGCCTTGCGCGTACTGTGGCCGTTAAAAAACCTCGGCGCCTCCAGCGGGATCCCCATCTTGATCCGGTAATAAATCCCGCCCCACTTCATCCCGTAGGTGGCCTCCAGTTGCGCTATTTTCTCCTTGGTAAAAGGAGCCGAGGTCAATTCCTCCAGGGTCATCGATGCCCGTCCTCCCGCCTGCCCGCTCGGCTTCGCCGAGCTCCTGTTGAGGTCGGCAAAGCCGACCGATCGCCCTCGCGCCTAACGGGTTTCAAGCGCTTCCTTCCCCCACCCCTCCAGCTCAATAATCAA
>JBFMBU010000136.1:0-4731 GCA_040755035.1 Thermodesulfobacteriota bacterium
AATCATTTTCTGTTCCTCCCTCCGGCGGAAATATTGGATATTTATCCGGCTGTCTATTGTTTTTGTAAGAGTATAAAACAAGAATCAGGCCGGGGCAAGGGGAAAAAAAAGGGAAAAGGACGATTGGCCGGGAGGTTGTCTAAAGGCGAGAGCGGTCAGCGGCTTCTTGGGCCGGTCAGGGCCCCAATAGCTTTTCTGCCTCTGCCAACGTGTTGACATTGGAAGGATCAAAACCTGAAGTTATGCTCATCCTTTTAAATTGCAATCCCCCCAGAACATTGTCCCCGATCACTTGAACCCCCTGTTTGGCCCCGGAAAGCTTAAAAAAGGATTGGACCTTTTCGATTTCTTTTGTCCCCTCCGGGGTGGTGGGCTTAAATTGGGAAAGGTCGATAATCACATCATACCCGCGTTTCATTTTCTTGGCCGCAGCGATAGTTTCCCCGGACCACTTGGCCATTTCTATTGGAGGGAAAAATCCGATCAGGGTTACATAAAGCCGGTTTTTGGCGGTGTCTATTTTGAGCTTAAACATGTCCCATTCAGGAGTAAAAAAAGGGTTATCGGGTCGGGAGATCTACCCTGCTTCTTCTTTTGCCTTTTTTTCCCTTTTTTTTCAAGAAAAAAGTTGCCATTTTTGACCCAATCCACTACCATATTCCCAAAATTAATAAACGGCGGATACCAAGGAAGAAATCCCTCAACCCTTTCCCGCAAACCGGTTCCAACCTGTTTTTTCCGTTTGACCTATCACCGAAAGTCGGTCCTTTTTCCTGATATCCGTTATTGATGGCAAAGGAGAACTTTATGGAATTCAAATATGATATCAGGGACTTGAAATTCATCCTCAAGGAATGGCTGCCTGCCGGGGAAGTCCTGGCCTGCGACCGTTTCAAGGTCGATTTCAGTCTGGATGATGTGGACATGTTATTGAATGAGGGCTACAAGGTGGCCCGGGAGGTGATCCACCCCATCAATGCCCCGGGGGATAAGATCGGGGTACGATTCGAAAACGACCGATCCACTCCGCCGCCGGGTTTTAAGGAGGCCTATCAATTTTTACAGGAGAACGGCTGGGGGACCAGCAGTGAATGCATCATGGTCGAAGGCGGTATGCCCTTGATTATTTACAAGGCCATATTTGAAATGAACACCGCCGCCTGTACGGCCCTGATGTCGGCCATCAAACTGACCAGCGGGGTGGCCAATCTGTTACTGCGCTTCGGCACCGAACGGGAGCGGGAAATGTTCCTACCCAAATTGTTTTCCGGCGAGTGGCAGGGGACCATGTGCATCACCGAACCCAATTTCGGCTCCGACGCCGGGGATATGATTTCCCGTTCCTTTCCCACCGAAGACCCTCGTTTATATAAAATCAAGGGTACGAAGATGTTCATCACCTGCGGCGATCAGGGACACTGTGAGAACACCATTCACATGGTCCTGGCCCGCACCCAGGGCGGGGCCCCCGGTTCGTCCGGCATCGGCCTTTACATTGTACCCAAGATCTGGGTTAATGACGACGGTACGTTAGGGCAACCCAATGACGTAATCACCATCAAGCTGGAACACAAGATGGGACTCAAGGGTCAGGCCACGGCCCTGCTCAATTTCGGGGAAAATGATCAATGTTTCGGCATCCTGGTCGGTCCGGCCCCGGACGAAAAAGGGGCTTCCCGGGGTTTGTCCATGATGTTCCACATGATGAATGAATCAAGGATCGGCACCGGTCACAATTCCAATACCCAGGCCGCGGCCGCCTATTACTACGCCGCCCAATATGCCGGTGAACGGATTCAGGGAAGGCCCTTTGGTCTGAGGAATGCCGATCGGGTCCCGATCATCAAGCATGAAGATATCCGCCGGATGCTCCTGGAGATGAAAGCCCAGATCGAAGGAATCCGGGCCATGACCTTCAAGGGTTTTTATTTTCTGGATATCCAGGCCAACGGCAGCGACAAGGCCAAAGCCAGACGATGCGGGCAGTTGGCTGAAATCCTGACTCCCCTGGTCAAAGGATACGGCAGCGAGGCCTCTTTGGGGGTGATCGCTGAAGCCATGCAGGTCTTCGGCGGGGTGGGATACACCGAAGAATATCCGGTGGAGCAATACCTGAGGGACTCCAAGATCCTGACCATCTGGGAGGGAACGACTTATATCCACGCCCAGGACCTGGTCAACCGCAAAATGCGTATGAACGACGGCAAACCCTTCAAGGAATGGATGGCCGGAATCAAGGCCTTTGTGGAGCAGAACCGCCAGGTCAAGGGGTTTAAAAAGGAAATGGACAAGCTGGATCGAGGGTATCAATGCCTGGAAGAAGTCACCGCCATATATGATTCCTGGTACGATAATCTGGAAACCAAACGGTCCCTGATTCCTTTGTATGCCGTACGGGCCTTGTTTGTCTGCGCCCAGGTCCAGGTGGCCCAATGCCTGATGGAACAGGCCCTCATCGCCCAGGAAAAACTGGCCGGCGCCGAGGGGGGGGAAGCGGCCTTTTACCAGGGGAAAATCGCCTCGGCCCGCTATTATCTGAACAACATCCTGCCCAACGTCAATCTGACCACAGAGATCATTCGCGATGCCGACGAGACGGTCCTGACCTGCCCGGAAGAAGCTTTGGTGGTTAAATAGAAGAAAAGGAAAAAATTTACAATCTCTGTAATAGATAGAGATAAACGGGACGTCGGCTTTTCCTTTTTATTTCCTGAAACCGGGCCAGCAGTTCGCGGCGCCCGGCCCGGCTTAAGGGGGAGAGATAAACAGCCCCCTTGTCAAAATAGTGCGGGAAGAAATCCCGGGTCAGACGGCTCAGGGAATCCCAGTGCCCGGCAGGCAAGTGCAGGTCAATAACAAAATTGGCGGTCACCTCTAATCGGTCATATTGCCGGTTGATTTCCGACAGGCGGCCAAAGACCTCTTCCACCTGTCCGGCCCGCAAGGGTTTTCCCAGTAGATCCAGGGTCTCCTGATCGGCCGATTCCAACCCCAGATTGATGAAGGTCCGAAAAGGCAAGCGGTTGATGGCCCGGAACAATGGCTCATCCGCCCTCAAGAAAGAATCCACGCTGCCGAAAAGAAACAGGCAACCCCCTTCTAAAAAGGATCGATCCAATTCCAGGTCTTCGCGGGCTCGAAGGGCGGCCTCGATTATCCCTTCCCCGCAGTTCAAGGCATCGTGCTGCCCCAGATAGAGGCTGTTGTAATTACGCAGGTCCGGCCCCAAAAATTCCTTCAGACCCCGAAGTTGTTCCCGGATATTCGCTGCTGACCGGCTCTTAAAATTTTGACCGGTCTTAACCCGGCAAAAGGCGCAATGGTACAGACAACCGTCCGAAATATTCAAAGGAACGCAGTCGTAGTCTACATGACGGCTGTCCGGGGGGAGTACCGTCACCCTTCCTCCGAGAATCGTGTTCAAGCGCTCAGCCCTTTGGCTTAAGGAGGATTCATCCATGGCCGCCGCTTTTGACAGGAAAGTCCTTTCTTCCTCGGACCATCGGCCGTTTTTCAAGACCTCCTTTAGTACCCGGGGCAGGCGCCGGAAGGCGGAAAGGGCTTCCTGAACGGAAGGGTCGTGAAAGGGGTCGACTTCCCAGAGATGATTGGACTTATAGGTGAAATAAGGCAGGTAATATTCCCCGAGATAATCAAAGACCTGATTATAACCGCTGCCGTCATAATAGATCCACTGATTGCCTATGGTCCTTTTCAGCCATTCGGAGGGATGGGGCCAGGTCCTTCCCCTGCCCTGGAGATATTTTATCTCCCCGTTAAGATTGAATTGAAAATGATAATCGGGAAGAGTGATCTCGGAAAGCTGCCCGTAGCGAATCGGATAGCTCACCTTTTCGTATTGTCTGGCCCCTGAAAAATGTAATCTGACGTCGATTTCCATAGTTAGAGGAAGGCCCTCGCTTGCACTGTTCAATTTGATGCTTGCCTTAAAAGGGAGTATAAGTAATGTACTAAGTTGGGGCAAGGGGAAAAAATCTTTCCGGTTCCCGGCCTAAGGAAAAGCGGAGGCATCTCTTATGAAGGTATCCCACTGTGTCTTCAAAACGGCCTGCACTCTCTTTTTTCTTTATCTGTCGATCCTGCCGCCTTGTACCGGATACCTGAATGCCACCGATCAGGATATCGGTCGCTTCACCGGCCAGGGCGGCCCTTTTCTTCATCGCCATATTGATGATCTGGTTCTCATTGATCCGACGCGGCAGCGGGAAATTCCGCTAAAAATTTACTATCCCCAAAATCCACCCGGGCCGGCTCCGATCCTTCTCCTTTCCCACGGGATGGGAGGCTCTAAGACCAGCAGCAACTGGATGGGGAGATACCTGGCCAGCCATGGCTATATCTGTATCTTTTTGACCCATTTCGGTTCGGATAATTCCCTGCTCGATTTTTCCAAAGGAATTCAGGAGAATGTGGAAAAACTCTTCCAGGCCTTCTGGGGTATGAAAGACACCCTGGATCGCCCTCAGGATATCATTTTTGTCCTTGATTCTCTGCAAAAAATCGAAAGCAGCCGTCCGGTTTTGAAAGGGAAAATGGACTTGAAAAAAATCGGGCTGGCCGGGCACTCTTTCGGCGCTTTTACCGCTTTGTCGGTGGCCGGAGGATATGCAGAGCCCGTTCGCTTGATATATGGGCGCACCTTTGACGATCCAAGGCCTTTAGCCTTCTTGGCCTTGTCTCCTCCGGGGACCCCGCCGGGAGTCGATCCTC
>JBFMBU010000137.1:0-9680 GCA_040755035.1 Thermodesulfobacteriota bacterium
GGCCGTGGCCCTTTGCGGGGCCTATTGGAAAGGGCCGGTTGGTTTTTTTTTGGCCCTGACCCTGGGGGCTGTTTGGGGAATGGTTCGCTGGATCTCGGCCTTTGAGAACCACCATCGGTTTTTTGAATTCATTGGAAAGCAGATGGTGGCCATCTGGTACCTGCCGCTGTTTTTGCCCTTTTTTGTTCTGATCCGCTCCGACTCCGAAGGAATGGCCTGGGTCTTTTTTCTGCTGGCGGTTAATTACGCCGGGGATACAGGGGCCTATTATGTGGGAAGGGGTTTGGGACGTCACAAATTGGCGCCCCAGGTCAGCCCCCAAAAAACCATTGAAGGGTCTTTGGGAGGTCTGGCGGCCAATGCCCTTATTGCCTGGGGGTTTCAGGAAATTTTTCTTCCTCAGTACGAGCCGCTGCCCCTGATTCTCCTGGGACTAATTGTCGGCCTGGTCAGTCAGGTCGGAGACCTGGTGGAGTCCGTCTTGAAACGTATCGCCCGGGTGAAAGACTCGAGTTCCATTTTTCCGGGTCACGGGGGATTTCTGGACCGTGTGGACAGCCTCTTGCTGCCGGCACCTGTGGTCTATGGCTTTATGATTTTTTTGAGATGAAAATTAAAGAAAACGCAACTCGTATCTCGGGGTTCGTGTCTTGTTTCTAAAAAATAAATACCGAATGCGAGTCCCGAGAGGTGAGTGACAAGTGACGAGGAAAGTTCTGAGGTGAGAGAACCTACCAAAACCCTAAGGCGTAAGGCGGAAGACGAGCTCCGAGTCCCGAGATACGAGATACGAGATACGAACCAATGAAATCCCTCTCCCTCTTAGGCAGCACCGGTTCCATCGGGGTTCAAGTCCTCAAGCTGATAAGCCGGTTTGAGAATCGTTTTCGAATCGTCGGCCTGTCCGCCGGGAAAAATATCCCGCTGCTTAAAGAACAGGTCCTTCATTTCCGACCGCGGATGGTTTCGGTGGCCTCGGAAAAGGAGGCCCAAACCATCAGGGCCGGGGGGTTCCCCGGTTATCCTTTGAAAATACTCTGGGGAGAGCAGGGTCATGAGGAGGTGGCCTCTTTAGACGAAGCGGACATGGTGGTCTCGGCCATGGTTGGGGCCGTTGGCCTGCGTCCCACGTTGGCGGCCATCCGGTCCGGAAAAACCGTGGCCTTGGCCAATAAGGAGCCGCTGGTCATGGCCGGGGCCTTGATTATGCAAGAGGTCCGGAAAAATAAGGTCGTTCTCCTGCCGGTGGACAGTGAACACAGCGCCATTTTCCAGGTCCTGCAGGGGCAACAGCGGACAGCCCTGAAAAGGATCATCCTCACCGCTTCGGGAGGGCCTTTCCGGGATTATCCAAGGGAGGAGATGGCCCGGATTACCGGAGGCCAGGCCTTGAATCATCCCCGCTGGAAGATGGGGCCAAAAATCTCCATCGATTCGGCCACGCTGATGAACAAGGGTTTGGAGGTCATGGAAGCCGGGTGGCTTTTCGGAGTGCCCTTGGATCAGATCGATATCTACATCCATCCCCAGAGTATTGTGCATTCGATGGTCGAATTCCAGGATGGGTCGGTCCTGGCCCAGTTGGGAAACCCGGATATGATGCTTCCCATAGCCTATGCTCTTTCTTATCCGGAGCGGCTGCCGCTGGTCCAGCCCCCGCTGGATTTGACCGCCCTGGAGGGATTGACCTTTTCCAGACCGGATCTGGAAAGGTTCCCTTGTCTGAAATTGGCCCTGGTGGCCGGAAAAGAGGGAGGCACCCTGCCGGCGGTTTTAAACGCCGCCAACGAAGCGGCGGTGGCTGCTTTTTTAGCCGGTGGCCTTACTTTTCAGGGTATAGCGCAAGTCATCGAAGCCACTATGGAGAAACATCACCCTTTTACCCCTTCCGCTTTGGACGAGATCCTGGAGGTTGATGCCTGGGCCAGAGCACAGGCCGGGGCCTGGATATCGGAAAGGAAGGGATTTAGACTGAAGGCTGAAGGCTGAAGGTAAAAGGTCGAATACGCTCTTTCCAAGGAGGGTGGTAGGGGAGATGGATACCGCTGAAAGATTTCTCCCGGCGGGCCGCTTCTGTATGGAAGCTTTTTCTTAAGGTCGACCAAGTCGACCGCCCGAAATGATCTGCCCGGTTTACAACGGCTTATTAGGAAGCCATCATATTATAAAAACCCCAAAATGGAAGTCATGCCATGGAAGTGATTTTATCGTTTATGCAAACTCTGGGTACGGTTTTAGCCTCGACGGCTACCGCCCAGCCCTGGTATTATGGAATCCTGTTCAAGATAATTCCCTTTGTTATCGTCCTGGGACTGCTGATTTTTGTCCATGAAGTGGGGCATTTCCTGGCGGCCAAATTTTTCAGGGTCAAAGTGGAACGGTTTTCTTTCGGCCTGGGGCCCCGACTGGTTGGCGTCAAGGTGGGGGACACCGACTACCGGATATCGGCCTTCCCTTTAGGGGGGTATGTCAAGATGGTCGGGGAGGGATTGGATGAAGAGGTTCCGGCGGAAGAAGAGGAGCGCTCCTTTACCCATAAGGCCGTCTGGAAGCGGATGGTCATCGTTTTCTGCGGTCCTTTTTTCAATTTTATCTTTGCCGCTGTTGTTTTTGTCCTCGGTTTTTTCATCGTTGGACAGGTTATCCTGACCAGCGAAATCGGGGAAGTAAAACCCGGGCTTCCCGCCTATCAAGCCGGGCTGCGCCAGGGGGATAAGATCGTTAAAATGGCTGACCGCCCCATCTCCTCCTGGAAGGAACTGCCGGAAGTCATTCGCAGCAGCAAGGGAAAACCTATGCCGGTCGTTTTTGTCCGGGCGGGGAAGTCGTATGTCGCCCAGGTAACACCGGTCACCAGCCGGGTCAAAAATATTTTCGGTGAAGAAGTACAGGAGTCGGTCATCGGGGTCACCCCTGCAGGAAAAGTTTTTCATAAGGACCTGACTTTGATCGGGGCCTTTCAAGCCGGCATGGACCAAACCTGGGGCATTACCAAGATGACCCTGGTCAGTCTGGTCAAACTGATTGAAAGAAAGGTGCCTTTGGAAACCCTGGGGGGGCCGATTTTTATCGCCCAATTGGCCGGAGAACAGGCCCAGGAAGGCTGGGTGAACCTCTTGTTTTTCACCGCCCTGTTGAGTATTAATCTTGGGGTCCTCAACCTTCTGCCCATACCCATTTTAGACGGCGGACATCTGGTCTTTTTTGCCATTGAATGGATTATTGGGAAACCCTTGAGTTTGAAAAAACGGGAGATGGCCCAGCAGGTGGGCATGTTTATCCTGATCGCCCTGATGGTCTTTGTCTTTTATAATGATATCGTGCGGCTGCTGCAATGATGAAAGTTAATAAGACGTTCAGCGTTCAGCGTTCGGCGTGGGGCATTCTTCGTGTCTGGCGGTGGAAAATAACTATCTTTTTCAATTACCCAACCCGGATCAGCCGGAACCAAAATGGAATTCCGAAAATACTTCATTCGGTCCGGCTAAATTCCCGTTTTAGAATAAATTCTATTTAATGTATGTAGAATTCTTTCGTAACTTACTAAAATATTTTATATTTTTTATTATTGGGTGAGTCAAGACCTTTATTCGCCGAACGCCGAACGCCAAACGCCGAACGACGAACGTTTATTTACAGGTGAAGGAATCCCCTTTTCTTCTGATTTGCACATGAACAGGTAATCCATGAAAATACTCACCCTGGATACAGCCACTGAAACCGGCGGAGTCGGTCTGCTGGAAGGGGAGGAATTAAAAGCCCAGGCCCAGATCCGGGTGTCCAAAACCCATACCGGCCAGCTATGGAAGATCATTTATTTTCTCCTGGAAGAGGTGGGGTGGGACCTGGCGGAGGTGGAACTCTTCGGCGTTACCATTGGCCCCGGGAGCTTTACCGGTCTGAGGATCGGCCTGGCCACTATTAAAGGATTGGCCCTGGCCGGAGGAAAACCAGTCATCGGTGTCTCCACCCTGGAGGCCCTGGCTCATAACTTCCCCTCCTGCCCTTATCTGATCTGCCCCATGATCGACGCTCGGAAGAAAGAGGTCTTCAGTGCCTTTTTCCAAAACGACCCGGAAAAGGGGGTCGTCCAGATCGGGCAACCACGGCATGTCAAGCCGGAATTCCTGCTTCCTGAGTTGCAGGGAACGGTACTCCTGGCCGGAAACGGTGCCCGACTCTATGCCGATTTTTTCAAAAAGGAACTGGGAGACCTTGTCCTGTTTCCCACACCCCATCTGCACCTGATTTCCCCTTTAGCCTTGGGCGCCCTGGCCTATCAACGATTCCTGCAGCAAGGGGCCCCGCCCTTGGAAGCGCTCCACCCCATTTATATCCGCCCCTCCGATGCCGAGTTGAAGTGCCCTGTCTGATCCAGACCCTTTTTTATTCAATCAAAACCTTTAATAACCCGCTCCATATAAAAAGACAAAATCCTTGACTTTGAGGATCAATCGGTTCATAACCATCTATTATCTAAAGGTATTCAGGTTTTTAATTCTAATGGAGGGAACGATTGCCGCTGGGGGTTACATGGATCGATCTAACCATCGATTCTTTGAGATACGGTGGGTAAAAGCATGAAAATAAGCGTTTGTATTGCCACCTTTAATGGAGAAAAATATATTTATGACCAAGTGAAATCAATCATTGATCAACTTGGAGAAAATGATGAGATTGTTGTTTCGGATGATTCTTCAACCGATAGAACCCTTGAAATAATCAAGAACTTTAACGATAAAAGGATTAAAATATTTCCGGGGAATACTTTTTTTAACCCCGTTTATAATTTTGAAAACGCTATTAAACAGGCCGTCGGTGAAATAATTGTGCTTTCTGACCAGGATGATATCTGGCTGGAGAACAAACTCGATGTTATCCGCAGGTACTTCCAAAATAAAACAGAGAGCCTCTTTACTATTGTATTGGATGGACAAATTATTGACGAGAGGGGAAAGGTCATAGAGGAATCGATATTTAGAATGTTGAAATCAGGAAAGGGTATAATAAAAAATATTATTCGAAATACCTACATGGGGTGCTGTATGGCCTTTTCCCGAAGGGTGATCAACGTCATTTTGCCTTTCCCCCCAAAAATCCCTATGCACGATACTTGGATCGGACTTCTTTCCGAACTTAATGGTGTGGTTGACTTTATTCCCGAAAAAACCTTATTAAAAAGAAGTCATAAGGAGAATCGCAGTCTCCGGTCATTTGACGGATTCCAAATGATTAAATGGAGATTTTATTTGATCTGCTATTTATTATTAAGGAAAGGATACATTCATGATCAATAAATGTTATTTCCATGCAATTGCATTTGTTGCGGTTATCCTTTGCCTGCTGTTTTATGGCTGGGAGGGTGGGGGCGTTAATCGGGCTTATGCTGATGAGGGAGATTTGTTCTTACCCGGACAGAACGCTTCCGGACCGGGTAATATGAAGGTATTACCTTTACAGTCGTTCTCTGGTGAAAGGCCGTCCGGTTCCTTATCCGGATTATTCAATATTATCTGGGGGGACGGCCCGGAAGGGCAAACACAGGAGAGGTATACCTTAACCGAGGATAACGGCCGGATAACCCCCCTCCTAATCAATGAAGCCCTTTCCCGGACAAAGGGAGGGATCCTATATTTCAATCGCCAAAGAGTACGTGTAGAAGGTGTTTGGCCAACTGCCGGGGAACAGGGCCTCTTAGAAGGATTTCAGGTGACTTCCATGTCCCTGGAGGTATTTCCTGAAACAAGCGACCAGGGCGATAGGGTCCCCTCGGCCGTTATTGGAGCCAAACCCTGGGTCACTATTATGTGCAAGTTTAGCGATTATGCCGTAGAGCCGAAAAATCTGGCGTTTTTTCAGGGAATGTATGCCAACACCAAACCCGGGTTGGATCATTACTGGCGCGAGTTATCTTACAACACCGCCAACGTGGCCGGGAGTAATTCCTACGGTTGGTTTACCTTACCACATACGGAGGCCTATTATAATCCCACCGACACCAGCGGAGGGACCAACCTTTCCTTATTGGCGACTGATTGTATCAACGTGGCGGATCCCTTTGTCAATTATTCGCTTTATACCGGCATTAATATGATGTTTAACACCGATTTCGATAACGGCTGGGCCTGGGGAGGGAGCCGGTATATGACTTTGGATGGGATCACTAAAACATGGAGCACGACTTGGGAACCACCCTGGGCCTATGCCTCCATTTCTGTTATTCAGCATGAGATGGGACATGGATTCGGTCTCCCCCATTCTTCCGGGGCTTATGGGCAGACTTATGACAATGCCTGGGACGTGATGAGCAGGGATCGCTACAATTGTGCTGCAGCCACCGATCCGACCTACGGCTGTATCGCCCAGCATACCATTTCCTACCACAAGGACCGGTTAGGCTGGATCCCTGCCGGACAGAAATTCACGGCTGCCTTAGGAAGCTCTTCAACGATAACCCTTGAACAATTGGCACTGCCGGCCACCTCGAACTATAAAATGGCCCAAATCCCCATCGGAGGTTCCAGTACCCATTTTTATACGGTGGAAGCCAGGCGGTTGACCGGGTACGATGTTAAGGTGGCCGGCCCGGCGGTCATCATCCATGAAGTGGATACCACAAGGTCACGACCCGCCTATGTGCTTGATCCGGATCTTAATGGAGAAACAGCGGATGCCGGAGCCATGTGGGTTGCCGGAGAGACCTTTGTTGATGCGGTCAATAAGATATCCGTCCGGGTGAATGCTGCCACGGCCACCGGCTTTCAAGTTACCATAAAGAACAACGCGCCTTCGGGGGGCGGAACCAATCTCCCTTGGATGATGTTACTTCTTGGGAATTAATATATTGGCTCATCTCAAAAAGAGTCGATCAGAAGCGAAGGTTTCATAGTTTCATGGGAACCTCGGCCCTTTTCGATCAACCAATTTGAAGAAGATCCCCGGTTTTATTAGATAGGGGTTGCTGAAAATTCAAGAAAGGGGAAACCCTGGCTTTAACATCAGAAAATGGCAGGATCTTCGAAACGGACCGCGGGGGGTTACCGTGAACACCCAGTAGAAAACCCTGATCTTCATGTTCAAATCAAGGAGAGGGGGGGATTGAAAAAATTTTATTAAGTCGTTTGAAATAGTAAGAATGAAAAATAGGTTGTATAAGAATACATTTTTTATTAATCACTAAATCACCCCCTTTCTTTTTAGACGCCTGTCCCGGTTTCAAATTTTTCCATTGCAGTATTAACCATTGGGGCTTTTTTTGTTTTTAGGCAAAGGCCTAAAAAATTTTTAGAGAGGAGACCCTTGTATGCATTTTTCAAAAAACATCAAAGCCATAATGGCCGGCAGAGGCGTATGGGGTTTGGTGTTGGCTTTTTCTGTGTTTGCCCAGATAGTTACGCCTGTTGCTCCTTTATATTTTTGGGGGCAGAAAATGGGATTGACCTATGCCGCTACCCTCCCGGCCGCCGGAGTTTGCCCGGCCCTGCCCCCTCCCGGCGGAGCGGTGGTCCGGGTGGCCACGGCAGGCGAGCTGGGGACGGCCGTAAATCAGGCCGTGCCAGGGGTCACCATTCTGATTGCCGACGGATATTACAACCTTTTTTAATCCCCTTGCTGCTATATTGATAAGGACCGTAAGGTACTCCTTTCGTTGTATCGTTATCCCCTCTCCTATTCTCCCTATCTCATCTATTGCGTTGACATTTTTTTTGGAAAAGAGAAAAATAATTGAAAACTGTTTAGCCTTTTCTTTAAATCTTTATAGAAAGTCCTATGGAAAGATGAGAAAAAGAACGGTAGCTACAATACTGGCTGTTCAAGGAATTTGGGTTCTATCTTTTCTCCTGTTTTTTCCCTTACCGGCCTCGGCTGCGGAAGATTTTACCCTCATTGTCCTGCCCGATACCCAGTATTATTCCTGTGATGCCCCTTGCGGCAGCAGTTCTGAAATATTTGAAGCCCAGACCCGCTGGATCGTCAATAATAGAGAGGCCTTGAATATCATCTATGTCGCCCATGAAGGAGATATAGTCAATACTGCCGCCAGTGAGGATCAATTCATCCGCGCCTCCGAGGCCTTAGGATTACTGGAAGACCCTGTCACGACCTCCCTTCCTCAGGGTATTCCCTATGGTGTCCTGAGGGGCAATCACGACCAGGATTCGACCTATGACTACTATAATAAATATTTCGGCGTTTCCCGCTTTGACGGCAGGAGTTATTACGGCGGGAGCTTCAATGGAATAGATAACAACAACAATTATGGGCTGTTCAGCGCCGGAGGCCTGGATTTTATCGTTGTCAATCTGGAGTATAACCCGAGTACGGCGTTACTGGATTGGGCCAAGAACTTATTGACGACCCACACGAATCGGAGGGCCATCGTGGTCAGCCACTCCATACTCAATGTGGGCTATCCGGCACCCTTCATGTCTGAAGGACAAAAGATCTACGATGCTTTAAAAGGAAACCCCAATCTGTTTTTGATGCTCTGCGGCCATATGCATGGAGAAGGCCGTAGAGTGGAGGTATATAATTCCCGTACAGTCCGTATCCTCCTGGCCGACTACCAGGACTATGTCAACGGGGGAAACGGTTTTTTAAGGATACTAACCTTTTCACCAGAAAGGAATCGGATTACGATCAAGACCTATTCCCCCTGGCTGGACCAGTATGAAACCGATTCAAACAGTCAATTTACCTTATCCTATGATATGGGGGGGCGATTTTTTGACGCTTCGCCCGTCTTTCTGCTCCTGTTGCAGAACTATTGAAGGTCTCAAAATAATACAGACCACTGCCGAAGCAGGTGGGGTTGTATTTTCCTAATTGATGCAAAATAAAATGATTCAATAACCAAACTATTCTCAAAATTCCTCCTTTGACAAATGGGGGAAGGGGGGATTTATTAAGACTCAGGACTTCCCTCAAGGTGAGATCCTCCGATCTGATTAAACCGCTTTGATAGCCTGATAGCATCAGGTTGTAATGAATAAATCGATAAATTTTTATGCAACTATGAGGTAGGTCCTGTTGGGCTTCGATGGAAATCAAGCGAGAGGGTTTTTAATCCGAAGAAACTCGAATTTTCGGAAATTCCTCGCGTCAAGAATCCGGTAGAGGGCCTCTTTGCCGGAAAGATTGATCAGGGCCTTCATGGATTTTGAGGTCCATTTTACCGGCAAATATTTTCTTTTTGCTTTTCTGTTGTCCAGTGATTCTGCATGAATAGATGGTATTTTTTTAAGCATTAGATATCAAGAAGATATTTTTATGCTTTCCTTAACAAAGAAAAACGTATCAATTTAGTTTCATGAAACAGAAGATTGCACCGCAGAGACACCGAGGGCGCAGAGAAAATATTTTTTCCTTTTAATCCCGCCTTCATAGCGGGATTAAAAATAAATCTCTCTGCGACCTCTGAGACTCTGCGGTGAATAATAAGTTTTCCCTTTCAAAAACCTAAAGTGTTATAGTAAGCCCTTCCGTAACTTCCTTGATCCCGCAGTTCCCGAAGGGGTATTTCCCTCAGTTCGACTACATCAAACGGCTGCATTCTGGATTGTCGTTAGCTCTTTTCGAGGGGGTCCCAAATGAGAAACCTGTTGATTTTCCGTGCCCCTCCCGGTATTATTTCAGTTAAATACTTGCCCTTTTCTCTAAATAATCCAGCCTGTTTAGGG
>JBFMBU010000138.1:0-6242 GCA_040755035.1 Thermodesulfobacteriota bacterium
TATGGCCTTGATGCCAAAAAGAAGAATTAAGACCTGATTGGTTCCGTCCCGGAACCATTGGAACATCTGTCCGGATTGGTTGGCACCACCATCCGGACAGGGTGGTCTCTTTAACCGGAATATCCACATTGAAAGGTTATCGATTCTCCTTCCTAAAACCAAGACCCAGTGCTATGCATGATCCTTTTTATCAAACAACGACCATTTTCTATTAAGAAGCGGCCCAGCCGGTATTGTCGCTCTGATAAGAAGATTGCTCACCGGTTATACGGTAACCTGGGGATTTAGGGTTATTTTAATTTTGTCAAAATTCGGTGAGCAGGAGGAAACTAATAGGCTGTTTCTACATCAGCCCCTGTCTTTCATACGAAGAAGTTCCAGGATTAAGATGTCAAAAGGATTGAATGACAAAAAAATGAATTCCCTGAACAATGTCCTTAAAGTCCGTTTCCGATTAATCCCGAAGGTTGTAATGGAAAAAGGACTACCAAACTATCCTGACGGGAAAATCGTCAAAGGCTTTATCAGAAGTAAGAAGTGACAACTCTTCTAATAGCGTTTGAGCGGCTAACATCCGATCAAATGGATCCCGGTGATCATTGACCAGGCTTCCGGCAAGAAGGGCATGGCGCAGAGTGATCGGTAATACTTCGATCCTGGCTTTTCGTATTAGTTCCGGCAGGTCTTTAACCAGACTCTCCGATCCCGGGAGTTTACCCAACCTGCCTTTTGTTGAAATCTCCCAGGCTGATGCGCTGCTGATCAGTACGGCATTGTCTCGGTTGCTGATAATCTGCCTTGCCTTTTTCGAAAGGCGATTATCATTGAAAAACCACCAGAGCAGCACATGGGTATCTAAGAGAAAACGTTCTTTCTTCAGGTTTAATGCCCCCATGCCTGTATCTCTTCTTCCGGCAATGGATCAAAAAATCGGTCGTCTAACCGGCCCTGGATAATGCCCGGCTTTCGGGGACCGGCATCTTCAAAGGAAACAATTTTAGCAACAGGTTTTCCTGCTTTGGCCAGGATTACATCTTCCCCTTGACTCACTTTTTCCAGAAGACGGGAAAGATTTGTCTTGGCTTCATGAATATTTACCATTATGGCCATTACTAACCCTTTCTGATCCGGATTTTCTTTCAAAACATATTAGCTAAGTCATTTAGCTAAGTCAATACAAATAAATGGGAATAAAAAAAATAGTCCATAATAATTTTGGAAGGCAAAGGGTCAGGGATGATTCCCCTTAAGAAAAGAGCGGACGAGGTTTTCGGAAGAAAACTGATTCTGGGTCCTTTCGGCCATGGGATTTTCCCGGCCGAAAATTTCTTTCACTATGGCCGCCGGCTCCAGTCCCTGCTTGTGCAGCGTATCGATCCTCCCGCCCAATTCCTCCAAATGATTGATGAGCTGATCCAGCATCACCCCGGGTTCGACCACCACTTCGCCGGGTGCCGGGAAAAGGAACCGGGGCTTCAAGGCCCGGATGGTCTTCAAGTCGGCCAGGATCTGCCATTGATCATCCATAGGGCGGCAGACGACCGGTTTTCTGCCCACCACCAGGTCCCCTGAAAAAAGCCAGCCTTGTTGAGCCTCAAAGAGACAGATATGATCGCGGTCGTGGCCGGGTGTGGGGATGACTTCCCAGTGAAATTTATTTGTCGTTATGGAGTCCTTCAAGGGGTTAACCCGACTGGGAAGAGGATATCCCCAAACCTCTTCCTGGTAAGGGTAAAGGGAAGCCGGCCGGTTGATTTTCTCCACCGCCAAAGGATGGGCATAGAGATCCACCCCGAACCTCTGACGGAGATATTCATTGGCGCCGATATGATCCTCATGATGATGGGTATTGACCACGGCGGTGATCGATTTGTCCTTCAAGAATTCGGTCAATTCCTCGGTGGTATGGGCCGGACCACTGTCGATCAGCAGATCGTCCACCCAATAGGCGGAAACAACCGTTCCGGGAATTAATTCGGCATAACGGCTGAGTTTAATTTGAAGGACTTCTTCAAATAGTTTAGTGGCGATCATCTGATTCAACTTCAGCGAGTCTGTCAGCTTTTTGAAATAAAAAATTGCACCTTAGAGCCGCAAAGGGGAGACCTTTCCAACTTTTCTCTGCATTCTTGGCCTCTTGGCGTTGAATAATATACTTCATCCCCTTTTTTTCCTCCCTGCCGAATAGAGATAGTTTTCGTCCCTCATCCCCTCCACCACCGGCAAACCCCCCATTTCCGGCGGCCGGAAATCAAAGAGCACTTCCAGCAGGGTGGTAACGATACGATAGGTGACCCCCCAGAGCACTTCATGACCATCCTCCTCTTCGTGAAAAAAACCGGGGAAGTCCTGAACCGATTCCTCGCCGTTGACATAGGAAGCGAAGCGCATACGGAAGCGGACATATTTTTCCGCCTGTAACAAATGGTTGAGGGGGATAGGGACCACCTTCTCCACCTCCCGGTTGGGGAAAAACCGTTTCCGGTGCCCGATCCAGACTACCATGGGATAGAGGAATCTCTGGAAGGATTGCAGGGCCTGGGGCGGCATGGGACCCAGAAAGCGGGTGCTTAAGGGATTGAGACGCATTTCCTCGGCGCTTTCCCGCAAGCCGGTGGCCAGGACCAGGGCCAAACGTTCGGCCTCCGGCCTGCGTTCGGTTTTCCATTTTTTCCAATAGGGCCAACGACCCAGGGGGAAGAGGGGGTATCCCAGGAGTTTGGCGACCAGGGGATCGAAACTATGGGCGATCCCGCCGCCGGGGAAACAAAGGTCACCGGCCTGCCGGACCCACTTCGACCTTTTATTGAAAACGAAACAGATTTCTTTTTCCGGACCTTTGCCTTTCTGGCATTCACTGAGCAGACAAAGGACCGCTGAAGATCCTGAGCCGTCGGAAAGGTGCTCGGCATAAAGGCAGGCATCCCGGTTCCATTTTTCCAGGGTTTCCGTAACCTGTCGGATAAATTTTCCCGGATCTTCGTTCACTTTATTGAGCTTTTTTATTGTCGCCAAAACATATTGGATTAAAGGGCTTTGACGAAGATTTCCCTGACAATGCTTTCATCCAGGGCGATGGAGGTTTCCCCGATCTGGATAATATAAGACGGTTGACGCTGTTTGAGCTGGATAACCACACCGGGGATGACCCCGAAAGACCCCAGGGGTTCGAGGTGGTTTTTGGCCCGGGTGGAGATAAAAATCACCCGTCCCTCCTGCCCCAGGGCCAGGTCGTTCAGGGGACGGATCAGGGGTTTCATTTCCCTGGTCAATTTTTTACAGCATTCCCCCTGGGGAATAGGTTTTCCGTGCGGGCAAACCGGGGGGTGTCCCAAAAAAGAGCAGACGCTGTCGGTTACCGCCGGGCTGAGGATATGCTCCAGTTTACAGGCCTCTTTTTCCGCCTCTTCTTCGGACATTTCGAAAAGTTCCATCAAAAGACGCTCGGTCAGACGGTGTCGGCGAACGATCCCTTCGGCCAGGGCTTCCCCTTTTTCTTTTAGTTTCAGGGTGTCTCCTTCCATCTCAAAAAGGTCTTCCCGCAACATGTGGTTCAGAACGGCCCGGGCCTCCGGATCGGTGGTGTTTTGAAGAAGCGTGGTCATATCACTGACCCCTTTTTCGCGCAGGGTCCAGATCAGTTCCAGAAGTTCGTCAATGCTTTCTTCCCGGCTGCGGGCAGACCGACCACCGTGCCAGCGGTGTCCATGGTGGTCGGCCTGGTTGTTTTCCGTATGTCCAGGGATAAGGTTCATTTTCCCCCCTTATAAAAAAAATAGGTTCAAGGTTTCCAGGATTCCAGGTTTCAAGGGTTCAAGGGTGTACTCTTGTCACCCTTCAGATCCCCCTTTGACCGATTGACTACTTGTGTTTTTTGTTCCCTTCTCCGCTAAGGAAGTCCGCCTTGAAAAAATCCGTCTAAAAAATTCAATAAGGCGCGACTCCCCGGGAAAGCTGTAACCGCAATGGGGACAGCAAACCAGATTGCAATGGCGTCCCATGGGGCAGGATCCGGAACAGGCGCTTCGGTTCGGGACAAAGGATTTGCCGCACAGGGGGCAGATAGATTCTGATTCCCTTTTCATCCGCTAAAAACCTGTAAGAGGTGGTTCAGGATTCCTCCTACCGTTATGGAGATGAAAACAACCACTCCGACAATGGCCAGGGCTGTTTTCCAGCCCCGCTCTTTGATCATAACAAAAAAATTGGCGATACAGGGAACAAAAAGGGTGATGGTCACCAGGGCCACCAAAACCTGCTGGTGGGAGAGGCGTCCCTTTTGGGCCAGGGCGAAAAACCCGGCTGCCCCGTAGTCCCGGCGCAGGAAACCGATGATGAAAGAAGAGGTGGATTCCTGCGGCAAACCCAGCCAACCGACGACGACCGGTTTAAAGACCTGTTCCAATGCCCCCATGGCCCCGCTTTTGTCCAGGGCAAAGAGAATCAGGGTCCCCAAAATAAACAGGGGCACCGCCTCCTGCAGATACCACTCGATGCGGGAAAGGGTTTTAATGAGGATATTTTTCAGTTGTGGCCAGCGCAGGGGGGGGAGCTCCAGGATGAAACCGGTACTTTCCCCGGGGATCAGTCTGGCGGAAAGAAAGCCGACCAGAACGAGGACTCCCATAACGATCAGCGCCCAAGAAATAAATATCCAGGCCGGGAACCCGGTTAACATCCCGAATATTACGGCCAGTTGGGCCGAACAGGGGACTCCCAGGGCCAAGAGCAGGGTGACGATGATTTTATCCTTGCGCGTCTCCAGAATGCGAGTGGTCATGGTGGCCATGGTGTCGCATCCCAGGCCGAGGATCATGGGCAAAATGGCCTTACCGTTCAACCCCATGATTTTAAAGATGCGGTTGCTCATCACCGCCAGACGGGGCAGGTATCCGGAGTCTTCTAAAAAGCCGAAGATCAGGAAAAAGAATCCGACGATGGGTAGAATCAGGGCCAGGGCATAGGTCAGGGCCATGGTAAATACCCCATAGGGACCGACCAGGAGGTCCTGGAGCAGGGGAAAAGGAATGGCCCATTTTACTATCCGGCTTAAAAAGGGATTGATCCACTGCCCGAAAACGGTTTCTTCCATGAAACCTACGGCGATATCGGCCCCCAGTACCCCGATAATTTCATAGGACAGAAAAAGGACCAGGAGCATGACCAGCAATCCGATCACCCGGTGGGTCGTCCATTCATTCAATCGTTTATTCCAGCCCTGGACCGAACCGGCCCGGCGGGTTTGAATCTTCAGGAGCAGGGCATCGATAATTTCCAGACGTTCCTGGTTGATGCGGTAACCGATCGGTTCGGAAAAACGTTTTTCTTTCTGAATGCAATGGGCCTGAATTTCCTCCATGGTCCGGGAAGTTACATTTTTTTCCAACCAGGGCCTGAGGGTTTCGTCTCCGGCCAAAAGCATCAAGGCCAGAGACCTGCCGCTGATGGGGGCCGGCGGAAGCAGGGGTAAGAGGCAGGCGATCCCGGCCTCGATGACCTCCGAATATTGAAAAACAAAGGGAGATTTGGGGGACTTTTTCAGGGCCGGCAGAAGCTGGTCCAGTCCTTTTTTTTGAGTGGCCACAGCGCTGACCACCGGCAGGCCCAGTGTCCTTTCCAGTGCCTTGCGGTCGATCTCGATCCCCCGGCTCTTGGCCTCGTCCATCATATTCATGACCAGAGTAAGGGGGATTCCCATCTCGATTAACTGCAGGGCGATCAACAAACCCCGGCGCAGATTCTTGGCGTCCAGGACGTTGATCACCGCATAGTGTTCTTCGGAGAGAAGGATGTCCCGGGTCACCTTTTCATCCTCGGAATTGGGAATCAGGTTGTTGACCCCCGGGGTATCCAGGATGGAAACAGCACCCTCTGTACCTTTGGCCGTTCCGGAGGAGACCTCTACGGTTGTTCCGGGATAATTGGAGACGACCCTATAAGTCCCGGTGAGAAAATTAAAAATAACACTTTTTCCCACATTGGGATTCCCGACCAGGATGATCTTGGCCGGAGATGAGGGGAGAAGGGGGTCTTGGGTGACGATCTCTGAGCTCATAATTTCTTCATATTCGTTTCTTTATTTTTTTCAGCAGAACATTTCCGGCAATATCCGTATAACTCCAATACGTGATAAGTAATGAAAAAGCCGTGTTGGCGGGCCACCTCCTCTTGCAGATTCTCGATCCCTTTGTTTTTGAATTCCAGGATGTTCCCGCAGTTAAGACAGATGAGATGGTCATGGT
>JBFMBU010000139.1:0-24273 GCA_040755035.1 Thermodesulfobacteriota bacterium
CGGAAAACCAGGACCTGGTCTTCAACGGTGCCCTGCAACCGGCCCGAAGTGATTTTTACTATGGGTTGATTTGAATGGGTCATACCGCTTCTCCTCTTAAGATTCTTTGCCCGGCCCCAACAAACCCAGGGGCCAGGCAAACCAACCGTCGCTGACGCGAAGCAGGGTTTAATTGCCCGAAGGGCCTGACGGTAGGAGGAAGACAAGTCGTTTTCCTCCTGTCCCTCCTTTGTCGGTGGCAAAAAAAAGGTTTTTACGATTTAATAAAACTAAACTGATACAAAATTCCTTGTTTCTCCCCCCAATCCTCTTCCTCGAGGAGGGGAGACGGTTAGGTTGCTTTCTTTTCCCTGGAGCGGAGGCGATGATGGTGCGCAGGAATGAACCGGGCTCTTGCTTCTATTGCAGTTTTGTAAAAAAGCGCCCCCAGCGGGGATGGCGATGGTGGTCCGGATCCAGGGAGATGACCACGGCCGAGGCCCGGCCCAGGATGTGTTTTCGAGGGACAAATCCGAAATAACGGGAATCCGCGCTGTTGTCGCGATTGTCGCCCATCATGAAATAATGGTTGGCGGGAACGATAAGCGATGAAAAACTGCGGACAGACGGCAAGTCAGGTATGGTTTTAATGAGATGCCGGTGTCCGGTTAAATCCTCCAAATAAAATTCATGGTCCGGATTTTGGGGAGTGGGTGACCCATCGAAACTCCAATGGCCGGCCCCCTCATATTTCAGTGGTTCACCGTTGATGAGAAGCTGATTGTTTTCCATGGCTATCCGATCCCCAGGAATGCCAACCACCCGTTTTACCAGGCGCGTACCATCGGCGGGTGATTTGAAGACAACGATATCTCCCCTGCGGGGTTTTTCCCATTGGGCCAGGTGAATGGTGGTGTAAGGTATTTTCAGATCATAAGCCAGCTTGTTGGCTAAAATCCGATCCCCTTCCACGATGGTCGGGTTCATCGAACCGGTAGGCACCAGATACCAGTCGGCGATGGCTGATTTGAAAGAGGTGGCGATCAAGAGGGCGATGAGCATACTTCCGATCCACCCTCTTATTCCGATTATAAGATATTCTTTGAATGTTTTTTTCATAAGTCCTTCCTTATACTAATTTTTCCAAATCCGCAACGTCCTGAGGGCGTCCGAGGGATTGTTTATTTTTTTTTAAATTTTGAATATCAATAACCAGGTAGTTAACGTTGTGTCTGTTTAATAATTCTATAAACTCTTTGAAGTCTTTGGTCAGCATGATATTTCCATTGATTGTATTCCTGGCGAATCTCTTCTAAGGCCGCAATCCGTTCTTGGTAGGATTTTGATTGCCAAAAAGAAAAATCAGAGGGCTGTTCATTGATCTTACATTTGTGGACCGATTTTACTATATTCATTTGGGTTACTTCAAAGATCTCTCTATTTATTCTTTCTTCCATCATTTTCTTCCATCGATTGTCTTCAAATATCCATCTGAATTTCTTTCTTGTATTATAACCTATTAAAGGATAAATTACAACGATTTCAAAAGATTGGAAAAAGAGAAAACCGGTTTTACTCAACCCAGTTGCAAATAAAGGATTCTTTTTCATGACCAACCCCCCCAAACTCTTTCTGATCGACGGCAGCTCCTATATCTACCGGGCCTTTTATGCCATCAACCGGCTGACTAATGCCCAGGGGATGCCCACTAATGCCGTTTTCGGTTTTTTGCAGATGATCCGCAAGATCCTTGACCAGGAAAAGCCGGATCACATGGCCATGGTCTTTGACGCCAAAGGGCCGACCTTTCGTCATGAAATGTTCGATGCCTATAAGGCCCATCGGCCCCCTATGCCTGATGATCTGGTGATACAACTTCCTTTTATCAAAGAGATCAGTCGCTGTTATGGTCTGCCGATTTTGGAAAAAGAAGGCGTGGAGGCCGATGATATCATCGCCACCCTGGCTAAGGAGGCTGAAGCCAGGGGGTTTGAAGTGGTCATGGTTTCCGGGGATAAGGATTTGATGCAGTTGATTTCTCCCCATATCCGCATGTGGGACACCATGAAGGACCAGATCTTTGATCTGGAAAAGGTCCGGGAAAGATTCGGCAGCGGTCCGGAACGGATCATAGATATCATGGCCCTGGCCGGGGACAGCAGTGACAATGTTCCCGGAGTACCGGGCATCGGGGAAAAGACCGCAGTCAAACTGATCCAAACCTATGGTTCTTTAGACCACCTGTTAGAGGAATCCACGGCTATTACCCCCCCCAAACTCAAGGAAAAGTTGCTGCAAAATAAAGAGCAGGCCCTGCTTTCCCGCACCCTGGTCACCCTGGATACCCGGGTCGCTCTCGAACTGTCCCTCGAAGATCTTGCGGTCCGGCCCAAAGACCAAACCCGTTTAAGAGAGCTGTTCAAGGAATTAGGGTTTAAAAAATTTCTCGACGACCTGGGGGAGGATGTTCTCCCGCGACCCGCTCTGGATTATAGAGGGATATCCGAATGGGAGGAACTGGTCGTTTTTTGCCGGGAGATCAAAAAAGCCGGCAGGGTTTCTCTGGATTTGGAAACTACGTCTGAAGACCCCATGCGGGCGGAGGTAGTCGGGATCAGTCTGGCCTTTGAAGAGGGCCGGGCGGTTTATGTCCCGGTGGGACATGCCTACCTGGGGGTCCCGGAGCAGCTTCCTTTGGAAAAGGTTTTTGGCCTGCTCCGGGAGATTTTAGAAGACAGGACGATAACAAAAATAGGCCAGAACATCAAATACGAATGGATCATTTTAAGGCGGTATGGTTTACCCTATCAGGGAGAGGCCTTTGACACCATGATCGCTTCTTACCTGCTAAACCCATCCCGACGGACCCATAACCTGAACCAGATCGCCCAGGATTATCTCAACCGCAAAATGATCACTTACCGGGAAGTGGTCGGCAGCGGACCGAAAGCCAAGAATTTCAGCGAAGTTCCGATTGATCAAGCCGTCACCTACTCGGCCGAGGATGCAGAAGTCACCCTGGCCTGCCGGAACAAACTCCTGCCTCTTTTGGAACAAGAAGGACTGGATGACCTCTTCCTTAAGATGGAGATGCCGCTGGTGCCGGTCCTGGCTGAAATGGAAATGCATGGTGTCCGGCTGGACAGCGAGGCCTTGGCCCGGTTTTCCAAAGAAGTGGAGAATAGGCTTTTTCACCTTGAGGAACAGATCTATCATCTCTCCGGGGAGCGGTTCAATATCAATTCTTCCCAGCAGCTCGGTTATATCCTTTTTGAAAAACTGAATCTCCCCCAGGGGAAGAAGACCAAAGGCAAAACCCGCTTTTCTACCGATGCCGAAGTCTTGAAGGACCTGGTCCCCTTACATCCTCTGGCCGCCGAGGTCTGGAATTACCGCACCTTAAGCAAACTCAAATCGACCTATATCGACGCCCTGCCCAAACTGGTTCTGGCCCGGACCGGAAGGCTGCATACCTCCTTTAACCAGACCATCACCGCTACCGGCCGTTTGAGCAGCAGCGAACCCAATCTGCAAAACATCCCGGTCCGGACCGAAGAAGGCCGAAGGATCCGGCAGGCTTTTATCCCCGAGCAGGGATGGGAGATGCTATCAGCCGATTATTCGCAGATTGAGTTGCGCATTTTGGCCCATTACAGCGAAGACCTGACCCTGGTAACGGCTTTTCAGGAAGGACAGGACATCCATACCCGGACCGCCGCCGAGCTGTTCCATTGCCTACCCGCCCAAGTAACCCCGGATATGCGCCGACAGGCCAAGGTGATCAATTTCGGGATTCTCTACGGTATGAGTGCCTTCGGGCTTGCCAAAGAACTGGGGATTTCCAACCGCGAGGCCCAGGACCGGATCGATCAGTATTTTTTGAGATACCAAGGGGTCAAACAATACATTGAAGACACTTTGGCTGAAACAAGGCGGACGAGAATGGTGAACACTCTCTTCAACCGTCGGCGTCATATCGAGGACATCAACAGCAGCAACCGGGCCGTGCGCCAATTCGCCGAACGGACGGCCATCAACACCCCCATCCAGGGCACAGCCGCCGACCTGATCAAACTGGCCATGATCCGGATTCAGGAAAAGCTGCACCAGGAAAAAATGGCATCCCGCATGCTGCTCCAGGTCCATGACGAATTGGTTTTTGAAGTTCCGCCGGGGGAATCCGCTCTCTTAAAAAATCTGGTCCGGGAGACTATGGAAGGGGTCCTGACCCTGCGGGTCCCGCTTCTGGTTCAAATTTCCGAGGGAAACAACTGGGCGGACTTGAAATAATTATTAACAAATCTTTTTTATGTCAAATTTGACATCTTGACTTTGGCCTGCGCCTCCGATAAAATTACTATATTTATTTTTTTCTTAAAAATTAATTAGTTATAGATTTTGTTCTTTCCATCATTCCCTTACCCGGGGGCGAACCATGTCCACCGCACGCTAAAAACTATGAATACGGAGGTATCCCCATGAACTACTGGTTTACTGACCCGATGCTGAAAAGTTTACTTCCATTGGCGGCCTCATCTTCCATCCGGGGCCTTTCTTCGGCTTTTGCCACGCCCAAGCTTTTTATCGGCCCCAATGCTTTGCCGGAAGGGGCGGCCATGGGGGCCACGGCCCTGGATGCCTTTTTGGCCAAGTGCCCTCGGAAAAGGGCCTTCATCGTGACCGACGCTTTCGGGGAAAAATTCACCCCCAAGGTAGCTCGCATCCTGGAATCCAGGGGGTATGTGACGACTACCTGGAACAAGGCCCTGCCCGAAGCCCCTCTGGATAATGTCCGGGAATCGGGCCAGGCCATGACCGCCTTTGAACCGGACCTTATCGTGGCTGTCGGCGGCGGGTCGGTCATCGACGGGGCCAAGGCCGCCTGGATCCTCTATGAGAGGCCGGATATCACCGATCTGGCTACCGTCGGTCCTTTTACCCCTTTAAACCTGCGGCAAAAAGCCCATCTGGCGGCCATTCCCACCACCAGCGGCACCGGTTCGGAATGTACCAATGTCTTTGTCGCCCATGACACCGAGGCCCACCGCAAGGTCCCAGTTGCCAGCGGCGAATTGATGCCCGACTGGGCGATACTTATCCCGGAATTTACAGCCACCATGCCGCCCAAACTGACGGTGGGGACCGGATTGGATGTCCTGGCCCATGCTATGGACTGCCTTCCGGCCACAGGCGGCAGCGAAATCACCGACGCCCTGGCCATTGCCGCCACGCAGATGGTTTTCAAATACCTGCCCCGGGCTTATCGTAACGGTCAGGACATGGAGGCCCGCCGCCGCATGCTCATGGCCTCCAGCACGGCCGGCATCGCCTTCGGCCAGGGAGGGGTGGCCTTGACCCACAGCTTCGGCCATTCCATCGGGTCCCTGTTCGGTATCCATCACGGGATTGCTGTGGGAATGTTCATCCCCTATGTCTTCCAATTTTATCAGGCGGTAACCGACAAACATCTGGAATTCTGCCAAGCCCTGGGAGTGGCCGCGTCCTCCAGGGATAAAGGCCTGGCCCAGTTAGTGGCCAGAATAAGGAAATTGTTTGTCGAACTGGATGTGCCCTTGAATTTAAAAGGCCTGGGTATCTCCAAAGGGGATTTCAAGAAGAATATGGACAAACTGGTCCTTTATACCGTGGAAGATATTGATACCTATTTCAGCCCCCGGCCTATGACCGCCGATCAATGCGCCAGGATTTTCCAATACGCCTATGACGGCAAAGACATCGATTTCTAAAGGAGGAAGCAGCTATGTACGGATATCATGGAAAGTTCCTTGAAGTGGATTTGACCGGGAATCGGATTTCAGAAATACCCCTTACTGAAGACGATCTGAAAAAATTTATCGGCGGTGCAACCCTGAGCGCCAGATTGGTTTATAGTCACGTAAAAAAAGGGATGGATCCCTTAGCCCCGGAAAGTCCTTTGGTTTTTGCCTCCGGGCCTTTTACGGCCACTTCTTTTCCTATGGTCAGCCGTTATGCGGTTTGCGGCATATCCCCTTTAACTGGCTACTGGGGAGAGGCTACCAGCGGAGGAGAATTTCCCTTCCGCTTAAAAGGGAGCGGCTACGACGGTATTTTCATCACCGGACGTGCGGCCAAACCGGTTTATTTATATGTAAACAACGGCAAAGCTCAGATTCGCGAGGCCGGCAGACTCTGGGGCAAGGACATCTATGAAACTCAGAAACAGATAAATGAGGAATTGAAAGTTAAAGGATTAAGCACAGCCTGCATCGGTCCGGCCGGGGAGAAGCTGATCCGTTATTCCTGCATCATGAATGACGCCGGAAGGGCCGCGGGACGCTGTGGTATGGGGGCCTTGATGGGCTCGAAAAACCTCAAGGCCGTGGTCGTAGCCGGCAATCAACGGCCGGACCCGGCTGATCGCTCCAAACTGACCGAAGTGTCGCGGGAAGCCACCAATGTCATCCGCACCGGGATGCTGACCCTGGCTTACCGGGAATACGGGACCATGATGTACACGGACATGGGCATGATTCTGGGGGATGTGCCAGCCAAATACTATACCAAACATGTCTTTCCGGTGGAAAAAGTGACCGGTCAAAAGATGCGTCAGACCTTCACCATTGAAAATTATGCCTGCCTGGGGTGCCCCATCGGCTGCGGCCGGGAGGTAAAAAATTTCCGGCCCGGTATTGAAAGAGTGGATGGGCCGGAGTATGAAACCCTGGTAGCCTTCGGGCCTTTGTGTATGAATTTCGATCCCGATTCTATTGTCTATGCCAATCATCTCTGTAACGCCAACGGCCTGGATACCATCTCGGCCGGGGTCTCCATCGCCTATGCCCTGTATCTGGCCGATCAAAAAATCCTGACCAAGAAAAAGGCCGGGATGGACCTGAAGTGGGGGGACAGCAAGGCCATCATCAGCCTGCTGAAGATGATCATCGCCCGCAAGGGTATCGGAAAATTGCTGGCTGAGGGGACCCTGGCCATGGCCCGGGAACTGGGGCGAGACGAAGGCGAGGCGGCCCAGGTCAAAGGCATGGAAATCCCCATGCATGAGGGACGGGCTTCTCATGGGCTGGCCATCTCCTATGCCACGGGTCCTCGGGGGGCTTGTCACCTCAAAGGGGATTACTACGGGGTGGACCTCGGCGGGGGGATACCGGAACTGGGAATTGCTTCCACCGGAAACCGCTTAAGCTCGATAAATACCGCTGAAAGTGCGGCCAAGTTTCAGAGCGTCAAGGATCTCTATGATGCCTTGACTTTATGCAAATTTTCCCCGGTGCCCATTACCATGACCTGTAAGGCCTTGAACGCTATCACCGGCTGGGAATGGACCCCCCAGGATTTGTTGGCTGCCGGGAACCGCTCCATGAATCTGAAGCGGGCCATCAGCAATAAACTGGGCCTGAAGCGTAAGGACGACAAACTGCCCAAAATCGTCATGCAGCCGGCCAGCGAAGGCAGCACGACCGGGACCAAACCGGACCTGGACCTGCTGCTGAAGGATTATTATCAATACCGTAAATGGGATTGGGCGACCGGGAAACCGACCAAAGAGGCCTTGGAGGAAACCGGCCTGGGCTGGGTAGCCCAGGATTTGTACAAATAAAAGAAAAGAAAGGGTTCAAGTGTTCGAGGAGTCGAGGATTCAAGGGGGAGGGTAGTCCTAAAACCCCTTGGAATAAAAAACCCTGAGCTCATTGGTCCCTTAGTTCCCTGGCCCGTTGTGGCACTTACCGGAAAAGAAGTGCCTTCGCCTATAGCCGAACGTTGAACGATAAACCCCCAAGGCCTGATGATGATTTACCAGGCCTTGGGGATTCCACCCCTGCAAATCTTTCCGAAATTTTTTGGAAAAACCCCAGCTATTTCCACAGCCATTTTTTTATATTCCCTGCCTTATTGATTTGTCAGGCGAATATTAATAATTTATAATAGGTTATACAGAACTTAAAGGGATGGATAAATCATAAGTCGTCTAAAGCAAAAAATTAATCAGGTTTGCTTCCCTAATCGAGGTATTCATTAGGGCAGAGACCGGTGAGTTTTGCCAGGCAATGGGTCATGCCTGCGTTAAAAGCAATCGCTCTTTAAAAGCTGTAGACGGGGACCTTAGTTGACCTAATTATTTTAGTGAAAGAGCAAGACCGCCATGGCAATTAAATAAAATAGTTTAGATAAATTAATTAAAAGAAATTGGCAAAGGATAGCTTATGCCAGAGATTTGCAGATTCTTCGGAATTATCATTAGAATGTTCTTTGATGAACATGCCCCACCGCATTTTCATGCCGAGTATCAGGGCAATAAGCCAGTCTTTGATTTCAACGGCAATGTCACGAAGGGAGGTTTGAACTCAAGACAGCAACAAGGCGCGTAAGGGAGTGGATTGACCTGCGTCTCGACGACCTCAAAGAGGATTGGGAATTGGCAAGAGCTGGCAAGGAAGTCAAGAAGATTGCACCTTTGGAGTGAGGTGAACCGTGTGGAACATGAATGATGTGACTAAAATAGAGTACAGGGGGGGCTTTGTCTTTCATATCGTCTTTGATGATGGTAAAAACGGGGATGTGGACTTCTCAGAGTACATAGGAAGTGGTCCTGTTTTTGACCCTCTGCGGGATCTATCCTTTTTCAAAAACGCAACAATAGAAGGCGGAACCATCTCTTGGCCGAACGGAGCGGATATAGCCCCCGAGACATTATATGAGAAAATTCTCTGCCAACAAGTCATTGCACCGGATGCGCAGAACGACGCGCTTCGGTGAGCTTCGCGTTAGGCTGGCATTGAAAAAGGAGGTATGCCCTTGGACATGTGGAAGTTTTTTGATATCACCCATCGGGATCATGTTCTTTGCAATCCGATGAGTCTTGAGAAACTTGATCAGCTTATCACCCTTCTGTCTCTGAAACCTGGGGCGCGCGTGCTTGATATCGCCACAGGAAAGGGCGAGTTTCTCATCAGACTCGCAGAACGGTACCGACAAATGACAGGGACAGGAGTAGATTTCTCTCCCTACTACATTGCTGATGTCCGCAAGAAGCATCGAGAACGTGTTCCGGAGGCCCAACTTCATTTCTTGGAGATGGACGGGGCCAAGTATGTCCCGGAGACCTTAGAGAGCTTTGACCTGGCGGCCTGCATCGGTGCGAGTTGGATTTATGGCGGGTATCGAGGAACCTTGAACGCGCTGCAGAAAATGGCCGCCCCCGAAAGTTGGATCGTTGTGGGAGAGCCGTACTGGCGGCAGGAACCGGAAAGAGAGTATTTAGAAGCGATTGGAGTGACAGGGAACGACTTCGGAACCCATTATCAGAATATAGAGATCGGGCAAGAGCAGGGATTGGAGGCGGTCTACACGCTGGTAAGCAGTCGGGATGACTGGGATAGATATGAAGGGTTACAGTGGTATGCTGCGGAAACCTGGGCGAGTGATCATAGGCATGATCCGGATGTAGAGACCGTGCTGAAGCGAGTACGTGATAGTAAGACAGCGTATCTGAAATGGGGACGCGAAACACTGGGGTGGGCGATTTATGTATTCAAGAAGGGGGGGTATAACACTGTTCCAGTTGGCTAACGCACCTTGTTAAACATGCCCATAAGGTAAAATTTTTGCTTTAAAGAAAATAGGACAATTCAGGATTAGACTTTACAAATAGAAGGGGGTAAGGGGAAAAGGAGGGGCAGAAATCGAAATTTTGGACAAGCACCTCCCAATGTATCCCGAATGCTCCTTAAATAATGGAATGATCTAAGGAGGTTCCGGAATCCCGGTCAATGATTTCCTCATACAAAGGAAGCCGGGAGTCCGGGTAGTCTATCCGATAGAGATAAGCAAGGTAAGAACTTTGAAGGCTATGCCTCGGCCGGAATAAAGTGCTCTATATTTTTCACCGGAATAATTCGTTGTTCAATATCCGGGCCGATTTTTTGCTTCATTACCCGCAGGTCATATTCAGACTGAAGATTCAGCCAGAATTGTGCCTCAACCCCAAAATATCGTTCCAGTCTGAGTGCTGTGTCAGCGGTTATGCCCCTCTTGCCGTTAACAATTTCGCTTATTCTATTTGGCGGAACCGCAATATCCCTCGATAATTGATTTATACTTATGCCCAATGGTTCCATAAAATCTTCTCGTAAAATCTCACCTGGAGTAATTGGATCAAGAAAACCTTTGTTGCTCATCTTTTCACCTCAATGGTAATCGACGATAGCTACGTTAAAGGCATTACCACCATGCCATTCAAAGCAGACTCGCCATTGTTTGTTGATGCTGATTGCATATTGCCCTTGTCTTTTGCCTTTCAAAGTGTGGAACATATTTCCTGGATTTAACATTAATGCATTCAGGCTTGGTGCGGCATTGAGGACCATTAGTCGTTTTCGTGCTTGTCTCTCAAAGGACTGAAACCGGCGCACCCGTCTATCAATAAAGAGCTTCTCGGTATCTTTGCAGGCAAATGACTTTATCATATATTAAGAGTATTATGGTTTACGTAATATGTCAAGCAATACAGTTAAGGGGAGAAACGCGCCGGTCACAGCCGCAGTTTTTTTGCATCCTGTGAACAGACTGGTTATACGCCGCTATATTTCATTAATAAAACCGACAAATTTAGGTTAGGTACTTGAGAAAGAGCCCTATAAACGCACCTAAAATAATGCCCCTGCATATAATAGGGGACGAATCAGTTCCTTCAAATAATTCTCTTCCTGACAAACGATTGACTTTTATCGATTCTTGAATAAATGGCCATGCCGTTTAAGTCGTCGATTAAAATTGACTACGTATCCGGTCAACAGTTTCCTCATATTAGCGGATAAGGGCATATTTTGGGTTTTGCAGAGCAGATGAAAATGATTGGGAAGGAGAACCCAGGTATAAATTTTTATGGCCTGTTTTTCGGCCAAGTCAGCCAATCGGAAAACAAAATCTTGCCGATTTTCATCGGTTCTAAAAATATTTGTCGTGTCAATTCCCCCCATGATATGGTGCAAAACTCCCGGAGAATCTAATTTGGCTAATCTGGGGATGATCTTTATTAACCGATTGATTTTTAATTGTCAAGCAACTTCTGCACGAACGTCCCCTATTTGGCCGCCCGTCCCCTATTTGGCCGCCCAAGGGGAATTGCTGTCCCTTTGAGTTACCTCCGCTGCTCAGTAAAATACAACGCCCCTGAAGTAGCCTTCCTCCGATCCTGGGCCGGAATTTTATAGGAAAGTAGATCGCAAAGCCTGCCCCAGTGAAAGGCGGGGCAGGCGGATAAGGGTAACCCCCAAAAAAGAACTTTATCCACAACCGCCTAATTCACTTTTTTGAACTTATCCTTCTTCGCCCCGCAGACCGGGCAGCGGTCCGGCAGCTCCCCGTCAAAGACATAGCCGCAGACCTGACAGACGTGATAGGTAAGGTCCTTGTCCGAAGCCAGGGCGGTCAGGGCCTCTTTGTAGAGCTTGGCATGGCGTTCTTCCACGTCTCGCGAACGGATAAAGCTCCAGGAGACGTCCTCCCGTTTCAGGGCGATGGCTTCCTTGATGAAATCCGGGTAATAATCGCTTTTGGCCCGCATTTCATTTTCAAAGGCGGTCTTCAGGTTGGTTTCCGTGTCCTGGACCACCCCTTCCAGGTATTTGAGGTATTCCTCGGCATGGACCTTTTCCGCTTCGGCCACGGCCCGGAAGAGGCGGGCCACTTGGGGATAGCCTTCCTTGTCAGCCTGCCGGGCAAAAGCATAATTGCGCATATAGGCCTTGGATTCCCCGGCAAAGGCCTCTCGGAGCATTTTTTCCAAAGAAGCTGGGAGATCAGCATATAAGATAAATTGATATTTAAAGGCCCCGCAGACCGGGCAAAATTCCGGGGGGCTTTTCCCTTCGTGAATATAGCCGCAGACCGTACATTTCCATTTCTTTTCCATAAGGTCTTCCTTTACCTTAGAAAGGAGTTTGGTATTCTTTCTTCGTCGGGCCGATTTCGCCGAACGCCGAACGCCGAACGCAAGGGTTATTTCTCCTTCAACCCCTCCATGGCAATGCAGGAATGGGCAAAAGAGGCCCCGGCGTTCATGGCCACAGCCACATAAATAGCCTCGGCGATTTCGGCATCGCTGGCCCCGACCTGTTTGGCTTTTTTTAAATGGCCGTCGATGCAATAGGGGCAGCGGGTGATATGGGCACAGGCCAGGCCGATCAGCTCTTTCATCTTCACCGATATGGCCCCTTCTTCAAAAGCTTTCTGGTTGAAATTGATAAAAGAGGTAAAAAGATCTTTGTTCAATTCCATTAAGGTTAGAAAATGTTTGGGACCGTCTTTGGGATACATGGAATCACTCATTAGTTTTCCTCCAGTTTGTTACTCTCCTATTATTTTAATCAACACCCTTTTTTTTCGGCGTCCATCAAACTCCCCATAAAAAATCTGTTCCCAGGTGCCGAAATCCAGTTTGCCCTTGGTTACGGCCACCACCACCTCCCGGCCCATGATCTGCCGTTTCATATGGGCGTCGGCATTATCTTCTCCGACGTTGTGGCGGTATTGGGACACCGGTTCATGGGGGGCCAGTTTTTCCAGCCAGCGTTCGTAATCCTGGTGCAGACCCGGTTCGTCGTCGTTGATAAAGACCGAGGCGGTGATATGCATGGCGTTGATCAAAGCCAGGCCTTCCTGGATGCCGCTTTCTTTCAGGCACTCCTCTACCCGGGGGGTGATATTGATCAAAGCCCGCCGGGTAGGGACCTGAAACCATAGTTCCTTGCGATAACTGTTCATTTAATTTCCTTAAAAAAAATTTCTATGCTGACTTTTTACCATAAAAGTAAGGGCAGGGGAATATTTTCATTCGTTGAACTACTCTCTGAATTATTCAGGGGGCATCCGGTATTGGCACACTCCTCAAAACCTCTCCTGAGATCTTAAGAATTGTTAACAATAATAAAAATATATTGAATATTTAATCAAAAGTGATATAGGTATTAATGTTTAGTAATTTAAAAGTACTTTTTTGAATGATTTAATTAACCATTTAATATTACATAAATTAAAATATCAATGAATGGCAGGCCGTTTTACGGATAAAGCTGATCAGCTAATAATTCGATTATTAATTGTTAACAATAATTAATAACTTTTTAATAGAATTCCAGGCAAATTGGATAGAATTTATTCTATAAAGGGGATGGTGCCAGGACTGAATGAAGAATTTTGGGATTTTTAATGTAGGTTCCGGCTGGTCCGGATTGGGATAATTTATGAAAAATAATCAGACAAAAGAACCGGCCTTTCAGACCGAGGGAAAAAGGATTTCGAAACTCCTTCGTAAAGAAATCTATTCCGGCCAAAGACTGCCCTACGAACATCTGACCGAGAAAAAACTGGCTGAAACCTTCGGCAGCAACCGGATGATTATTCGAGAGGTCCTTAGCGAGTTGGCCGGCGACGGATTGGTTTCCATCGAACCGTACAAGGGGGCATCGGTCGCCGCCGTCAGTGTCGATCAGATTTTTGAAACCTTTCAGGTGGTGGCCATGCTGGAAGGTTTTTCCGCCAAGCAGGCGGCTATGCAAATCACCGAAGAGGACCTCAACTTTTTGAGGATCAACCTGGAGCAACAGAAAAAAATCAAAGCCGGTGATACCCATAAATGGCAGGCCCTCAATTATCAATTCCACCGTCTCATCAATGTAAAATCCGGGAACGGGAAGATCATCCACCTGATCCGCCGCTATTCCCAGTTTACCAATTACTGGTTTTTATCCATGTCCAGCGGGGAATTTAAACCGGCTGTCAAAGCCCACGAGAAAATTCTAAAAGCCTTAGCGGAGGGAAACGGAGATAAAGCTCGAAAATATATGGAAGAACATATCACCTTCAGGGTGAAACGTCTGGTGGACTCCATCAAGGATAGCATCCCTATCGGCATGTTTCGTTCGCTATAATACCGTTAAAAAGGATCAGGAAAGGAAACCCTATGTCCGCATTTAATGAGATGCAAAAGCATTATTCCCAAAGGGACCTGGCCGCCAGGCAGTGGAAAGGGAATGGGGGCCAGGTGGTCGGCTATTTCTGCGACAATGTTCCCGAAGAGTTTATTTTAGCTGCCGGCTTTTTTCCCCTTCGACTCAGCGGGGACCCCTGGGGGGGAACGGAGAAAGCAGGAAATTATTCGGAGCATGGAAACGTGTTTTCCCGCGAAGGTTTTGTCGCTTCCATGCTTCACCTGATTCTGAAGGGGAAGTACGATTTCTTGGATTATCTAATTATCCCCCACGCCCGGGACTCTATCCACCGTCTGTACACTACCCTGAGCTACCTGAAAGAGAACGAACCCTCCTGGAAACTTCCGGAACTCGGTTATCTGGACACCCTTCACACCACATATTATTCGGCGGGGATCTATAATCACCAACGCTGGCTCGGCCTTAAAAAGCAGTTAGAGCAATGGAGCGGAAAAGAGATCACGAACCCTGTCCTGGAAAAAGTAATCGATGTGACCAATGAAAATAAAAGGCTGCTGAAAAAGCTGGCCACCCTCAGGGCCGCCGACCCGCCCCGCCTCTCCGGTAGGGATGCACTCCAGATCATAGGGTCGTCGATGTTCATGCTCAAGGAAGCGCACAACAAGCTACTCCAAGAATACCTGGCCGGCAATGATCGATCAACGACATCAAACGGCGTTAGGCTTTTCGTGGAGGGCAGTCCTCAGGATAACTTGCAGCTATACGAAATTATTGAATCTTGTGGAGCCGTTGTCGTGGGCGAAGACAACTGTTGGGGCAACCGTTATTCCGATGTTCCGATAAATACAGACCGTGATCCACTGGAAGCGATTATCGACCGCTATAATAATAAGTCACCCTGTACCCGGATGTATCCAATGAGCCGCCGGGTCGACTATTGCCTGCAAAACGCCTTGGAGTTCAAGGCTCAGGGAGTAATTTTTACTGTTTACCGATTTGATGAGATGCAGGCCTGGGAGACACCGGACGAGATAAAAAAACTGAAAGAAATAGGCCTACCCTCCTTGTATTTGAAGGATCAGCCTTATTTGATTACCGAACCTGAAGCCTTGAAGAAGGAGATCACAAAATTCATCAAAACCATTTGAGAGGAATCCTTATTAACCGACTCATAAGATGGTCTCGCAAAAAGTCGAATGGTGTCATTTCGAGGAGAGAAGCGACGAGAAATCTTTAATGATTTCAAGATTTCTCCCTTAATAATTTAATGAAATCATGAAAAGGAGGAGGCCGGACAATGAGTGATCAAGGCAGCCATAAACAGTTGCGTGTCACCGATCAGGTAAGGGCTTACCAGCGAACCTGGATGGAAAGGACCAGGCAGCGGGTAAAACAAGGGGAGCCCTTTGCCATATGCAACGGTGACGACTGCGAAGAGATATTGAATGTCATGGACATACCGGTCATCGTCATCAACTACTGGCATGCCCTTATTACGACCAAAAGAATGGATGGGTACTACCAGAACATTTTGAGAGAGCGGGATTATCCCGCCACCGTTTTTTCCATGGGACTGGCCACCACCCTAGACAACAAGCCGGAAGTGGCCCCCTGGGGGGGACTGCCCAAACCCTCGATCATCATAGGCGGGGCCAGGCAGGACACGGAGATGCGGATTTTGGAACTGTGGGCCCGGGAGTTCGGCTCTTTTTTCTGGCCGATAGAATTTGCCATCTGGCATGGCATAGAAAAGGTGCCGCCTGCCGGCTGGTATGAGCGCATCCGAGACCATTGGGATGAACTGGTGGATCCGGTCAAGCTGGATTACCGGGTGCAGGATCAGGAAAAACTGATCAGGTACCTGGAGGTTTCAACGGGAAGGCAATGCAGCCTGGTCAAACTGAAGGAGGCCATTGAATTGGTCAATGAGCAGATGGACTATTGGCGGAAGGCGCGTGAGTTAATCGCCAAAACCTCGCCCTCCCCAGTCAGCCTGCGCGATCAGCTTTCCATGTACCAGGTCATGTGGCATCGGGGCACACCGCAGGGACGAGACTTCCTAAAAGCCTATTATGAAGAGGTCAAAGAACGGGTGGAAAATGGGATAGCCGCCTGTCCCAATGAAAAGATCCGGCTCATGTGGGTGAATGCCCTGGGCACACCCCCGCTCTGGGGTAAGTGGGCGGAAGAGAAATATGGAGCGGTCTGTGTCACCCACAACTATATGGGGATTGCCGTGGATTGTTATGCCCGGACCATCCTCAACAACGACCCCTTACGGACCCTGGCGGCCAAATATATGATGCTTTTCTGGACCACCCCGGACTGGATAGCGGCCCAGGCGAAATTCAGCAACTGCCAGGCGGTGATCACGGTGGCCGGCCGTCAAACCAAAGAGGCTTATGAGAAGGCCGGCATTCCCATGGGCATGATTCATGCGGACCGGGATGACGAAGCCACCCGAGCGGAAATTTCCGAATTCATTGAAAAGCGGTTACGTTAAAGAGTTATAAGAAAGGGAAGAAAGGGGGCCAGTAGCCGAGGGTTCAAGTGAAAAGGCTGAAATTAAAAGTAGAACCCTTCAACTCTCAAACATAAGATCCTTAAATCTTTTTTGAACAGGATCAGGAGGAAGGAAACATGGGCGGTATATTGGAAGGTATACGGGTGATTGAATTTGCCGCCCTGGGTGGAGGGCCGTTGGCCGGCCTACTCCTGGGGGACTTCGGCGCCGAGATCATCAAGATTGAAAACCCGGCGGGAGGCGATCCGAGCCGGGTCATGTACTACAAGGATGAACGAAAAATTCCCCCGGAAAATCACAGCATTTTGTTTGAATTCAGCAACAGCCATAAAAGAGGCATGACCTTGAATCTGTCTTCAGAAAAAGGACGGGAGATCGCCCACCGGCTGATTGAGAAATCGGATGTGTTTATCAGTAATTATTTTCCTAAAACTCTTAAGAAACTGGGACTCGACTACCCAACCTTATCCAAGATTAATCCCCGACTCATTTATGCCACCTCACCGGCCTTTGGAAAAAGAGGCCCGGACAGCGATAAACAGGCCTATGATCCGATGGCCATGGCCCGGTCGGGCATGTTGATGGCTATCAGCAATACCGATGAGCCGGGGTCGATGATTCCCGGGGCGGTAGCCGATATGATGGGAGGGACCTTCCTGGGTTTTGCCGTAATTGCCGGGGTTTTGGCCCGAGAGCGCTTCGGAGTGGGACAGGAGATCGATTCCTCCCTCTTTGGCCCGATGCTCTGGGCCCAGTACCTAAACATTTCCGGTTATTATTCCGGCAACAGACTGATACCAAAGGTGCCGAGGGATAATACCTGGAATCCGATGTCGAATACCTATAAATGCCGGGATGGGAAATGGTTATATCTGGTAGCGCGTGACTGGCCTGAATTATGTCGGGTACTTGGTTTGGAAACCCAGGAAAAAGACCCCCGGTTTATAGATGAAATCTCCCGGACAAAAAACCGGAGGGAGCTGATCAAGATTCTGGAAGAGGCCTTTGCCCGAAAGACCCGTGATGAATGGATAGTGCTTTTTAAGACCGGTCAAGCTAATAATCTGATGTATGAAAATGTCAATACCATCCCCGATTTGGCCGACGACGTACAAATATTGGCCAACGATCTTATCCTGGAACAAAATCACCGCTATCTCGGACCCATAAAGATATTGAAATTTCCTTTCAACTTCAGCAAAACCCCGGTGGCCATGGAAAGAAATCCCGCCCCCTGTCTCGGTGAACACACGGAAGAAGTACTTAAGGAATACGGGTATAGCCCGGAAGAAATCGCCCAATTCAGACAAAACAAGGTGATTGGATAAGGAGAACCTATTGTGACTGCTTATGAAAGGATAGTCAAACACTACCAACAGCGCAATCTGTCCGCACTGGAGTGGAAGAAAAATGGAGGAAAGGTCATCGGTTACTTCTGCAATAATGTCCCGGAAGAACTGATCATGGCCGCCGGTTTTTTCCCCTTGCGCATCAGCGGAGACCCCTGGGAGGGCACCGAGACAGCCGAAGGATACCGGATGCCCTACCCGGTGGTTGCTTTCGTGGAAACGATGATGAACAAACTGCTGACCGGGAAATATGATTTTCTGGATTACCTGGTGATTCCCCATGCCCGGGACCCGATCTGGCGTTTGTGGACCCAACTTCATTTTGTCTCCGAATTGGATCCACAGATCAAACTCCCGGAGATTTATTATTACGATAATCTACATACCACCTTTTATACTTCCAGCGTTTATAATCGCGATCGGACTATTGAACTGAAGAAGCAACTGGAAAAATGGTCCGGCAAAAAGATTCCCGCCAAGGCCTTGAAAAAAGCCATTGCCATAACCAATGAAAATAAAAGGTTATTGAAGGAAGTGGCCGCCCTAAGGTCAGCCGACCCGCCTCGTATCTCGGGTCTGGAAGCCCTCCAGATTATCGGCACCTCTATGTGTATGCCCAAAGAGGAGCATAACCGGCTCCTTACAGCATATTTACAAGATTCCGAATCCCTCCCGGCCCATAACGGTATTCGCCTGTTCGTTGAAGGCAGCCCCTTAGACAACCTCCAATTTTATGAAGTGGTTGAATCCTGCGGAGCGTTGGTTGTGGCCGAAGACAACTGCTGGGGCAACCGCTATTCCGATGTGCCGATCAGCCATACCGTTAATCTTTTCCAATCCATCGTTGACCGTTATCTTAAAAAATCTCCCTGTCCGCGCATGTTCCCATTACAAAAGAGGATCGATTATTGCGTTCAAAAGGCCATAGAATCCAAAGCCCAAGGGGCCTTGTTCCATATTTATGTGGGGGATAACCTTCAGGCCTGGGAGGCCCCTGAAGAAATCAAGGCCCTGAGAGCCAACGGCCTTCCGGTGGCCTATCTGAAAAAACAGCCCTATCTGCTTTCTGATACGGACAAAGAGGGTCTAAGGACCGAAATTAAAGAATTTATTAAAACGCTTTAACGGGTTTCCTTCGTAAGAGTTTTAATTGATAGGCCGGAAAAAGGCGTTAGTGAATTTTTTTTAAAGCAAATAATAAGAGAAAAAAATAATACCCGAAAGCCCACAAGGAGAACGGATAATGACCGATGAAAAAAAACCATTACTGCGGAGTGAGAAAAAACTAAAGTCCGCCGCCTTGGTCCAAGCCTATCAAAAGGAATGGTGGAACCAAACGCAAGAGCGATTGCGTCAGGGCGAGCCCTACGCCATCTGCATGGCTGACGACGCTGAGGATATCTTCACCGCTTTCGATATTCCGGTAATCGTCATTCCCTGGTGGTCGGCCATGATTTCGGCCAAACGCATGTCCGAATATTACGGCAACGTTCTGGCCGCTCACGGTTATGATATGGACCAGTACGGTTCGCTGGGGCTTGGGGTCACCCTCGACCATAGACCGGAAATAGCCCCCTGGGGCGGGCTTCCCAAACCCCTGGTGATCATGGGAACCACCATGTCGGACCATGCCCTTAAAATAACCGATCTCTGGGCCCGTGAATACGGCTGCACCTGTTTTACCACGGAGTTGAATTACAATACCCCTACCAATCCTTATCCCCATCGCTGGTGGGAAAAAATTAGAGACCATTGGGACCAGGTCATTGAACCGCACAAAATTGACCTCAAGGTTCAAGAACTGAAGGGGTTGATCCGCTTCCTGGAAGTCCATACCGGAAAGGAATTCAGTCACGCCAAATTGACAGAGGTGATGAACCTGGTCAATGAACAGGAGGACCTTTGGGCCAAGACCCGCGACCTGATCGCCCAATCCTCTCCCTGTGTGGTCACCTTACCCGATCAGCTTAGCATGTATCCGGCCCAATGGCACCGCGGAAAACCGCAAGGACGGGACATCATCAAGGCCTTTTACGAAGAAACGTTGGAGAGAGTGCACACCGGGCAGGTGGCCTGTCCGAGGGAGAAGATCCGGATGATGTGGCTGGGAGTAGGACTTTGGGTGAACACCGCTTTCTTCCAATACTTTGAAGAGGAATACGGTGTAACCTTTGTCGCTTCCATCTATACTTCGATTGCCGCCGACGGTTATGCCCGCACTATCAAGAATAACGATCCGCTCCGGGCCTTGGCCAGCCGTTTTGCCTGGCTGGGGGTGCAGGAAACCGAATGGCTGGCTCATGTCGCCAAGCAGCATCATTGTGACGGGGTGGTGGGATTTCAATGCGGCCCTCGCCCGCAGTTATGGACCCGATATCTTGAAAAACAGGGCCTGCCGGTCTGCGAAATTCCCGGCAACAATGTCGACGCCAGACAATGGGACGATGTTAACATCAGGAATTTAATGAAGGATTTTATCGAAAAGCGGATTTTGCCTAATAAGAAACAGGCTGGGAGGCTGAAGACTGACGACTGAAGGGAAATCCGGCAATTGGAATTCGGCATTTTACCTTCGGTCTTCAGCCTATTTACCCAACCCGGACCAGCCGGAACCAAAACGGAATTTTGAAAATATTTCATTCGGTCCGGGTAAAGTCCGAAATTTAATAAATTCTATCCAATTTGCGTAGATTTCTATTTGTAACTTACTAATTTGTTTCAAATAAATTAAGGAGTTGTAACGTAAGATGAATATGCATCCAAACGATCATATGGCTTTGCAGGGAATCAAAGTTATTGACCTGACCCGGGCCATTGCCGGACCGGTCTGTTCATCATTATTGGCGGACATGGGGGCCGAAGTGATCCGGGTGGAAAGTCCGGATCGGGATAAAGATTTGGCCAATCAACCTCTGGCAGATACGGCCATGAAGGTTTTCCAGAGGAATAAGAAAAGTATTACCCTTAATATGCGTTCGGAAAAGGGAAGAGACCTCCTGCGCCGTCTCATTCAGTGGGGAGATGTGCTGATTGAAAACTTTAAACCCGGGGTCATGCAGGAGATGGGATTGGATTTTTCAAAGGTAAAAGAAATCAATTCCCGCCTGGTCATGGTTTCCATCTCAGGATACGGCCAGACCGGACCCTATGCCGGCAGGGCAGGACTGGATTGGGTAGGGCAGGCCATGGGTGGAATTATGAGCATGACCGGACCGCCCAACAGCCCACCCATGCTGGCCGGCGCTCCCATTGCCGATATCAGCAGCGGTGTATTTGCCGCTTTGGGCGCCGTAACGGCTCTATACCGATGTCAAGCGACCGGATTAGGCCAGCAGGTCGAGGCTTCTTTGATGGAAAGTATCGCTTATCTGATGGGCTTTCACATCGCCAAGGTTGCCTTTGGACAGGAAATTGTCAAAGGAGGCCTTTTAACCCCCGGTTCCGGGACCTTTCAGACCGGGGACGGTCATTACATCGTTATCATGGGCGCCCTGGCCCAGCATTTTCCTCGCTTTGCTCAATTAGTCGGCCGGGATGATCTGGCTACCGCCCCGGGATACCAAACCCGTGCGCAGAGAATGGAACATGCCCAGGAGATAAACAGCGCCATACAGGCCTGGATGGAAAAACAGACCGTTACCTTTGTCGAAGCAGCCCTGGAAAAACTGGGCATACCTTTCGGCCGGGTTCAAACCATTGAAGCATTGTTGAAGGACCCCCATTTGATCGCCAGGAACCGGATTACAGAAGTGGAAGTGGACGGAGAAAAGAAAACGACCCTTGGCCCCTATCCCATCCTTTCCGAGACGCCCGGGATCATTCGAACTCCCTGTCCCAGGCTGGGCGAGCATAACGAAGAGGTTTATGGAGCCATATTAGGCTTCTCTAAAGAAAACCTGGACTCTTTCAGAAAAGATGGGGTCATTTAAAAGGAGAAAAAATGTTTGCCATTAAACCGCTGGAACATCTTTGCAACTTTAAAGCCAGGACGACGGATTTTATTTACTTCGGAGACACACCCTACGGAAAAAGATTTGACGCCTATTTTGAAGGGGAAGTGACCGGTCCGAAACTTTCCGGGAAGATGCGCGGAATCGATTATATCCTTTTGCGTTCCGACGGCATGGCCGAACTCAATGTCAGGGCCGTCCTGGTAACCGATGATCGGGTCAATATCAGCGTCCGAATTTCCGGGTATGGGCAGGGTGAAGAGCTTAAGGATACCCAGATAAGGATGATCTCCGGACACGAAAAATACCGCTGGCTCATGTCCAAAATAATCATCGGCAAGGGGAAAAGCGTTGGCGGTGCCTTGGAATTGGATTACTATTATGAGCCGTAAATGAATATGAGGCCTTCATGAGCAAGGCCCCCTTGGGATTTCCCAATATTTACCGGCATGAATTATTAGAGCACTATTATAACCGAATAAAGCGCAAATCAGCCTTGTCCGGAGTCAGATCCAATACAGCCGCTGTCCCTGGACCCCGTTTATAATTCAGATAGGTGGGACTGCCGGGATTGATGTAGAGGGTCCTGCCGACCTGCTCCCGGATTGTGCGGTGTTCATGGCCGAAGATGAAGATATCCGGAGTCTCTTCTTCCTGCGGTTTTTCACCGTTTTTATTCTGCAATGGGGGAAAGCGCAGGGAAGGGGGCATATCAGGGAACCTGAGGGCAAAGGGTCTTTCATGGGCCAGCCAAAGGGTATGACCGTCAATTTGCAGGATATGTTTTTCTTTTACCCGCCTGTCCAAACCGATTTCACCCACGTCATCATCTCCCCTGGCGGCCAGTACCGGAGCGATCCTTTCCAGGTCATCCAGTACCGAAGGACTATAAATGTCGCCGGCATGAAGAATAAGTTCGACTCCCAGGAATACCAGCCTGATTTTGTCTGGCAACTTCTCTTCGATATCCGGGATATGGGTGTCGGAAATTAAACCAATATGCATGTGGAGTATCCATTTTTCTTTCCGAAGTGTTCGTAGCTAAAAAAAAATTCTACAAGATGGACTCGCAAAAAGCTGTCTTCCCGGCGAGAGCCGGGGTCCAGAGATTCTATATCTTGCTGAAATTCCTGGATTCCGGTTTTCACCGGAATGACTATAATGGGCCTTCGACGACTTTTTGCGAGTCCATCTTATGAATCGGTTACTATATTATTTAGGAAGTTAGGTAATAGAAGGCACTTTTGTCCTAAGGCCGTTCAAAGGTATAATTCCCTTTGAAAAATTGCTCCCGACACCATTCTATTTTACGATCGTCATCCAGGACCATGTCCAGGAGGCGGACCGCGCCCAGCAGGCGGCCCAGGAGATCCAGTTTTTCCTGGATCATATAGGAATTGAGTTTTTTGAGTTCCCCCTTGACCATGTCCCCTTTCTGGGTAACGGCAAAGCCCATTTTTTTCAGGATGGACCCGATTAAGAAGGCCCTGCGGGACCGTCGTTCAATATCGGCCGCCCCGCCTTTGAAATAAAAGGTGATATAATTATTATTGATATTCTGCCCGCAGTAGGAGTCGATGGTGGTGAAATGATAACCCAGGCGGGAGCTGAAATTAAGGTATTTTTCGGTAATCACGGCATAACTGGGACCACCGAAGTCCCCCTGCTGTTCAGGATCACGAAGGATGCTCTCCATGAGGATGGATCCGAAACCGCTCCAGCTAATTTTATTCTGACCCAGCCATTGGACTCCCGGATGGGTCATCCCCCTGAAGAGGGCGATAAAAGGAATGGATCGGACCTGCTCGGGAAAGACTTCCTTGAGGTCATTCTTATAGGCCAGTCCTCCCCCCAAATCGACCAGATAGATGTTTAACGGTACGGGAGAACGAAAGTGCACCGACACTTTTGCCCCTTCCTCGATGGTATCACTGATCTGAAACATCTCCTGCATAGCCATTTCATGGGCGAAACGGATGATGTCATGAATGGTTTGGCAGGAAAGGGGATTGAAATCATCCTGTCGAGGGTCGATCAGGTGCAGGGGGGCGATTTTAGTCAGAGTGCTCTGCAACACTTTATACGTGGGGCTTCCTTTCATCGGGTTATGGCTTCTACCTTTACCCAGGAGGGCTTCGATACGGCCTTGATAGATAATTCCCTTTCTGGCATCGACCGTGATTTCACTGCCGTGAGGGATGGCAACCGTGGCATTGTCCGTGCCTACCAGGGTGGGGATACGGAATTCACGGGCTACCGAAGCCATATGTCCGGTTACGCTGCCAACATCGGTGACGATAGCCCGGACCCGGCCGATAACGGGGACATAACGGGGAGAGGTTTGCGGGGCGATAAGAATGGACCCCTCAGGTATATTCAAGAGATTATGGTCGGATTTGAGGACATAAGCCATTCCCGAAGCTACTCCGACCGAAGCCGAAGCGCCGCCCCGTAAGAGAACGGGAAAGGACCCGGTAATTGAATCCGTGTCTTGAGCCGTGTCATTTTCAGCTTCTTCCTGA
>JBFMBU010000140.1:0-11464 GCA_040755035.1 Thermodesulfobacteriota bacterium
GGGAATGGCGGTTGTTGATTCTTTCGATCATCTGTTCCACCGTGGACTTATAACTGATATAAGGCTCCTGGATACGGGTAGGGATGGCTACCTGGAAAAAAGAAACCTTCGATTTATAACGCCTGTTTTTTTCAAAAAAGAGATCGATGGCCTGAAGTCGCTTGATCAGAGCCTTGGTATAATCCAGGCGGTCGATGCCGACCCCCAGGTAGGTTGAAAAGTGGTGTTTTTTCTTTAATTGGCTCATCAGGCGGATCGTTCTCGTCTGGAGGGCCAGATGATTGAATTTATCAAAATCAACGCCGATAGAAAAAGTCTTGATATGCGTTTTGTGCCCTCGATAAGTCACGGAAGGCGGGTTATCTTCTATCTCGGCATTCAGACACTCCCTGGCGCAATCCATAAAATTCTTTCCGAAAAGGGGGATCTGGAATCCGATCAGATCGTTTCCCAGCAGACCCTCCAGTATTTCCCTGGCCTGGGGACAAATCCGGAAAACGCTCCAATCGGGCCAGGGGATATGCCAGAAGTGGGCCAGGGTTAGGTGGGGTGCCTTTTCCCGAAGCAATCCGGGAAGAAGGCAGAGGTGGTAATCATGGATCCATATGGTCGGAAAGGAGAGGACTTCTTCCAGTACGGAACGGGAAAAAGTCAGGTTTACCTTTTGATAGGCCTCCCAGAATTTTTTCCGATAGGAAACCCGGTCCAGAGTGATATGACATAAGGGCCACAGTACCTGATTGGAATAGCCGTTATAATAATTTTCCACCAGCCGGGGGTGGAGCCAAACCCTTTTCAGAGTATAGGCCGGATTCTTAGGCGGGACACGGAGGCAGTCTTTCTTGTCCGCCGTTTCCCGGTCGGCGCTTCCGCTTCCCCAGGCCACCCAAAGTCCTCCCTTAGCGCTTAATGCATCATCCAGGGCGGAAGTAAGCCCACCGGCCGGTGTTTCCACCCGGATCGTGTGCCCTGCTTTCCGATGGACATAGGGCTCCCGGTTGGAGACGACCATAAACGGGTTTCCGATCCCGTTTCTTTTGAACGGTTTGCTGGGCATCGGTTCTCCTTACAGCTCCATGAAGGACCGCCCGGAATTTTCAAGAAAATACCAGAGCGTCAGATAATCCCGAATCTGTCGGGTAATCAGAAAGTTTGACCGGACGAATTCCCGCCCTTTTTCCCCCATAGTCCGTGACATCTCCGGGTTGTTCAAGATTTGCCGGATACGGAAGGCCGCACCTTCGACGGAATGAACCAGAAAGCCGTTCACCCCATGGATGATTTGCAAAGGGATACCGCCTACGGCGCCCCCGATGACCGGTTTGCCCTTCCAGAGGGCCTCGGCCACGGTCAGGCCGAATCCCTCTTTGGTGGATTTTTGCAGGACCACCCCGGCCATCCTCTGCAGGGCATTGATGTCTTTATCGCTAAAAGGGGGCAGCATCAGGATGCGGATGTCCGGATCTCCGGCTGCAAATTCATTTACTTCTTGCAGGACTTCCTCGCCTTCAGGATCGTCACTGGCCGCGCTTCCGGCCAAAACCAACAGACAATCGTCATATTTTTTAACCATTTTATAGGCCCGGATGACTCCCAGGGGATCTTTAAAGCGGTCAAAGCGGGAGACCTGGAGGATCAGGGATTTGTCCCGGGGGATCTGGAGCCGTTCGGCCACCTCATTAATTTCCTCATTGGACAAGTCCCGGTTTTTTTCGCTCAAAGGGTCAATAGAAGGGGGAATGACAAATTCGCTAATGTCCATGGAACGGGCGAATTTGGCCACGGAGTAAACCGCGGCGTCAAATTTGATCCAGTATTTCCGCAGGGCCTGATTGACTTCGGGAACCGGATTGGCGGCATCGATATGACAACGCCAGATCCAGCAGCCTTTTTTTCGAAACTCGACCAGAGGCGCCGGTTGGGGATCATGAATGAGGACCGCGTCCGCCTCCAGATCCATTTTTTCAGCGTTGCGGCGGTTGACTTCGAAATGATAGTCCCACATTTCCGGGCTGATCTGGTCCGGATTTCCCTGGAGGGTGTTGTGGATCTTTTTGGTGATGGTAAAAAAGGGATCATCTCCCTCTATCACTTCCCAACGGACCTCAATACCCAGATCCTTCAGCAGGGGGACCATGCGTTGCAGGATCTCGGCTACACCACCCCCAACCCGGGTGGAATTGACGTGGAGGAAGGTCTTTCCGGCCAGTTTTTCCCCTAATTTTTTTAATAAGTGCATATCCCCCCGGGGGACGATTCCTTCGTATTGGTCCAACATGACTTAAATCACCTCCATGTCCCGATGGGCTTCTTTTTCAACCAGATCGGCGATGAGATAGCGGACCTCTTCCAAATTATGCATAAAAACGTCGATACTGTTGATTTTTTCGGCCAGGTCTTTTTTCCCCAAAGCGGTTTCCATCCAGGAGGAGAAATCATTGACTCCCCCGCCCAGGCGAAGTTTGGCTTCGTAAAAATGGTAGTATATAGAGGCGGGGTCCACGTATTTTACGGCCATTAAGAATTCGGCCAGGTTACGGGCCTGAATCCCCAGGGGAACGACCAGGATCAGGGTTTCATTGAAAAAGAATTCATCCCCCGGAAAGGACTGACGGGGTTCGGGGAAAACGGCCAGATAGTCGTCTATCACCCGCAGCAACTCCTGCCTCAGGTCTTGAATGGAAGAAAATCCATAAGGATCGATATTGGATAGGTGTTCGGCCAGCCCTCTTTCCTCCAGGCTTTCTCCGGCCCAGTGGGCAAAGTCATTGGTATATTCCAGGACGGCTCCTTTTAAAAAATACTGGCCCGTATGGTGAAAAAGGCTATCTTCACTGACCAGGGAGATCCCCTCCCTCAGTTCCCGCAGACCTTTCGCTTTCCGTCCGGTAAAACGGAGCAGGTTGGTATAGAGTTTAAATTCAAAAGCGGTCTTTATTTTTTCCATTCCTTTTCCTCCCGCAGATAAACGGTTCGATGGGGAAAGGGTATTTCCAACCCTTCATTTTGGAACCTTTTATAGATCCTTTTTCTTAAGGTATGTTGGACGGTATATTGATCCACAAACTCTTGCACCTGACAGATCAGGGTAAAATCCAGGGAGCTTTCCCCGAAACCAGGAATAAAGCGGACCGCCGGCTCCGGATCTCCCAAAAGCCCAGGTATTTCTCCAACAGCCTTTTTTGTCTCCTCTAATAATACCGCCTCCACTTTTTCAGGATCGGAGCCGTAACGGACGGAAACCGGGATGAGAAGGGACATCCTCTTTTCGGGGAGATGATAGTTGGTGACAATACTTTTCGATAAAGCCAGGTTGGGGATGATGACCATGTTGTTGGGCAGCATCCGGATCCGGGTGGTTCGCCAGGTTATATCCACCACATACCCTTCCTGACCCGATTCCAGTTTGATAAAATCCCCGACACGGATGGATTTTTCCATCATGATATGAACCCCGGCGAAGAGATTAGCCAGGGTATCCTGCAGGGCCAGGGCCACGGCCAGACCGCCGACCCCGAGGGCGGTAATCATGGGGGTAATGGGGATGCCTAAAAAATGGAGGATAATAATCAAACCGACGGCCCAGATGATCCCCTTCAAGAGACCGGTTACCAGACCGGTGGTCGGTATGGGTATTTCCGATTTTTCCACATAAGTCTTCAGTAATTTTCCAGTCAGGGAGGAAGCCGCCAGGGTGATGGAAAAAACAAGCAGGATATGGATGGCCTGGCTGAAATACTTTACGTATTTACCTGAGTAATCGGATACATCCAGTCCGATATAGAGGCCGATGATCAGGCACCATAAAACCGAAGGGGTTTTCAGGACCCGGATGATCAGATTATCCAAGTCGGAATGGGTCCTGTCTGCCCAATGATGCAGGATCCGGAAAATGAATACTCTGATCAAAAGCAAGAAGAAAAAGACTCCCAGGGCAATGGCGACAGGAATAATCAGGGGTTTAAGAAAAAGCGGCATAAACAACTCCCTTTCCGTTTAATCCGAATGATCGACTTCCCTTATTCTTTCTTGATTTTTTCCATCCCTACATTGTCGGAGGACTGCCCCGAAACGGTCAGGACCGGACAATCGGCCAGGCGGACCGTTTTTTCGGCCACGGAGCCGAATAGTAGTCGGTTTATTCCGGTCCGTCCATGGGTGGCGATGATAATCATATCCACTCGTTCCTCTTCGGCGGTGCGAACGATCTCATCAGCGGCATTGCCGATGTTGATCTGGGAACGGACTTTCAGGGTTTGCAGTCCGAATTTTTCCTTCAGATCCTCCAACGACTTCCGGGCAGCGTTTTCCATCTCCTGTTCCGGAACCATCAAGTCGGGCATAACGAAATCGGGGCCTACCGGTATGACCGGGGCCGGAGTTACGACATGTAAGAGAAGCAGCTCCGCCGAAAAATAAGCGGCCCATTCCCTGGCCGTCTTGACCGCTTCCAAAGAAGGTTCACTGAAATCGGTGGGGCAGAGTATTTTTTTTATCGGCAACATAAGGTATCCTCCTAAAAATAGTATTTGGGGTCCAGGGGACTCTTTTTATTTATTATTGTCGGCTTCGACCGCGTCCATCAGCATGTCAAAAATATCCGGAAGGGCGGAGATGACCCGGCTCCAGTTGGGGATCAGGGGGATACCCAGGGGGTCTTCCAGGGTCTGTTCGCCGGCTTTTTTTATGCTGTCGGCAAAGGCCTCCATAGCTACGGCTTCCTCATGCCGGTCGAAAAGAAGGGAATTGATGGAGGCGTCGTCATGATATTGTTTGATAGCGTCCTGGGCTTGACGGACATAGGTGGTGCTCAGGGATTTAAAAAACCCTTCGGAAAAAACAACCCCTTCGCTGGACAGGGTGCGGAAGAGGTTTTTGGCGATATCCGTGGTCATTTTCATCAGCCCTTTTGAGGCATCATTGGCGGAGAGATCCTGATGCTTATGTTCATAATTGTCCGACAGGTCCGCCTGACAGATACCGCTCAGGGTGCAGTTACGGTAGACTTCGGCCAACACCCCCACCTCCAATCCCCAGTCGCTGGGTATCCGGTTTCTCCAGGCCAGATCGGCCAGCATGGCGAATTCTCCGGCCAGGGGATAGCGAAAGCTGTCCAGATAAACCAGAAAACGGTTCCGGCCCAGCATCTGCATCAGACTGCGGATCAAGGGAGTTACGAAAAGTCGGGTTACCCGCCCGTGAAGGCGGTCGGTGACCCGACTGTAATAACCCTTACAGAACTCGTAATTGAGTCGAGTGCTGACAATGGGGAAACAAAGACGGGCCAGCATTTCCGGATCATAACTGAGGATGTCGCAATCATGAAGGGCGATGACCTGGCATTTGCGGGAGGCCAGGACATATCCATAGGCCATCCAGGCCGATAGCCCTTTACCCGGTTCAAAAGGCCCGAATTCGTCCTCCAGGGACTTATAAATACCGGCCATCCTCGGACCGTCATTCCAGATGATGACTTTTTCCTGAGGGAGTTTTGCAAAAAATTCCCTGGCGTATTTGAATTGTTTGGCGTCGGTTTTTCCCATGGTAATGACAATCTGCCTGATATAGGCGACCTCTTTCAGTGCCTCAACGATTTTTGGCAGGGCCTCATTCTCCAATTCGGAAAAAAGGGCGGGAAGCACCAGGGCGATGGGCCTGATCAGGACATACTTTAACAGCTCATTTTCCAGAGCGGCTTTATTATCGCGGTTCAGCCGATGTAAGGTGGTGATCAAACCGTTTTGAAAAAAATCACTCATGGTCCATCCTCCTTTGCAAAAAAATTCAAAATAAAGGTGTTCCAGCCCTTTGGACCGATCTCCGAGGGACGCTGCAAAGGGGTAGGGAAGGGCCAGGGTTCGAAGCCATCGGCCTGTTTGGAGAGCAACACCGGAATATCCACATGTTGCAGAAGGGAAAAATCATTGGGGCTGTCACCCAGACCGATGGAAATCAAAGGATCGGCGAATTTCTCTCCATATAAGTGCTTCAGGATTTGAACGGCCCGGCCTTTATCGTTTGAACCGGTCAGTTGGAAAAAACGACCTCCTAACGTAATCTGCAGGTCCATTTTTCTTGCCGTCTGTTCCCAAAGACTAATCTCTTTTGGCGAGAGGCCTTTCGGGTAAAGGAATGGCTCCGAATATTCTCTCTCTTTGGCCGGCAGGGCTTGTTCCGGTGATAATCCCGTGAGGCGGGAGATTTCTTCAACGGACAAATCTGAAAACCCCAGGGCCGGGATGGAGGTTTCTTTTTTAATATTTTTAAAGTCTTGAAGGATTTTTTTATAGGGTTGCCCCAGTTCAATCACCTGATATTCATCCCTAATGATAACGTTAAATCCCTCCAAGATAAAAAGGCCCCTGGGGATAAAAATTGCCCCTCCGTTTTCGACAATAAACGGATGCCGGTTACCCAATTTTACCCGAAGCAGTTCCATTTCAGCCCGAGTCTTGCTGGAACAGAGGATCAGGGGAATCTGTTTTCTATTTATTAGGTCCAGGGCTTCAAGGGCCAGATGAAAATCATAGGTTTCCCGATCCAACAGGGTTCCGTCCAAATCGGAAAAAACCATATACTGAATTGGAACAGGAATAGGGGTCATCTTTGTCCTGTCTTTTCAAGCGAGAGACCTTTTATTGTCTTAAGAAAATATATTCGAAAAGGCCTGTTAGGTACGTTGCCCTTGCTCTTTTCCGAAGGTGCTCAACTTTTCAATTTCCTCGATCAGTTTTTGTGCCTCGTCGTTAAAAACTTCTCGGCGGACTAAAATATCGGTGGGGGATACCCTTTGCCCGAAATAGGCCCGGTTCATATCGGATCGGACGGCAATAACGGCACCGCTCAAGGAGGCCCCGGCATATAATCCGCGGGATCGGGAAAAACTGAGGATGTCGGCGCTGAGATTGGCAGTAGCCGCCGAGGTCCCCCGTCCGACCGGCCCTGCGGATACGCTGACATCCGCCCCCAGTTTGAAGTTGTTGGATAGGAAAGAAGTCACACCTCTCTGGCTCATGATTAGAAATACGGTTTCTGAGACCTCACCCCCGACCTGGGGTCCATAACTCGCTCCCCCCAAGGTGTAAAAGGCCGGGCCGTTCCAACGGTTCCCCCGTTCGTCTCGAACCATCAAAACCCCATGTCCTCCCAAAGCCCCGATGACAAAGCCGCCTTTCCAGAGATGGGGAACCATGAAAATTCCCTTGGCCTGTTTTATGAGTTTGCGAAATTCTTCAAAATGGGGGTCTCCTTCTGTTCCTTCCAGCATCCACTGGGTTTTTTCCACCAGTTCCCGTGCTTCGCGCCGGTCATCGGCCGCAGCCGGAGTATTAAGAAAGGGCATGGTTAAAAAGATTAACAGAAAAAACAAAAGGATCGTTTTCCTGGCTTTATGATTTTGAATTTGTTTCGCAGTCATAGTTCCTCCTTATGGTGATTTGTAGCACTGAAACAGATTAAAGCTTTTCACTCAAGGCTTTAAAATCCGAGCGCTTCTTATCCCACAGTTTGATCAGGTATTTTTTGCTTTCTTCAAAGGTTTCGGCCTGTTTTTCTACCAGGGCCTCAGCTTCCTCCGAACCCATTTGTTGCGTGTCGCGAACAAAAGAGGCCACCCGGGCATGGTAAAGCGGTGTCATCAGATCCACCAGCTTATTACGGTTCATGGGCCAGTAATGAAAAGTGGCCGCCAGTTCATAAAGGATGCAACCCCAGTTTTCTATGGGCAGAGAGAAATCTTTGCTTTCCTGGCGCGATGCTTTTTTCAAAATCGAATAACTCCGGGAACTGAGGATGTCGCGCCAAAAAAGGCCGAATTGTTTGAATCCGACCTTGTATTTGTAAACCAGTCCTTCGAGATCGACATGAACCGGTTCCGGTTCCAGACAAAAATCGGCACCGAAAGCCTCCACAGGTTCACTTTTTCGAATTCTTTTCCAATAAGATTCATTCTGCTCCATGAGCATAAAAACGGTCCAGACTACCTGGCGGAACATGGGGGCCAGGTGGGTGGCCGGGTCTTTGGCGTCATGGATCTTGACTCCCAGGTTAGCTTGGCAAACACGAAAATGATCGACTATGGCTTGAGTGGTCATCCAAATATCAATCCCGAAGCGGGCGACTTCGCTGTCCCAGACCGGTTGTTGGATATAGTAGGCGGCTACATCGGGGGAAAAGGCGAAATCTCCGCCGATAGGCTGACGTATTCTTTTACCGTATAAGGCCCGGGTTAAATTGTAAACGATATTGTTGGTGATGGTCCCGTCGTATTTGTGTCTACAGTAGATGGGAGTGACATACTGATAACCCTTTTCCAGAACCGGGGAAAGCATATGGTTCACCCAGTCAGAGGTGATACTGCGGATATCCGAATCCACCACCATACAGGCTTTGACGTCTAATTTTACCGCCGCTTCAAATATGGACCGAAAGGCTGTTCCCTTACCGCTGGCCCCCCGGTAAATGGATAAAAGTTTTTCCTGCCAGGGTTTAAGCTCAAAGTCCTTGACCACCTCCCGGGTATCATCCGTTGAACCTCCATCGGCGATCATAATAACATTTTTATAGTCCTGATAATGTTGATACAAACCATGCGAAACCATTTGAATGACATGGGCTATGGTTTTTTCGTTGTTATAAGAGGGGATGCCGATCAAGAGGTCGGCTTTCCCGATTTCCTCCAATCTTTTAAACGTGTATGGTCTTAAGGCCGTGGTATACATCAGTTTTTCTCCATAGGGTGGGTGAAACTCCTCACCCGATTCAGGTTTTGGAAAATGGGGATTTTAGAATTTTCTCAAGTGAAGTGTGGCGTCTATTCGTCCGGTCCACAACGGTACGTCAGGATAAGCGCTTTCCCGACAACAATCTTTATTTTTCGATTACCGGTTTCCTTTGAACAATACGAATGACCATTAGAATAATTAGAAGGTTTAAAAGGCTGACTAAAAGAACAATCCAACCCTTGGAAAGAAGGCCAAGGAGGATTTTACTGATAACTATCTCACCAACACCGAGAACGAGAACAAAAAAAATCAAGGCCATAAAGGAGAAAGGGGGCATGTCGGATAATCCTTTCCATTCTGTAAAATCGAAATGGACAATAAAAAACCGCTATCTGTGCACTTCTTTACGGATAGCGGCCCGACTACCTTTTCCCCCTCCAAAAATAAAACCCGAATATTTTTGGACCCTAATGATCGCTTTAACGATTTTTAAATGATGTTTCGTTTTTCAAGATGTAACATGTCGCCGACCTACTGTCAACCTTTCTTGGGGGAATCGATCTTTTATTTGGCATTTATTAGGCGGAGACATTAAGGCCATTTTTCATTGCACCCATGTTCTGACGGTGCTATCTTAAAAGATAGCGCTCGAAGGTCTTGAAGATTATGATCGAAAAGGCTAACGCATCTGATGGAAAACCTAAGGTCCGTCTCCTTTCAAATAATTAAAGCAGCTCTTGGAGCGGTCAACGGTTATCGGGTCGTTTGCGCCCACCTTGCCCTCGAAAGGCACTCCCTTCTCCTCAAGACGGGGCAATCGTTTAAAAGATTTGATCTGAAACGCTATAAAAGCATAGTGGTCTTAGGGGCGGGTAAAGCTTCGGCTCCAATGGCCGCAGCTTGTGAGACGGTTTTAAAAAACCGGATCCATGCCGGACTGATCGTCACCAAATACGGGCATACCTCTCCTCTGACCGTGGTCCAGACCATCGAAGCCGGCCACCCTGTCCCTGACCGCGCCGGTTACGATGGGGCGAAAAAAATGATTTCCTTGCTCAGAGCCTGCCGAGGCGATGATTTGATTATTTTTCTGACCTCAGGGGGCGCTTCTGCCATGTTGCCCCATCCCACCTCTTCGATTTCCCTGGCGGAAAAACAAAAAATGACCCGACTCCTGCTTCAACGCGGCCTACCTATCGAGGAAATCAATCGGATACGCAAACATATTTCTCTTACCAAGGGGGGGCAATTGGCCAGGTGGGCCTATCCAGCGACGGTGATCCATCTCATTCTTTCCGACGTGATCGGCGATTCCCTGGAAACCATCGGATCAGGACCCTTTTCCCCCGATTCTTCAACCTTTAGGGATGCCTGGGAAGTAATCGAAAAATATCGTTTGGAAAAAACCGTTCCAGGTTCCATTAGCAGACACCTGAAAATGGGCTTGAAACGGGAAGTAGAGGACACCCCTAAAAGAGGGGATCCTTGTTTTAAGAAAGTAAGTCAGGTCATTGTGGCTAATAATACCCTCGCCCTCCGGGCTGCCCGGAAAAAAGCTGAAGTCCTGGGCTGCAAAACCATTATACTGAGTTCCGAAATACAGGGGGAGGCCAGGGACCTGGCCGGGTTTTATGGGGCCATTGTCAGGGAGGTTGTTAAAACGAATCAAGCGGCTCAAAGGCCGGTTTGCCTCTTGGCCGGAGGGGAACCGACCGTAACCGTTACCGGAAAAGGGGTAGGAGGGCGGAATATGGAACTGGCCCTGGCCATGGCAAAGGAAATTCGAGGACTGCCCCAGGTCCTTTTTCTGAGCATAGGGACCGATGGGACAGACGGGCCCACGGATGCCGCCGGAGCGGTCGTGACCGGATCAACCTACGATCGAGCTCTGAAAAAAGGATTCTCCCCCGAAGGTTTTCTAAAAGAAAATGATTCCCATACTTTTTTTATAAAATGCGGAGGATTGATCAAAACCGGTCCTACAGGGACCAATGTCATGGATTTGCATATTTGTTTAGTGCGGTAAAACCGTTTTTTGTTTTTCCCGGTGCTGAAAAACCGTTCTGGTTTTCCCCATTGCAAAAAAGATAATCCGGGTTTTCTGGTCGTTTCTCAATCGGAAATTTATCAATCCGGAAAGAGGATAGAAATGTTCAGAAAAGGATTGATAAACAGAGACACCTATGATACATTAAAAATACATGTAAAAAAAATAAACTAAATCAATTAGTTGGTCTTTGCTAAGATGTGTATTAAAAAAGACATAGCCAATCAGGAATCCACCTTTTGGGGGTTTGACAGCTCCCCGCCCTGAGCCGTTCCTTTCGACTCTTTTCTTTATCTTCTTCGAATTTAATAATATCTAACAGTCGAGGAGGGGATATTACCCCCTTAAAGCCGCCAGGCATTTTGTCGGCGAAAATAATCCATTTTTTATAAGGAGGCAAATACGTTGAAAAGAAAAAAAAGGGGTATGTGGTTAGGTGTATTTTTGTTTTCGGTTTTGGCTTTGTTTCTTATTTCCTGCAGCAAAAAGGATGTGAAGAAGGAAGAACCGGTTACTAAAGCTCCGGCAACCATCGGCGACAAGGGAGACAAGGCTCCTGCGTTGGACCCCAGCAAAGAAGAACGGGAAAAGGCATTGAAAGAGGCGGAGGCCAAGCGATTGAAAGAGGCCGCCGAAAAGGCCCGTTTTGAAACCGAAGACCTCTATTTCGATTTCGATCAGTATCTCCTTTCCG
>JBFMBU010000141.1:0-12425 GCA_040755035.1 Thermodesulfobacteriota bacterium
AGAGCGAAGAAATCTTTTTACTTTCCGCGAACCGTTTGGCAACGGCGACAGCCACATCCGAGTTGGCGCCTAAGATGGTCAGATTCATCATTAAAGTCCTATCCTTTTGGATTGCCGGGAATTAAATTTCTTGTTCAGGCCGAATCGATCCCGAATCTCCTGGAATTCTTTCCATAAGGGATACCCCTGCCGGAACATTTCCCGGGACATGCGGGCATCCTTGGTCAGGTAGAGACGTCCGCCATGTTCCAGAACAACGTCATCCAAACGTCGCAGCAGATCGAAGAGTTGGGGTTGAATTTTAAAGTCCAAAGCCAGGGTATACCCTTCCATAGGAAAAGAGAGCAGGTTGTTGTTCTGAGGACCGAAGAGCTTGATTACGGCCAGAAAGGAGCCCAGCCCGGCGGCCGAAATCTGCTGCAGCAATTTTTTCATGCCTGCAAAACTCTGCGATTTAGGCAGGACACACTGGTATTGGGTAAAACCGGCCTTCCCATACATCCTGTTCCAGTGATCGATTTTGTCTAACGGGTAAAAGAAGGTCTCCAGGGGAACGCGCTGATCTTTAACGGGCCTCCCGTTTACCTGGTATAAAAGCCTATTGAAAAGCCCGATAGAATAGGGATTGAGTAAAAAGGATGGACAGGTGATCGGCACCGTTAAGCGTCTGACTTTTGGCGGCGCCAAGGGTCCTTGGTCGTCATGATCTCCCACCATAAGGATGGATCGGCCCAGTTTATTGCCTTTAGCCAGACAGTCGATCCAGCCTACGGAGTAACGAAAACCGCTGCATCGTTCATACTGTTCAAAGACCTGATCAAGATCGGGGCAGGGAATAATGGTTTGGCGGATAAAGGCGCTCCGAACCGGCATAAGCTGCAGGGTAGCATCCAGGATCAACCCGGTCAGTCCCATTCCGCCGCAGGTGGCCCGAAAGAGATCGGGGTGCTCTTCCCGGCTGCAAGAAGCGATGGAACCATCCGGCAGCAGGAGACGAAAAGAAATCACCGATTCGCTGAAACAACCCTGGAAGTGATGGTTCTTTCCGTGGACGTCGCTGGCAATGGCGCCTCCGACACTGATCAGTTTGGTCCCGGGTGTCACTTTAAGGAACCATCCCCGGGGCAGAAAGAGATCAATCAGTTCCGCCAGGGTGACGCCGCTTTCACAGGTCACGACTCCCTTTTGGGCATCGAAGTCCAGGAGTTTGTTGTACTCCCGGGTGAAGAGTACTTTCGGGGCCAGGGCGCTGTCTCCATAACTTTTGCCTTGTCCGCGGGGGATCCAATCGTCTCCTATGGCCAGCAGATCGGTTGCCGTGGCCTGTTTCTGAAAATAGTGTGCGGCGCAGTCATGGAAGGGATAACATCCCCAACCGGATAGTTTCATCGACCCAATCTCAATAAAAGCGATTTACAGGAACGTTACGATTTCCTAACCTAAAAGCACATAAGCGTTGATCAACCACAGCAGAACAATCGCTTGGAGCAGACGGTCTTTCAAAAGAATGAGCGTGGGAGACCCGCTCTTCTGTTCCACAAAGGTGATTTGCAGGTAGCGCAACAAGCCGCAGATGACCCAAAAACCGGTGATATACAGGTATTCTCCGTGGAGAGCCACCACGGAAGGTGAAACCGTATAAAGGATATAAGCTACAATGGTCACCGAAGCCATGACCCCCATGGCCATGGAGATAAATTCGGCATTATAACCGTCGATAGCCTTGCGTACCTGATGGCCCTGATTAAGCAGCACCAGGTCGTCCTTACGCTTGGCCAGGGCCAAAAACAGGGCCAGAAGAAAGGTCATAATGACGATCCAGAGGCTGATGGGGATCCGAGCCGCTTCCCCGCCGACAAAAATACGCAGAACAAATCCCAGGGCAATGGTGACGATGTCGATGATGGGCAGATGTTTGAGGTAGAGGGAATAGGAAATGTTCAGAAGTAAATACCCGGCCATCAAATAGGAAACCGATCTTGGTAACCAAAGGAGGCTTAGGCTGAAAGTGCATAAAAGGAGAAGAAGGGACAGGCCAACCGCCTCCCTGATGGAGACGCTGCCGCTGGCAATGGGACGATTTTTTTTCAGTGGATGGTTCCGATCTTCGGCCACATCCCGGATATCATTGAAAACATAGACGGCGCTTGCCAGCAGACAAAAAGCGATAAAGGCCAACAGGGTCGGCCATAGGGCTCTCGGATTGGACAATTGGTCGGCGAATAATAAAGGAAGGCCGATAAATCCGTTTTTCAGATATTGATGGGGCCGGATCAATTTGACGTAGGCTGAAAGTCTATTCATGATTGCTTTTTTTCGCCCGGGAATCTTTCCGTCGCCCCTCTCAGCCGTTATTTCCAGGTAATGTCCGCTTCCCGGCGCAGGGGAATACGCTGATACTTGTATTTGGGGTAGCCGATCATCATCGCCCCGTAAGGCAGATGGCCTTCAGGCAGGCCTAGAGCTTTGAACAGCGGGGGATGGGAATTGGCCGCGGTTTTAAAATACCCGGCCCAGCAGGTCCCCAGACCAAAGGCATTAGCCGCCAGCTCCAGATAGGTCAGGGCGATGGTGCAGGAAGACTCGGAGGCCGGAATGGCCGTTGAACCATGGGCCACGATCAAATGAGGGGCATCACGGCAGATGCGGTCAATACCCTGGTCCCAGGCCTTGACCAGCCTTTCCATACGTATGCGCAACCATTGGTCGGTCCCTTCATGAAGCAGGGTCCGCTGCCAGTCAACCACCAAACCGGTCAGACGTTTGACTTCCCGGGTATCCTCAATCACCAGCCAATGGACCGGCTGGGTGTTGCTTCCCGTTGGACCATAGCGGGCAACTTCAATTACTTTAGCCAGAAGTTTTCTTGAAACCGATTTTTCTTTAAAAGTCCGTATGGAACGCCGGGATTTTAAAAACTGTTCTCCCTGGTCGGAGCTGATGGAAAGGTCTTTACGGATCGGGATACAGTCTTTCAGGGCCATGTTTTTAAGCGACAAGGCCCCCCGGGGGCAGACAGTCAGACAATGGCCGCAATTAATACAGAACTCCTCCGCCCCTGCGATGGGTTGGGGATATCCTTCTTTTTCGACGATTTCAATCAGCCGTCCCGGACAGACAGCTAGACAAAGACCATCCCGTTTGCACTTTTTGGTATCAACAGTAAAAAGGGCCACAATTTTACCTTTCTTATTGATTCTCATCCGGAAGAGGCTTTTCGGGTCGAGAACAAATTACTTGATCAGTTTCTTGTTAAAATGGATAGATTTTTCAACACTTTTCGCCAGTAGTCAAGTGTAATATTTTACGTTCTCATTTTTTTAGCTTTTTCCCAAAAAAGAACGCCGTTTCTTTTGAAACCGGTAAATACCCCTGGAACAAGTCAATGAGGAAGGTTCTGAAGGGGTTCAGGCCATCCCTTCGCTATTTAGCGTCCAGCAAAATCCTTTATTGGTGCAGGTTTGCTGATTGCTGATTGCTGACTGCTCTAAGCTTCATCCGGAAATTTTGAATTTCCGGATGAAAACTATTTAAAATTATAAGGTGTTTACATTCCCGTTGGGGATGGGTTACACTCTATTCCTGTTTTCATCTGAAAATTGAAATTTCCGGATGAGAACTAATTCATTCTCTGGAGGTTTTTTAAAATGACCGGAGCCGAAAATCTTCTACAGGCATTATTGAATTCCGGGATCGAAGTGTGTTTTACCAACCCCGGGACTTCTGAAATGCATTTTCTCGCGGCCATCAATTCCATAAAAAAAATGCGTCCCATCCTGACCCTTTTCGAAGGGGTGGCCACCGGGGCCGCGGATGGCTATGCCCGAATGGCGGGCAAACCGGCCTGCACCCTATTGCATTTAGGGCCGGGGCTGGGTAACGGCTTGGCCAATCTCCACAATGCCGGAAAGGCACGGTCAGCGATAATCAATATTGTGGGAGACCATGCCACCTACCATAAATCCAACGAAACACCGCTGAATTCCGATGTGGAAGGTATTGCCCGAACTGTTTCCCATTGGGTCAGGACGTCTTTACATCCGGAGGTTATCGCCTGGGATGGAGCCGAAGCGGCGGCCGAAGCCAGGAGATCGCCGGGGAGAATCACCACCCTGATTCTACCGGCGGATGTTTCCTGGGGGGAGAGCACCAGCCAACCTCCACTAATACCCCTGATTCATAAAACCCCCCGAGTTCCAGAGGAAACCATTCGGGGAATAGCCTCCGTCTTGTTATCCGGGGAACCGGCTTGTCTGTTAATGAATGGAAAAGCGCTCAGGGAGAAAGGCTTAGAAGCGGCGGCCCGGATTTCCACGGGAACCAAGGCCTCCCTTTATTGTGATACCTTCGTCAGCCGCCTGGAAAGGGGAGCCGGGATAGCTAAGATTAACCGTTTGCCCTACTTCGCCGAACAGGCTGCAAAACGATTCGAAGGGATCAAACATCTGATTCTGGTGGAAACGGTGCGTCCCGAATCTTTTTTCGCCTATCCCAATAAACCGACCAGGCTGATAGCGAAAGATTGTCAACTGCATATCCTGGCCCGCCCGGAAGAGGACGGTATTCAAGCCCTATGTGACCTGGCGGAAGAAATGGGTCTATCCAATCAGAGTTATCCTCAGTATGACCCCTATCGGCCTGAATTGCCGACCGGCCCATTAAACCCCATCTCGGCTGCGGCAACCATTGGGGCCTTACTGCCGGAGAAAGCTATTGTTTGTGATGAGTCGGGAACTTCCGGTAATGGATTGATGAAATGGACCCGAGGGGCCCCTAGACACGACTGGTTAAATTTAACCGGCGGATCCATCGGACTGGGTTTGCCCTTGGCAATAGGGGCGGCTGTAGCTTGTCCCGACCGAAAGGTCATTGCCTTGAGCGGGGACGGAGGGGCGATGTATACGATGCAGGCCTTATGGACCCAGGCCCGGGAAAACCTGGATGTGATTAATGTGATTTTTTCCAACCGCTCCTATGCCATCCTTGAGTTGGAGGCCCAGCGGGTCGGTATCGATGCCGCCAAAAATTTCATCGGCCCCTTATTCCAATTGGATAATCCGCGACTGGATTTTTGTGTTATGGCCGGCGCTATGGGGGTGAAATCCTGCCGGGCAAGCACTGCCGAGGAGTTCAATGAATATTTCGCCAAGGGTGTTGACTCCAAAGGGCCGCTACTCATAGAGGTTGTATTATAAGGGTAAGGCCAGCGGTCGCGATTTACCTTGCCCCTTTTCGTTAAGTCGTTTTTGGCTTTACCTCCAGTTGCTTGCAGCCTAAGAGGGTCTCCCCCGCGGCAATACAGGCATTGCAGGAAATACAGGCTGCCTTTTCCGGACCCTGACCGCTCAGCCACAGGTTGGGCAGACCAGGTTGGCGGATCAGTGGTCTGGCCAGGGAAATAAAGTCGACCATGCCGGTTTGAAGGACTTCCTCTATTTTTGGCAAGGATTTCAGTCCGCCCACCAGCAGAACCGGAAGACCGGTTTGTCTTTTGACCCTTTCCGCGCCGGGGAAAAAATAGGCCTCCTGATCCATATTATTGATCTGGGTCCGCGATTCAGGGAGCAGATAAGCAGGCCAGCCCAGCTCTTTTTCCCCTCGGGCGACGGTTTCCCACATACCTCCGCTCGTCTCAATGGCGGCAAAGCCGATATCTTTTAAAAGTAAAGCCACTTTGGCTGTTTCTTCCAGGTCGGTTCCATCCGGGAAAAAATCGGTTGTATTGATTTTGATCAGGATGGGGAAATCTGAACCGACTCGTGTTCGACCTCGTTCGATAATTTCCTTTACCATTCTAAGACGGTTCTCCGTAGAACCGCCATACTCATCCTGCCTTTTATTGGTATGGGGCGACAAGAAGGAACTCAGCAGCCAGCCATGGGCCGCATGGAGCTGGACTCCATCGAATCCGGCTTCCTCGGCCCGGCCTATTCCCCGGGCAAAAGCCTCGATGATTTCCTCAATCTCTTCCAGACTCAGTTCCTTCGGAGTTCTCCCGAACAGGGTATCCGGGACGGCCGAAGGAGCCACCGGATCAGGCAGCCTGGGCGGTTCAGACGGCGGGTTTTGACCGGGTGGGGGATTCTCTGTACTACGTTGGCGAATGGCCAGGAGGGCCGGGGGAAAATAGGGCATAAGTCGTGGGGCGTCTTCCGCTTTAATGATCTGACGACCCGGGTGATGCAGTTGCAGCATGATTTTACAGCCGTTGCCCAGACCATGGACCGCGTCGGCAATTTTTTTCAGCCCTGGAATTTTATCGTCCTCATCGATCAGCATGGAGCGGTGCGGGGAATGGGCTTTGGCCATGACAGCGGTGATGCCGGTGATGATCAGGCCGACTCCTCCTTGACCGAGTTTACGATAGAGATCAACCAAAGGCCCGGTAACTTCTCCATGGGGCGTGGCCCCGTTTTCATAGGTGGCGGATCGCACCAAGCGGTTTTTCAGCTCCAGTCGCCCGATTCTTCCCGTTCTGAAAACCAACAGGTCCTTTTTTGATGAACTCATATCTTTTTCCTTTTTAGAAGGTTCGTATTAAAAAGAGATTTAAGATGCCCTGCGGTGGCTGAGAAAGATGAAAAACCAGCCCAGAACCAGCTCAATCATGATCCGGGAAGCAAAAGAAGCGGCTTCCGTTTGCAGGCCGAATCGGATCATCTTTTCCGGATAAAGGCCGAAGGTCTTGACCCCCATCAACGGACAAAGGTTGTAGGTAGCCATGGCGAAAAAGAAATAACCGATCAGGCGATAGTCTGACGAAGTCTTCCCCAATTCCTTGAGCTGATCGTGCTCATTGGCCCAGCGCCTGAGAATAAGCACCAGCAATAAGGTGATCAGGATGCCTCCCATTCCAAAAAAGAGGGGATAGGGACCGGGGAGAGGAGTGTAGGCCAGCAGAAGGTATACAATTCCTCCGCAGACAATCAGCCAGAAACGCCGTTTCGGAATGGACGTTCGCAGTAAAACACCTAAACCGACAAAAAAGACCCCCAGCTTGAAAGAGTAGGCCCAGAGCAGGTAGCGGATAATTTTCCAGACCGGTACGGTCTGACTGGCCGCCTCAACCGTGCCTCTTCCGGTTTCGAGGCCGGCGAGGTAGCCCGGCAAAACCAGGTATCGTCCCAAAATAGCATTTAGGAGAAAGAGAATTCCAATGCCTAACCAAACTACCGATGCCCTTGATTTCAATTTCCCCCCTCTTTGAACCATTCAAACCCAACCCGGACCAGACGGAACCAAAATTGGAAATCCTAAAATTTCTCATTCGGTCCGGGTTAAATTCCTGTTTTAGAATAAATTCTATCCAATTTGCGTAGAATTCTATTCGTAAGTTACTAAGACAATTTTTGCCTTGGTGGCCCAGGATGGATTCGATTATTCAACCTTCGGCGCATGCCAATTGCGCGGTATGGGTTGAAGCATGCTCAGGCGATTGCCTTCGGGGTCGATGAAGGAGACATATTGCCCGACCCCGGGTATCTCCTGCGGTTCGGTCAGTATTTTCCCCCCGGCCTCGCTTACTTTTTTTATGCCTAAGGTTATATCCTCCACAGCGATGACCAGAGAAGGATATTGCGCCCCTTCCTCAGGCTGTTTGGGGAAAAAGCCACCGTTAATGGCTCCGGGATTTTTAGGACCGATCTCATCGGTTTCGGTGGTGGTGGCTAAAACATATCCACCCATTTCCTCGCCCAGCATCTGCATCTGCCAACCGAAGACCGACTCATAAAATTTGGCTACCCTCTCCCGGTTGTCGTAAGGCATTTCAAAGTGTACAACGCTATCCATGATTTTTCCTCCCTGTCGAATTCAGTGCGTTTGTTTTGATGGTTGAATAACCTCACACGGATCATTCCAAAAAGGCTCCAAGATCCCGGAGCCGGCGGTGAAATATTCTTACTATCTCCTAAAGAGGTTCATTCCCCGGCAAATGAATCCTGCCCGGACCTTCTTCACCACAGAGACCATGATTCAAGGCCTTTCGTATTTCCCTGTCAACCCAGGAAAAAACACGGTGAATCCGGTCCTGGAAATTTGAAGGGGCGTGACCGGCCACTTTGACGATCGTAAAGTCCAGTTGGTCGTAAAGTTGGAAAAAGCGGAAATAGTGGGAGGCATTTTTCAGCGGTCGATTGGTCCTCCTGGAAATAAAACCCCTGTCTTCCAATCCGGGTCTTCTCTTTAAAAGACCGGCAAGACACTGGGAATCGGTAAAGATTCGTAAGTCCCGGGAGGCGGTTTTATTTTCTTTCTGATATTCCTCCAAGGCCCATAAAACGGTTCGGATTTCCAATTCCGTGGAAGAGGTGTCTTCAAATCTTCTTAACACTATTCGATGGGCAACATCAGATTTTGTCAGGCCTTCCTGATCATCCCTCAGCGATGTTAGGGGAACGATCAGGAAACCACCCACCCCGGATCGAAGCTTGGGATGGAGACTCCCATCGGTGAAGAGGGCATAACGGTTCACGAAAGAATCTCTTTCACCCGCCCCACCTCCCCGCTTATTAAGCGAACTTTTATTCCATGGGGGTGGACCGGTGATCGGGTCAGGATGTCCTTGACGACCCCTTCCGTCAGTTTGCCGGTAGGCTGATCGTGTTTCTGCACCAGGCGCACACGGGCCCCCGATTTAATATCGGCTCGGGTTTTACCATCCATAAGAACTCCCTATCCAGAAAAATCTCCCATAAAGGATTCCGAAGAAATCCCCTTCTGGGTTACTGGTTTTGGCGAAAAACCGGAAAAGGAAGGTTATGTGAAGAAAGAAAATCCCGGTACTTTTTCGTATTCCGGTAAACACGGGCGGCCATAGTGAAAGAGGAGAAGGTCGCCATATTATATTGATGGTACCTCAGTTCCACATCCTGTCTCAACGCTTCTCCCTCCAGGGAGCGGGCCTGCCCCAAAACGAGATAAAGGGGTTTTCCCAGTTCATGCATGCTCTTCACGGTCATGCGGATGAAATCATCCAGGAAGGAGCGGTCGAGTCTTCGAAAAAACATGTCGATGTTTTGAGAAAAGATAAGGGCGTCAATATTCGGGTCATCCCGCAGCAGCTCTATCAGTCTCCCGAATATTTTTGGCCCACCGCTGAAAAGGGCGCCCATAATGTCCAGGGGATTTTTGGCGCTGTTGCCCTGAATCGGCACGAATTCCTCCAAGGCACGGATGGTTTTTTCGGTCAGGTGCGGAACCTTTAACCCTTCTTTTTCCGCCAGATCGGTCATGGTTACCGATCCGCCGCCGGCCCCGCCCAGGATGGCCACATTCAGACCCGTTGGCAGCGGCAAACGCTGCAAGGCCCCGATGGTGGCGATCAACTCTTCCATGGAGTTGACAGAGATGATGCCTGCCTGCCGGCAAAGGGCCTGCCAGATCTGGATGGATCCGGCCAGAGAACCGGTATGGGACTGGGTAGCCCTGGCCCCGCCTTCGGTCTGGCCACCTTTCCAGACCACCAGCGGTTTTTTTGTCGTGATTTTTTTAGCTATGTCGAAAAATTCCCGACCGTCTTTTAAGCCTTCGATATAGGCCCCGATAATCTCGGTCTTGTCATCTTCGGCCAGGTATTCCAGAAAGTCGTGGGCCTTGAGGTCGGCAGCGTTTCCGAAACTGACGACTTTGCTGAATCGAAGATGTTGATCGCCCCCTTCCTGAACAAAATGTCCGGCCAGTTGCCCGCTTTGAGAAACAAACCCTATCGATCCCGGTTCCCGGGGAAATTCGCTGGTCCAGGCCAGCCCCCCTTCGGGACAATAGAGCCCCATACAATTGGGGCCCACGACCCTGATTCCGCCCTCTTTGGCCAGGGCGATCAGTTTCTGTTCAATTTCCGCCAACTCCGGTCGACCGGTTTCGCTGAAACCGGCGGTAAAAAGGTGGACGAATTTGACTTTTTTGGCCACGCAATCCTCCATAACCGGCAAGACGGTGCTGAAGGGTATGCTGAAAATAACCAAATCAATCTCCCCCGGGATGTCCCTGACACTTTTATACGTTTTAATACCCAGGATGGTTTCGGCTTTGGGGTGGACCGGATAAATGTTGCCGGGAAAGTTTAAATTAATGGCCCCTTCAATGAAGGTGTTACCCCCCCAGCGGTTCAAGTACCCCCTTTTGGGTGATGCCCCGACCACGGCCAGACTTTTAGGATGGAACAATTCGTACAGATCCGATGATCTTTCCTTTGACATAAAAACCTCCGCTTTTTCAGGAAAATAGTATCCTACTCAGGAAGAAGCCCGCCCAACCGCCCCCTTAAGGAAAAGGAGCTCAAAAAATCCCCTGTTTCAAACAGGGTGGGTTTCAGGAAAAGGATGTTTCCCTGGGAAACAATGGTGGTTTCAGTATAAAAAAAGGTCGCATCATAATCAAGAAGAAAACATGAAAAGGAAAACCCGGTATCTTGGGGTGGCCGGTTTCCCTGCTGAAAAAGGGGGACAATCCCAAATTTTCTTTAGAGTCCCCTTTAAAACTTGAATCATTTAGGAAATAGGGGAGGTGTCCCATCCTCGTTAAATAGCTAAGCACTTTCTGCACTAACTTCCCTTTTTGCGGATCGGCCTCGTGCTTCCTTTTGATGTCACCTAAAACAGTTCTGATTTCCGAAATCATCCGTTCAAGAAGACGATGCTCGATCATTTGCGGACCAAATGCTTGCCTGATATTATTCTCCTTGTTGTCGTTCTGAAATGTAGTTTTGACCAGGGACCACTAAGGTGCGGGACCAAAAACCCTACCAACTATATACCGACATTTTCGTGGATTACGATCTCATTTTGTTCTTTTTTTCTATCCGCTACCACCAGTTCAGCACATCTTCGGCAAATCCTAAAAAGTTTTCGACCGTTAATTCGGTTCCATCGTCCAAGACCGCTTTTCCGTTGAAGGTCCCGAAGACCTGGTGCTGGATCGATTTTAAAAACATGATTTCCGTATGGGTCTGACGGTCGAGGATGGGCTGGAAATCCATTTCAAACCGACCGTCGCTGCTGGTGAATTTCCAGGGGGTCAGGTAATTTTCAGGGTTGAAATGAAAGGAAACCTCCTCCAGTTTATGGGCCTGGTGTTTATAGAAGAGCATATTCTCCGTGGCCGGAGAACGGTCGCTGAATCCGTAACCGATGTTCCAACCGAAGGGATAACCCTGGAGCATTCCTGAGGCCGATCCCCAATACCAGCGGTTTTTGTAGGTCCAGTTGCCGCGCCCCCAATCCAGAACACCGAAACAACTTTCCGGATTAAACGGGTAAACCCGGTCACCCAGGGTAATGGAGCCCCTGGCCGGCAGGCAGTTGGTTTTTTGATTATAATAAAAAGCCCTTCGGTTCTCCTTCCAGGAAGTGGCGATAACCATGCTGTCCATCAGGGGATCCTGATAGAGGACCAACTCCCCTTTCAAGCCCCGATCTCCCTTTTCATTTTCAAAGCCCGGCACCTCGACCTGAATGATCCTTTCCGGACCGGATACACGGTATTGGAGTTTGATCTTTTTATCGGAAAAATTCACCTCGCCCAGGGCGGGAGTGGCGGAGAAACCCATTTTCCCCATAGGCAGGCTGGACATGGCCCCCACTTGCCTGGAGGTTTTTTTCTTAAAATCCAGCCAGCAGACGGCGGCTGTGCCGATATAACCGAGATCGGCCATGGTGAAGGTGATGCCGTATCCGTCTGCCATAGACAAGACGGCATAGTAATCCCATTCCTTTATCCGGTACCACCCGGCCTTGATCTTGCTGCGGTCATACTTCCAGAGGGCACGGGTAGCGTATCCGGGGTTGATCAATAACCCCTGGTCGTCCAGTAGATCACAGGGTTCGGTTATCCTTTTTTGCATGGTTGTTTTCCTTTAAGAAAGATGGAATTATTTGGCCTATTATCCCTGGACCAGTTTAAAGGGGTATCAGGAAGAAGGTATTGAAATACTTTTTTAGGAAACTGGAAAATCATAGAGAAAGTCAGAACTAAGAACCATCCGTTTAGGCCGGTAGGTAAGGATCTATAAAAGCAAAGGCGCATGAACCATGGGTCTCGAAGGACTCAATAACCTGATGCCTTTCCGAGAACATCGTTGGCCACTGCTGGGCAAGGGCGTTGAGTTCAGCAACACCACTGGTGCCGGCATTAACTACCCTGGCAGAAATGTTCTGAAATTCCACCTGCGAAATGAGGGACGTTGTTCATTTCAGTCAGTTTTGTTAGCCTCTTCCATCCCTTTGACGGCCATAGCCACTCCGGTAGTCCCCACGCCAACCTGGCGGGCGATCTCGGCCTTTGAAATCCCCAGTTCCCGCGCCAACCAACTCCGGCCTTGGCCCAAGGCCCTTTCCGGCCTCCACGAATTCCCGATAAGATCGAACCGCCTTTTTCCCTTTCGATCCAAAATAACTGAGAACAAAATCTTTTTCCTGCCAATCGTT
>JBFMBU010000142.1:0-2284 GCA_040755035.1 Thermodesulfobacteriota bacterium
GGCCAATGGGTTCCAAAAGCACCTCTTCTTTGGGTTTTCCCAGGGCAACCACCAGCAGGATCGCATACCGCTCCAGGATCTGCAGGGCTTTACGGAGACCTTCTACATTGATGGCCCCTAACATGCATCCGCCCAGTCCTTTTTCCACGGCCCCCAGGAGGATGCTCTGAGCGGCGATGCCATGATCGACCCCATAATTGGGACTGATCTCCTTATCTCCGAGAATGATGATATAGGCTGATGGACGTTCTCCGGCCGCCGGACCGGGCCAGTCTTTGAGGGCCGCGGCCCAAAACAAATTGGGGAAGATTTTGGCGTTCTTGGCCGGGTCGCAGGAAAGCACGTATTTCAAGGGCTGCCGGTTGGCTCCCGAGGCGGAGCAGCGGGCCAGATCCACCAATTCGTTTAACGTATTAAGATCAATAGCTGTTTCTTCAAAAAAACGACGTCGACTGCGGTTCTTCAAAACCAATTCCTTGATCATACGGTTTCTCCTTTTCAGACCGGGGTCATTTTTTTTCTTTCTATCATAGGAACCTGCCGGAGTAAAGGGGGGCTTTTTTCTCTTGACCCCTTGGGAACCATCTTTTATACTCAATAAACCGCCTGGAATTTCCTTTTTAATCGATTTTTCTGATAAATCCCTGGAGGACCATTCCAATAATATCAATATCATTGTAGGCCAAGTAAAAAATGGCCTGGTTTAAGTTTTATTCGGAGGAAAAAATGTCTGAAAGTAAAGAACACGAATTGGATAAACTGTTTTATCCACGCCATATCGCCTATGTAGGGGCCTCGCCCAAAAAAGGGAAACGCTGGAACTCCGGCAACTCCTATATGTCGGGGGCCTTCAATCAGGATTTTCAAGGGGACATTTATCCGGTTCATCCCACAGCCAAGAATATCCTGGGTTATAAGGTCTATCCTACGATAACCGATATTCCGGGAGAGATTGATCTGGCTGTTTTTACCATACCGACCAAGGCCGCCCTGAAGGTCATGGAGGAATGTGTGTCCAAAGGAGTCAAATTTGTCCACCTTCTCACCGCCGGCTTTGCCGAAACCGGGCAGGAGGAGTTGGCCGGGATTGAAGACCGGATTGTGGAAACCGCCCGGAAGGGGGGAGTGCGGATTATCGGCCCTAACTGCATGGGCGTCTATTGTCCGGAAGGGGGAATCGCCTGGGACGATCAATTTCCTGCCAAATCGGGCGCTGTGGGTTTTTTTTCCCAAAGCGGCCAACTGGCCAGTCATATTATCCGCCAGGGTCCGCAGCGGGATATTTATTTCAACAAAGTGGTCAGTTTCGGAAACGCCCGGGGGGTGCAGGCTTCCGAGTTTCTGGAATACTTCGCCCAGGATTCAAGGATAACAATGATTGGGGCTTACCTGGAAGGTCTTCGGGACGGGCGGGCCTTTTTTGAAGCGGCCAAGCGAATTACACCTAAGAAACCCGTGGTCATCTGGAAAGGCGGCCAGACCCAAGGGGGTTCACGGGCCACTCAATCCCATACGGCGGCCATTGCCGGTTCCCAGCAGATCTGGGAAGCCATGTGCCGTCAGACCGGGATCATTTCCGTTCATTCCATGCAGGAGGCCTTGAGCACTTTTGCCGCCTTGCGCATGCTTCCCCTGCCCAAAGGTCCGAATGTGGCCATACTGGGCGGGGCCGGCGGAGGATCGGTGACCATGACCGATATGGCGGAAAAGGAAGGGCTCAAAGTGCCCCCTTTGAGCGAAAAGAGCATCCAAATATTAAGTGAATTCATCCCGCCTCAGGGGAACAGCGTCAAGAACCCCCTCGATGCCTCTTTTGAACAGGAGGACCATTTCTTCCGCTTGGCCCGGGTTTTAAGGGATGATCCCAACATTGACGCTTTGATCTACCAGGCCCAATTCACCTGGATGTTTCAGGAAATGGGCCGGTCGGGGGTGATTAAATACCTCCAAAAGGTCATCAAGGGTAAGGAGGAGATGAAGAAACCCCTGATCGTTGCCCAACAGCATGAAGGAGATATCGGATTAGACGTTTTTAACCAGGAAGTGGCTGAGTGGTTTCATGAATGTCACATTCCCACCTGTGATTCCTTTGAAATCGCCGCCCGGGTATTAAACAATCTCTATGAGTACCAACAGTTTCTGGAGCGAAGGGTTTAGTAACTCCATTGCTAAGCCCCCGGCTACGCCGGGGAGAGTAGAAAAAGCTATGCTGTAGTATTTAATAAAAAAGCTCCTTTGGTTAGGATGGCCGCGGACTGTTTCCGTGGCTGATCCGCACGAAAGG
>JBFMBU010000143.1:0-3386 GCA_040755035.1 Thermodesulfobacteriota bacterium
AACTAAGGTCCGGGAGTCGGCGAAGGGCCGTGTCGGAACTGCGGAAGAGACTCTGTTATTATTTATATCGGGAACTGGGGATTTCAAAGGCCGAAATCGCCCGCCAGGTTGGGGTGGGGACTACCGGAGTGGCTATGGCCGTCAAAGGGATGGAAGAGGCTAACAAAACTGACTGAAATGAACAACGTCCCCTAATTTCATTTTCAATGCTGATAAAAAATAGTCGTCGGGGGGTATAAAAATTTCGCGGAAATTTCAATAACCCGGGAATAGTCTTTTACCTGTTCTTTTGGGACAATTCTTCACGAACCACACGCCGAATAATTCTTTCCATATCTTCCTGATTAATCGCTCTTTTAAGTGCCTCGTTAATCAGCGTTTGATATCCCCGGCCGCTCGCTTTTTGTTTGAAAAACTCCAATACCCCGGAATCCAGCATAATATTAATACGCTTCTTTCTTGGCACTTCCTCAAGATCAATCCGAAATTTGGCACGGGCTATATCGGCCTTGGTGACCTTTGGAATTTCATCAGAGGTTTTCAAAGAAGATTTTTTGTTCATTTTTATTGGCCTTTCTCATAGAAATAATCCGAATCTCTTTTGCGATTTCCGTGTGGGCTATAAGGACGACCTGCCTATCCAACAATCCCATAGATATAAATCTTTGCTCAGCATATTCAAATCGCCTGTCTTCAAAGGTGAAGGTCGGACCTGCGAATACTTTCCATCCAACGGCAAAATCAAGCCGATGTTTCTTCCTATTCGCAATGCGCTTACTTTCATCCCAAACAAATTGCATGTATTTAATATACACATTATTATGATTATTTCAATAAGTAATAGGAAACTTCAATCCCCACCAATACCAGAAGGGCGCCCAAGTTTGAAAAAACTAATTTTCCGTCCCTCAAAATTATTTTATTACTGATTTCAATGAGATCCAAACCGGCTTTGTAACCTTTTAGGAACCCTTGCTCTGATAAAATGATTTAATGGGCTTGGAGTTTACAGAAGCTTTAGCACTCCTGCTGAGATTTGTACGTAAATAGGTTATGTAGCCTAATGAGCATATTTTCATCTTTGGTGGTGCCACGCCCCAAAAAGCGGGGCATGGGAATTAACAACCATTAACAGGAGGGACGTTACTTAAAGGCAAGAAACTTTCCGGACCGAATTGGCATAAAAAATAACCATATCAAATTAGGAAGAACCAAAAAGGAGGTTAGGATCATGGCCGTAAAAAAATCGTTGCTTTTTGCTTTGGTTTTTTTGTCGTTCCATTTCTGATTTGGGGCTTTGCTGTACCGGCTTTATCAGAAACCACTAAATGTAAATGCGAAGCAAAAACAATCCCTATAAAGAGGATTTCCGATTCCCCGGGTCATTCCTTCGGTATTTACGAATATGAAGGGTCAGGTACCTGTGATAATGGTGAGACCTTCACCTACAATGAATACTGTGTATTTGATTTCACTATGGGTAAGGGGGGGATTACACATGGATTTGGCGTAAGAACCTTTAAAGATAATTCAAAAATAGTCTATGAATATAGATCCTTACCCCTGAAATTAGACCCGACAGGTGATGCCTATATAATTTATGAGGGAACCGCCGAGCTTATCCGGGGGACCCTGCGTTTTGATGGGATTAAGGGAAGTGAGTCTTTTAAAGGCAAACAGCTTGCTGGGGGGAAACAAGTGGTTGAATGTATCCATACCTACACCGTGCCTGAAAAACCCGCTTCCACCGAAACCAAAAAAATTACCTCAACCATGGATTTTTCCTATAACGGCCAGCCCGTCTTTTTCATCTCCAACCCTGGAGACTGTACCCCTATAGCAAAGGCATCCCCTTATCAAGTATGGGCCGTCAAAACTGCTTGGAATTTTGATGTCAGCGCTGCCGTTAGATCCATTGAAGAAGGAATTGAGCTAAAAGATGTTAATGAGAAAGTTTGGAAACAGGGTTTAGAGCGAGTATTGGGGGGGATAGCCATCAAGATTTTAAAAAACGAGGAGATTACCCTGTCAGACGGCACCAAAGCCTATTATTCCGAAATGGCCTGGAACAGAGGGGGGACTCCTATTACGACTTTGATTGTTTCGGTCTATAGAGACGGGAAGTGGGTTTTAGTCGCTGCCCATCCTTCTAACAATTTCGAGGCAGCGAGGAAAATCGTCAAGAGCCTTAGGTTTAAATAAAAAATCAGAAAAATATACTCATTGTCAGAAAGCATTACATTGAAAGGCAGGGTCAGGAATGACCTTGCCTTTTTTGTACATTTCAATGGCATAGATTTGCAGCGACGCCTCGGTAAAATCGTTAGGGAAGGGGTTACTACTTCAATCTGAAAGGCGGGGCATTAGTTCCCCGCCTTCCCCTTTTCTTTGGCCTTTTTTTTCGCTCAATTTTCCTCCTTGATTCTGTATTTTTCTTGTTTTATAATTAGTTAGTGCCTATCCGAAAATTCCAATTACCGGATGGACACTATTTAATAGACAAGTAATGGCATAACCAATCCAAAGTGAGTGCCTATGACCAGGACCGAACAAGTTGAAAAATTACTATCCACCATGTCCCGGGCGGAGAAAGCCCAGTTGCTTCAGTGGGTAACCCGAGACATAGGTGACGCCTTTCCAGGCATCGAAAGCCGTCCTGAAGTTGCAGGAGGTGAAGCCTGCATCGTCCGCACCCGCATTCCGGTTTGGGTTTTGGTTCAAGCACGCAAGTTAAGAACCAGCGAAGCCGATTTACTAAAAGCTTATCCCTCCTTACGTGCAGAAGACCTGGCCAGCGCCTGGGGTTATTATCGGAGTCATCGCAAAGAAATCGAAACACAAATTCGCGAAAACGAATCGGCCTGATGGCGCACTTCTATTCCAACGAAAATTTTCCTCTTCCGGTAGTGGATGAACTGAGAAAACAAGGCCACAATGTTTTGACGATTCAAGAGACGGGCAAAGCGAATCAGGCCCTGGCAGACGAAGAAGTATTGGCCTTTGCCTCTCAGAATGGCCGAATTTTACTTACATTAAATCGAAAGCATTTCATACGCCTTCACAGGAAAAAAGCCAAACATGCAGGGATCATTGCCTGCACCTTTGATCCAAACTTTAAGGCTCTGGCCAAGCGCATCCATGATTCGGTTCAAAAAGAATCGGATTTTATCGGCCTATTGATTCGAGTTAATCGCCCGCAAAATTAATTTTCTGTTTCAGTTTAGAATTTCCCTAACCCCCTATGCCGGAGAATCCTGCTCCCATCGCCAAGATCACCCGCCCCCGGATCCGGGGGGTCTTTCCCCGGGAACGGCTTTATGGGCTGCTGGAGGAGTACCGGGCATATCCGGTGACCTGGATTTCGGCCCCGGCCGGTTCGGGCAAGA
>JBFMBU010000144.1:0-17242 GCA_040755035.1 Thermodesulfobacteriota bacterium
TATGTGGAGGGTGCGCAAAAAATCAAACGCCTCGGCGTGACCCCCATCTATAAGGCAAAAAACCTCCAAGCGGAGCAGGTCTATGCCACAGCCAAAAAGGCGGAAAAGGACCTCAATGCCGGATTTAAAAAAGCCGGCGCCCCGGAACTCTTCGCCCCCTTCATGGTTCAGTTGAAGGACGCCAAACCGGAAACGGTTCAGGTCCAGACGGGCGAAAAAATGCAATGGATGATGTATAAGAAAAATAAAAAGGTCGGTGTGGCCAGGGATGTTATTTGGGCCGGGAAAAAACCGTTCAAGGCTTTTAGAACAGTGGTCCGCTATAACAATATGGATTACGAATTTATCATTCCGGCCATCTGTTTGAATGTGGCCTTAAAGGATATAAAAGATGTTCCTAAGCCGCCACCGCCGCCGCCTCCTCCTCCGAAAAAGGAAGAGCCCAAGGTAGCTCCGCCGCCGCCTCCTCCGCCTCCAAAGAAGGAAGAGGCCAAGGCCGCCCCACCTCCACCGCCTCCTCCGGCTAAAGTGGAAGAACCCAAAAAGGGTTTCGTCGTGGTTGATGTGGGGCCCATGGTCCGGCTCGATCCGACCTGGTTCGGTCTGGTTCGTGGCGGTTATCAATACCGTTTTACGGAAAAACTCTCCCTGACCGGGCTGGTGGGCGTCGCGGCCAAGCTGGACGGCCCCGAGAATGACTATACAGGGTTCCTGGGTGATGTCGTCTTCGCTTTCCATCCGGCCAGGAAGTTTTGGGTCGGCGCTGGTGCCGGGGTCTGGATAACCGAAAAGGAAACGGATGTCGATGTGATCCTGCAAACGGGTTTTCAATTCAACGATAAACCCAAAGGACCCAACTTCGGGATGTTCTTCGAACTCCGCTCCGTCTATGACGAGATCGGTGATTTTATGGAAAAAGGACGGGTCGGGGCCGGTCTCCGGATCCTCTTTTAAAATAATCCAACCCGGACCAGCCGGAACCAAAACAACATAACCTAAACAAACGAGGGGGGATTTACTCCCCCCTCGTTTTTATTAATGCCCCTGACATGTTTTCAAAGTCTTCCCCGGATAACTACACCCATACCCAGGGCTATTCTTAAATAAAGCGCTATCCCCAAGAGCAGGACGAAAAAACTTAATACTCCATAATCGATGGCTTTCATCCTTGTTTCGTAATAAAAAGTCCGCTTGGCCCTGGGGTCAAATCCTTTGGATTCCAGGGCCATGGCCAGGGCGTTGGTGTGGTGGATGGCATAAATGAACAAAGGGACGGCCTGGGGGATGAATTTCCCCAGGCGCTTGAAGATGCTGCCTGTTTCCAAATCCAATCCCCGGGACATCTGGGCCTGGATAATGGTCGCCCCAGCCCCGGCGAAGGTCGGGACCAGGCGCAGGGCTGTGGAAAGGGCAAAGGCCAAAGGGTAAGGCATCCCCATTCGGATCAAACCGTTGGTCAATTCCTCATTGCGGGTGGTGGAAAGAAAGATCAAACCGATGCCGACGAAAGTGGCCAAACGCAGGCCCATGGCCAGGCCGTAGAAAAGAGATTCCCGGCTGACCTTAAAAGGTCCCCAGGAAAACCAGATGGTCGGCCCGGGGACAAAGAAAGGCCAGAGTACAAAACTAAAAAGGACCAGTAACATCAGTATATAGCGCAGTTTCCAAAAATTGGGCAGGGCCCTGGCCCAGCAGGCCGTGAGCAGGACCCCTAAGCTGATTACTGCCATATATAGGGGGTGATTAAACGACAAACAGATACCGAAAAGTATAACAGAGACCAGGAGCTTGGTCCGGGGGTCCAGGTGGTGGATGGGGGTGTCTTTGTCTAAGAAAAGGAAGATATTCATGGTATTTTTCGAACCAATTTGCGTAGAATTCTATTCGTAAGTTACTGATTCTTAAGAGTCATCCCCGGAGTCTTTATTTGCCCCCCTTGTCCCCGGTCCTGATGAGAAAGTTCCTTGACCATTTCTTCCAGGGTTAACGATTGGAGTCCCAGACGGTTGCTGAGCTGTACCAATGGCGGCGGGGCCAGTGAAGCCTGGGCCAATTCAGGTTCTTGGCTGAATAGGTGACGGGTTGGACCGTCCAGAATGATCTTTCCGTCTTTGAGGACAACCGTTCGACGGGCATACTCGGCCGCCACCCACATGGAATGGGTAATGATGATAATCGTGTGTCCCTTTTGGTTCAATAGCCGAAGGAGGTTCATCATCCGCCGCTGGTGGAGGTAATCCAGGCCGGTGGTGGGTTCGTCAAGAATAATGAGACGAGGCCGGACGGCCAGGACCGAGGCCACGGCCACCCGCTGTCTCTCTCCTTTGGTCAAGGTGAAGGGGAGTTTTTTTTCATAACCCTCCAACTCGACCACTTCCAGGGCCTCGGCCATCCTTTCCCTGATGGTTTTTTGGTCCAGACCCATGACCTTCAACCCGAACCCGACCTCTTCTTCCACTGTCCGGGCGAAAATCTGATGATCCGGATTTTGGAAAACATACCCTACTTCCCGGGCCAGGTCCTTCCGACGATATTCGGTGGTCGGTTTGCCCTGGACCAGCATCCGGCCGGACCCAGGATATAATAAGCCATTGCAGTGCTTGGCCAGGGTGGTCTTGCCTGAACCGTTTTGCCCCAGCAGGGCTACAAACTCCCCTTCTCTTAGGCCCAAATGGATGCCCTTCAAGGCCCTTTCCTCCTGCAAAGGATATTGATATTCCAGTCCCTCGGCCTGCAAAAGGAAAGGCGCCCGGTGTTGGAGGTCCTCCGAAAAATGAATGGGAGGTCTTGCGGTTTTCACTATTCCCTGCCGGTCGATTAAATCCAGGGCCTCTTCCAGGGTCAGGGGAGATCCGGTCCAATGTAAAGCACGAAAAAGTTCAATGAAGGCAGGGGGTTTTATTCCCGAGGCGCTAATAGCGGAAAGGTCGGTTAGAATCTGCTCAGGCGGCCCCTGCCGGATTATTTCCCCTTCCTGCATCAGCCACAGTTCGTCGGCCTCCAGGGCCATTTCCGGTTCCGGAGCCACCATCACCAGGGTCCGGCCTTCCCCGCGCATTTTACCAGTCAGGGCCAAGACTTCTTCCGCGCCCTGGGGATCGAGATCCGTAGTAGGTTCATCCAGGACCAGGATTTGGGGTTTTATCGTCAAGACGGAGCCGATGGCCAGGCGTTGTTTCTGGCCCCCGGATAAGGTGGCCGGTTGCCGTTCCTGCAAGGAACCCAGCCCCACGGCCTTTAACATTTCCTGAACCCTTTTCTCAATCTCCGGGCGTGGTAATCCGTGGTTTTCCGGCCCGAAGGCCATTTCCAATTCCACATTGGTGGAAAAGAGCTGGGATTCAAAATCCTGAAAGACCATCCCCACCTCACGGGACATGGCGGCCACATTGGACCTGGCCGCTTCTTTTCCGTTGATGAAAACCCGACCCTGATAGGTCCCGCGGAAAAATTTGGGAATAAGGGCATTGAGAGAATAGCAGAGTGAAGATTTTCCGGCCCCACCGTGGCCCATGACACAGACCGAGGACCCTTTCTTGATCCGGGCTGAAATATTCCTCAGGGCCGGGAGCTGTTGGCCCTGGTAAGTAAAGGAGAGGTTTTCGATGGAGACGGCGATAGTCACGATATCAACCCGGGGACGGTTACCCTATTTGGGGCATTGCAGGGTTCTTCCCTGCTTGAAAAGGCAAAGGGCATAGTGCAACAAATAAAAAGGAAGCTTGAGTACCTTCATTAGGATTTGCTCCAAACCTTCTGCTCTTTGCCCCCAATTAAAGCAGGAGGCTTCCCAGCAGGATAGCGGCTGTGGAAACCCATCCCAGGATTCCCGCCGGGAGGTCGGCGAACAGTCCGCCGAAAAGACCGAAAAGGGAAGCAATGGCTACCACCCAAGCCCCCAAAGGACCGGCCAAGGGGCGCCCCTGATCGGGTTCTTCCATTACGTCTTTCCAATAAAGTTGAAGATGTTCTTTGACCAATTTATAAACCGAGGTCAGCAGAATAACTCCGATGAAACTTCCCAGCGTATTATTGACGGAGATGACCTTGACCAGGACCTTATAGGGCACGACACCCATGAAGTCGACGAAGACGCTGATAACGACCGCGCAAGCCGTGGAGGAAATAAATGCGATCAGAAAATAGGTCAGCCAATGGCTCCAGACTTTCGGGTCCCAATGAAAAGTTTTTTTATGGAAAGGGACCAGGGTGGTCCAGAGGGTGTAAGGAAGATAACCCAGAAGAAAATTGCCCACAAAACCGGCGATGGAACCGGGGGTCAGGGTGCCGCCGAAGATATCCCCGATCAGATTGCCGATGGCCGAGCCCCAGGCCCCGGCCGGGCCGAAAAGCAACCCGAAGGTCATGGGGAAGATATTGCCCACCCGGACCTCGGTGATGCCGGGGATGAGGGGAATGGCGGTTTTGAAGGCCAGCAGGGCTGCGCTGTAAATAGCGGCGCAGACCGCGGTCAGGATGATCATGCGGGTGTTTTTCCACATAGTAAAGATGGCTTTCATGATGATCCTCCTTTTGAAAAAATAGGGGTCAAGGTTTCAAGGTCACTATTCTTTCTTTATTTTCATTTCAGAGGAAAGAGGGGACAGACAGGCTTTGCATAGCTATTGCTCTATTTCAATCGGTTGATTTTCTTTCCTCATCTGAGGAGCTTCTTTTTCGCCTGGCGGTGACAAATATGTAGTAAACCATCAACAGGGGAAGCGTCCCCAGGGCCAGATCGAAGCGACCCTGAAAAAGCTGATAGGTGGAAAACCCGACCATCAGCAGGATAAACAGAAGATTAACAACCGCCGCTACTTTGAGCACGCTTCACCCTTTCCTTTCAGGTTGACCGAGAGCTTATTATAGTGCAGGAGTTTAAAGATGCAAGGGCATAAATTGAGGAAGGATGGTCTTCGGCCTTCTACAAAAGTCAGGATGAAAGTTCAACTCTATAGAACAAACCCGTCTATCAAAACAAGGTAAGATATTCCCCATACCCTTCTTTTTCCAGATCCTTTTTGGGAATAAAACGCAGGGCCGCCGAATTCAGACAATAGCGGAGTCCGCCGGGTTGGGGGCCGTCGGGAAAGACATGCCCCAGATGGGAATCCCCGTAGCGGCTGCGGACCTCAATGCGGCGCATGAGAAGGCTGCGATCTTCTTTCTCAAGAATGTTGTTCGGTTCCAGTGGCTTGCTGAAACTGGGCCAGCCTGTTCCGGAATCGAATTTGTCCCGCGAGCTGAAAAGCGGTTCGCCGGAAACGATGTCCACATAGATCCCCTCCCTTTTATTGTCCCAATAGAGATTCTGGAAAGGGGGCTCGGTGCCGCCCTGCTGGCTCACCTCAAATTGCAAGGGGCTCAATTTCTTTTTCAGGACAGTCTGATCCGGTTTGGAATATCTTTTTTTCCCTTCAGGAACAACCGGCTTCTCCTTTTTCTCCCAGTTTTCTTGAATAAAGCGATCCCTTCCGGAACCCCGGCGGTAGGACCGGTATCTTAAGGGATTCAGTCGACAGTAATTTTGATGGTAGTCTTCGGCTTTATAAAAAATCCGGGCCGGTCTGATCTCGGTGGCGATGGGTCTGGAGAATTGCCCGGAGCGGTCCAAGGCTGCTTGGGAGGCTTCGGCCATTTTTTTCTGTTCCTGGCTATGATAAAAAATGACGGTTCTATATTGCGAACCCCGATCGGCGAATTGACCTCCCGGGTCGGTGGGATCGATATGTCTCCAAAAAACGTCCAGCAGTTTTCCATAAGATAATTTCTCCGGGTCGTAGCGAACCTGGACCGCTTCCACATGTCCCGTAGACCCTGAGCATACCTCTTCATAAGTGGGGTCCTTTTTTTCCCCGCCGGTATAACCGGAAACGACGTCAAGCACCCCGGGTATTTTTTCAAAATCAGCTTCACTGCACCAGAAACAACCGCCGGCAAAGGTGGCCAGGCTCGTACTGGTATGTGGTTCCACCATGGTTTTCCCTTTCTTCAACGGATAAGCGGCCAACAACCACCCGGTCGTTGTTATTGATAATAATACCATCCCAACAAGGATCCATTTTCTTTTAAGGATGATTTTCATCGCTTTCCGGCTTTCCATTTTTGTTTAATGTTAAAGATAAGCCCTTCCTTAAGAATTTCAAGGAGTGGTGCGCTTTTGTCAGGGTAGCGGGGGAAAAAAGAAGAAGTGGGGGATCTAAACCGGCCGGAATGCGGAAAGCCCTTGACAGCAATCCCAAAATATGTTTTAAAAATAGATAGATAAAGGAATTATGGCTCTTTTTTTTGTGTTTTAATCTTGGCCTTTGCCTTGGAAGGGGCAAGATGACCAAAGGTTTTACCGTCATTGAACTGATCATCATCATCGTCATTATTGGTATCCTGGCGGTCATGGTGATCCCCCGCATGATGGACACCGGACCGATCAATGCCCGGGAATCGGCCGAGTTGGTGGCCGCCGACATCCGCCGTACCCAGGAGTTGGCTCTTTCCGGCATCTCTTCCCAATCCGTTATTTTTACTTCCGGCAACGGATCCTATACCGCCGGCGGCCGGACAGTGGCCCTGCCTGCCGGTGTAACCATAGGGACCACTACGACCATCACCTTCAACCGTCAGGGGGTTCCCTCGGCCAACCCCAGTTTTTCTGTTAATGTGGGCGGGGTGACGGTCACCGTCATCCAAAACACCGGTCGAGTAACCCTGTCCTGACGATCGGAAAGCGGAAATGAACAAGCGCTTCCATACCATTATTAGACCGAGGGGTGTCCGTCATATAAAGGGATTCACCCTGATCGAGGTGATTCTTTTCATTGTCCTGGCCGGGATATTGATGAGTACCGTCATGGCCCCCTTTTTAGGATCGGTCTTTAAAATGGAGAACCCCGGGATCGTGGCCGGGGCGGTATTTCTGGCCAAGGAGAAAATGGAGCAGTTTCAGCCGGTCCCCTACAACAACATCGGCAACGAGGCCAGGGCCTCTTTGGGGGGGAACTATGCCGCCTTTGAACGGCAGGTACAGATGCACTATGTGGACGCCAACATGACGGTCTCCGGAACGGACGTGGGCTATAAACGGGTGACGGTGACGGTTTATCATCCTCAGTTGCCGGCGGCGGGCATGAGCATTACCACCCTTTTCACCGATTTTGAGGAATAGGTATACACAAGATGGGCCGGTATAAAAGCCCTCAAATGGGCCGTCCTTCGTATAAGGGGTTTACCGTCATTGAAATGATCATAAGTATCGTCCTTTTGGGGATCCTGGGGGCCTACACCTTTTCTTTTCTGGGAAACAGCATGGGGGCTTATGTACGGGTCAGAGATCACAAAATCCTGTACGATGAAGCCCGCCTGGCCCTACGCCGCATGGCCGATGAAATTCAGGATGGCGACCGAAGCGCCGCCATCACCGTCACCCCCAATACGAGTATTTCCTTTACCAAAAGTCATCCGTCGGCGACGGTAATTACCTATACCCTTTCCGGTGGGGTATTGAACCGGGTTTCCGGAGGAATCACCAATTCCCTGACCGGAAACGTTCAGGCTTTCATTCCGGCGGTTGACGGCACTACCAAGGTGGTTACTCTGGAATTGGTTCAGTCCATCAGCGGAGGGGGGACGGTGCGGTTCAGGACCTGCGCTTATCCGAGAAATAACTCATAATAAGCGTAGCTCGTATCTCGGGCCTCGTATCTCGTCCCCCCCCTCGAGGGAGGGGGGTAAGGTATCCTCAACCCAAAGGAAATAGAGGATTATATGAATCATAAAGCAATGTTAAGGGATGAAAAAGGGCTTTCCCTGATCGCCCTGATGGTGGCTATCCTGATTTTGGGCACCATCGGCTTCATTATCAGTTCGCTCATGTCCTCCCACCAGGAAACCGTTCCGGTGGTTATCGATTCCACCCGGGCCTTTTATACCGCCCAAGGGGGGGTGGAATATGTAGGGAAATACCTGAAGGTCAGCGGGGGAAGCGACTGGACCACGGCTCCTGTGCCGCCCAACCAGCCTATTTCCCTGGGGAGCGGAAGCTTTACCGTAACCTTCACCCCTGTGGACGCTGATCATCTGACCGCCACCGTTATCGGGACTTCAGGATCAGCCCAGAGGCAAACAACGGTGAATTTTGAAAAGACATCGGGTCCGGCAGTCCGAAGCCAAGGATCCATCGCCTTGGGCAATAATGCCGGGATTGATTGCAACCCATTTTCCGGACCGGACTGTAATAATTCCAATCTGGGAACATGTCCCTGTGCCGCTCAAAGCGTCACTATCCCAAGTCTTTCTCCCAGTGGCGGCAGCCATGCCGTTTGCGGTTCTCATGGTAATAATTTTTCTTTGACCATTCCTGCCGGGACCTATTTTTGTTCTTCCGGGATCAGTTTTGGTAATAATGCCAATATAACTATCACTGGAGTGGTGAGACTCTTTACCGCCTCCCTCTCTATGGGAACTAACGCACTGATTAATTCTACCGGGAATGCTGCGAATCTGTTGTTGGCTGTCCAGGGAAATGTGACAGCCGGAAGCAATTTGCAGTTTAAAGGGGCCCTTTTTGCCCCGGGGTATACCATCGCCATCGGGAACAATGCCCTGGTTACCGGAACGGTTTCCGGTGGTGTCAGCGGTGGTTCCGGGACTGTCACCTTCGGCAATAATTCCCTGATAAATCTGGATGCTAATGCCGGAGGCGGTGTTGGAGGCGGAAGTGTAACGGTTCATGTCGCCGACTGGCAGGAATAGAACTCCTTTCTCCCCTTTGCGAAGAATTCTATCCGTAAGTTCCTAAGAAGTATTTTCCTAAAGAAAATCCATCATTCTGCCGAAGAGAAGATCAGGGTTGTCCTTTTAAATAGGACTTGGCCTGCGATTTGGAGACCGGTTGTTTAACCATTTGAAAAAATTAGTGAAAGGAAGAAATATTCATGAAAACCATCAAATTATTCCTGCAGCGTCCCACCAAGGTCTATTTTGTTTTTTCCCTGGCCGTTATCAGCCTCCTGGGCTTTTGGATGATGAACTGGTTTCTTAACAATGACGGCCTGAGGAATATCCCTTCTTTGGTCATCAGCCTTTCCCTGCTGACTCTGACCGTTCTGCTGGTGGGTTTGATAACCCGTATCCCTCATACCATTCACTTTCGTGACGATAAGGTTTGTGAATTTTTATCTTCGGCCAAAAAAACAGAGGTGGCTCCCCAAGATATTCTTTCCATCCGGCCCTGGGCCGGGGGAGTCGGTTTTTTCACCCTCCATCATCGAAAAGGCCGGCTTATCTTGCTGAACCAGTTTGACGGATTCCATGAACTAATCCACCTGATAAAAAAAGAGAATGCAAACATTGAATTGAGGGGATGTTGATTTTTTGTGGGTTGAAGGAGAAATGTTTTGTCGGATTTTGATATTATTAACCTCGGGCGGCTGATCCCGGGAAAGAATCTCGGGCCTCGTTTCTCGTATCCGGCAATCAAGGATGGATAAACTGTGGCCTCTTACGGATACTGAAAATGAATTAAGGGACCATGAAAAGTCGCGGCTTTACCTTCATTGAACTGATTATTATTCTCACCATCATCGGCGTCTTGGCCGTGGCAGTCAATGTCCGCTCCCCGGGACAGGAATTGCGTCTAACGGCCCAAAAAGAGCGGGTGGTGCAGGATATCCGATATACTCAGTCCCTGGCCATGAGCCGGGGGCAGCGCAGCCGGATGGTTTTCGGGAGCAATACTTATCAAATAGAGTGGAGAAATCCTGCCAATAACTGGGTTTCGATCAATAATCCCACCAGCGGTTCAAACTCCCAGTCCCTGGAACAACCCTTTGCCTTCTCCGGCACGACGCTTAGAGACCGAACCCTGGTTTTCGATTCCATCGGAAAACCCTTGCAGGGGGCCTCGATGATGGATTTTTCCACCAATGAAACGGTGACCATTTCGGGAGGGAGCGGCGGTGGTGGGGGATGCTCCAGAAACCGGGGCGCCCATTCCGGGCTTGGGGTAATCACCATTAACGAGAACACGGGTTATGTCTGGTAGAAGGTCTTGGGTGGGAAAAATCAGGGATGGCCAAGGGGTCACCCTGATCGAGATGATTATTGTAATGGTAATCCTCTCCGTCGCTTCTGTCGGGGTCCTGCAGGTTTTTGGGGCCGTGCTGGCGCCAAAGAACGCCCCGCCGCCGGTGGAAATCACCACCGGCATTCAATTGGTCCAGGAGGGGATGGAGAAAATACGGGCCGAGCGGAAGAACCAGGGCTTTGATCATATCGATCCTTCCAATTATCCAACAGAAACGGTCCCGGGATTTGCCGGTTATACCCGGGCCTTTAATATTTCCCCCTGGCCGAGTCCCAGCGACCTGAATTATAAGCAGGTTACGGTCAGGGTGTTCCATAATGGGAACCTTCTGGCCAATGCTACCACTTTGGTAGCCAATTATTAATCGAATTGCCGATTGTGGATTTCGGATGGCGGAATCTTTGAGGAAAATTTGAATATCGCTCAGGCCAATAGAAATAAGATGATGGTAAGATTCATTTCTAACAGGGGTTTTACCCTGATCGAGCTGATCATGACCATCGTCATTGGAGGGGTGATCGCCCTGGCGGTCAGCCCTCTATTGAGTCAGGGTTTCAGTGCCTATTTTGCCTCCACCATCCAGGCGGATATGGACAGCCAGGCCAAGCTGGCCATGGAGCGCATGAGCCGGGAGATCCGGCAAATTCAAGACCCGCCCTCTCAGATTTATTCCATGCAATCGGACCGGTTGAGCTTTTTCTTGACCGGGGTAGGTACAATAACCTACCGCAGGTCCACAACCTCCCCCAATACATTGGTCAGGATCGAATCCAACGACAGCGACGTTCTGGCCACGGATGTTTCCCGGCTGTCCTTCCGCTATTTGGACTATTTGCAAAATCCTGTCTTTGATCCAGGGTCAGTCAAGGTAGTGGAGATCCAATTCGCCCTGAAATATAATCAAGCCGGAGGCATTTTTTCCCGAACCTTCCGGAGTATGGTTTTTTTAAGGAACGCCACATGATATTTTATTATAGATCGAAGGGAATAAAAAGGGGCCAGGAAGGGGCTGCCCTCATCGCCGCCGTGGTCTTCATTGTCTTTATCGGTTTCCTGGGGGTGACTGCCTCTTTTCTGTTCAGCTCCGGCACGGCGGCCACGGTCGATTCCCTGCAATCCCAACGGGCCTTTTATATAGCCGACAGCGGAGTGGAATATTTTAGGTTTTATTTGAAGTCTTACCTTGAAAATCATGGTAATGCAGACTGGTCAATTAATCCCCCCCCCTCTCCGGCCCCTCCAGTATATCCCATCTCCTTCGGGGATGGAGAGTTTATAATTGAATATCCTTCCACGGGTCAAGACACCTTGACGGCAAAGATTACAGGGCACTCCGGGGCAGCAATACGAATAGTATTTGCCGACTTTAATAAGCTTGTTTCAGGAGGTGGTGGTGGGTCGATTACATTAAATCTTACTGCCTGGCGTGAAGGGTAGCCATAACCCCCGATCAAATATTGCCCTCCCCAATTTTCTAAGAATTCAAACTTCCCTTTTTTTTCTTGGTATGGAGTTTCTTCTGAAATTACCAATCCCCCTATTTCCCTCCCCCCCCCATTCTTTTTTCCATATCTTGTATCCCCATCAATTATTTATACCACATATTGGGTTTTTTTCTTGACTTTTCTGGTAATTATTGGGTAAAAATACCCAAGGGAAAAGTGTATTCCCAGCCAGGGGGAACCGGTGTATTCATTTCAACTGACAAAAAATTTTATCGGAATCGATTTCGGCAGCCATTCCCTGAAAGTCGCTGAATGTCAGCGGGCCGGGGAGAAGGTCACCCTCCTGAATTACGAAATCGTTCGTCTGCCTCAAGGGAAAGGTCCGGACGATGCTCTTTCCCCCCAAGAACTTACCGCCTTCCTGCGTCAAACCCTAAAAAACCTGGGCATTAAAACCACGGACGTCGCTTCGGAAGTTTCCGGACCCTGGACCGTAGCCAGGCACCTATATATTCCGGATCTCCCCGATGATGAAATGCGTGAAGCCATCCGCTGGGGATCTAAGGCTGATTTCCCTTTTGCTCTGGACGATGCTGTCATAGATTTTTATAAGTTGGAGGTCCTTAAGAAGGAAGAGGGGGAAACGGAGGCGGAAATCATTTCGGCAGTAGCCACCAGGGAGGTGGTGGAAGACCACATGACCCTCTTGAAAGAGACGGGCCTAAAGCCTCTTTATCTTTCCATTCCGGCTTTCAGCCTGATGCAGGTTTATCGCTTCACCCAACCTCCCCCCTGGATGGAAACGGTGGCCGTTATCGACCTGGGCCATAAAAGCACTCAGATTATTGTTCTGAAAGAAGGGAAGCTGAAATTTTCCAGGGAGATCGCCGTGGCCGGTGATTTTTTCACCCAATCTCTGGCTGGGACCTATGAAGTGAATGAGGAGGCGGTTGAGATTGACAGGGCCACGGCTGAGCTGAAAAAATTGAAAATGGACTTAGGGCTGGAGGCGGAAGAGGGGCAACTTCTGGAAGGGATCCCCCTGAGTCAGTTGAAGAAACGTTTAGAGGTCGTCACCAACCGCCTTATTCTCGAAGTGGAACGATCCTTAAATTATTATAAAAACCAATTTAAGGACTACGAAATTCACAAAATCTTCCTGACCGGAGGAGGAAGTTTGTTGAAGGGGCTTCCGGAGATCCTGGAAAAAAACATGGAAATTCCAATCCATACTTTTCAAGATGCCGGCGCCCTGACCCTTAAGAAAAAAATCAATGAAGACCTCTTCCTTAGGAATCTACCCTTTCTGACCAATTTATTGGGTCTCATCACTCAAGTCAGACCCTTGATCAACCTGAGTTCCCAATACACCGTGCCTCAGGCGAGGAAATTATCTCCGGAAAGGTTTCTAAAACCGGCCCTGATCGGTTTAGTGCCCCTGGGGGTAATTTTCTTTTTCGGTTCCCAATACCTGACCGCCAGCCGCCAGGTGATCAAGCTGCAGAAGGATCTGGCCGGCAAACAAGAACAGATGGCTCGAATGGGGCAGCCGAGTGAAGAATTGTCGCGCCTGGAACGGGAAGAGGCCCGATTGAATCAGGATTTGGTTGGGTTCCCCACAATAAGATTAAAAAGACTGCCGTTAAAAGATTTGTTTAAGGAACTGCCGGGCCTTCTGCCTTCCAATATGACCGTGACCCGTCTACAACTGATCAAGTCCAAAGAGGCCCGGAACCCAGCGCTGGAGATGGTCAGGGATAAACCCGCGACGGAAAACCTGCAGTATTTATTAGAGATCCAGGGAACGGTTTTCGGCGCCAACCAGGATATTCTCATTACCCTGTCGGCGTTTGTCCGAAATTTAAACCGGTCCCGTTTTTATCAAGAGGCCAAGATGACGACCACTAAAAAAAACAACGACTATACCAGAGGAGCGGCAGATTTTGTCATCCAGGCCAAACTCAAAGAATAGGCCGGGCGTATTGAGGATTCCAGTTCGTTAAAAGGGGGCCTCGGGCTGCTTTTTATTATAGGACTTTTCCTGGGATGCTGTTTCGGGGGATTCCTAATAGTTGTCCTATCCGGGGCAAAAGTTGAAACGGAAGTTGTTTTTCAGGGGGGAAAAGCAGCCAATCGCAGAAGGGGAGATCCAAGGATTAGGGCAAAATGAGCTTAAAGACACGGGAGAAATATTTCATCAGTGCGGCTGTTTTGATCGCGGTGGTCATGGGATTCGATCAGTTCGTGACCACTCCCAAGAAAAAGGAGGCGGTGTCTCTTCAAAAACAGGTGCAGGAGGCCAATGAAAAAATCGGATCGGTCACCGCTTCTCTTTCCGGTTTGATACCGGCCAGAAAAAGGATGGAGGAGAAGAAACGGGAAGTGGGGTCCTTGGCCGGGAGAATTCCGGACGAACGTCAACTGGATATCCTGCTGGACCAGTTGAGCCGGGAAGGGCAGGCCAAAACAATTGAGCTGCTCCATTTGAATATTAAGGAGGAGCCCCTCTTCGAAGCGGCTGAAGGACAGAAACGGTCTCCCGGAGGGATTTTAAAGAAAATGGCCCTGGAGATGGGATTGAGCGCTGCTTATGGAAGGATCGGGGACTGTCTGGACAGTATCCAAGCCCTTCCCATCTTCCTGGAATTGGAACAGGTCGATATCAGTCGAAAGGGGGACTCTTTTCCTAAGCTGGAAATCACCTTGAAACAGAATCTATATATTTCTCCCCCCGGCAGGAGAGGCAGCCAAGAAGATAAAGGAGGTCAATCCCATCGGCCCTCGTCTTAGTGGTTTATGGTTTTTTCTTGTCCTGAGCGGTGTTCTGACCGGTCTGGGGGAAGGATGGCTATTTTCGATCGACGGAGTTTCCGCCGCCGAACGGGACCCTTTTTCCATGCCGGCCGGAATACAAAAAAAAGGCGCTCAGACAGGCAAAGAGACTGCCGGTCTTGAAAACGGCGTAAAAGAACCGGTCGAGGTATTTCGGGTGACGACCATCCTGATCAGCGGCCGTACTAAAATTGCGGCCATTAACGGCCGAATAATGCGGGAAGGTGACCAGCTTGGCGGATATCGTATCAGGGAGATTTCAGAAGGGCAGGTAACCCTGTCCAAGGGAAAGGAAAAAATGATACTGAACATGGATCCGGATAGGGGATATTTTTTTAAGAAGTTAAAAACAGACCCTCAGGTCATGGGACTTTCAAAATGAAAATTACCGACTGGATCAAAGTTTCTTTGGTGGTCATGGCAATGATGGCCGCAACCGGCCGGGAAGTCCATTCCCAGGGAAAGGAATTGACATTGCCCGCCCTGGAAGGGGTCAAGTCTCCGGAGGGCGGAGCTATTCCCAAAGCCAAGTTGTTTTCCCTTTCCGTCCGGGATGCGGACTTGAAGGAGGTTCTTTTCGCCTTTTCCAAGGACAACGGAGTCAACATTATTGTCGATCCGGATGTTTTTGGAAAGGTGACGGTGGACCTTAAACAGGTCACCATGGCTGCGGCCTTGGAGGCCTTGCTTAAACCGCTGGATTTCGACTACCGTCAGGAAGGCAACCTGATCCGGGTCTCCAGACAGAAAATGGAAACCCGCTCCTTTGTCTTGAATTATATTACCAGCATCCGAAAAGGATCGGGGTCCGTGTCCGGTATCGGCGGGTCTTCGGCCGCCGGACCCAAGGCCGGAGGCGGCTCGGTTCTGAGTCAGGTGGCCACCGAAGACCACGCCGATCTCTGGGAGGAAATTAAGGAGGGCCTCAAAAACATCGTTACCAAAAAGTCAGGCAGGAGGGTATTGAAAAGGGAGGCGGAAATCGGGAGCAAGGAGCCGGAAAAAATCGGAGGCGAAAAAGGCAGCGCCACCTATGTGGAGGAGATCGAGGCCGAGGGAGATGGAAAAATTCTGATCAACAAAATGGCCGGACTGGTCATCGTCACCGATTACCCCAGCCGTCTGCGTGAGGTGGAAAAGTTTCTGGCCAAGGTGGAAGAGACAGTTTTACGCCAGGTCTTTATCGAGGCTAAAATTATCGAGGTTTCCTTGAGCGACGAATTTCAACTGGGGGTGGACTGGCGTTTAATACCCAATATCATGAACCTGGGAGCAGGGGGATTCATTCGGCAGAGTCTGACCGGGACCACGGAATATCCGGCCAATACCCGTTTCCAAGTCGGTCTGGCCTCGGGTGATTTCAATGCCCTGGTCGATGCCCTTTCCACCCAGGGAAAAGTGGAGGTCCTTTCCAGTCCCCGTGTTTCCACCTTGAACAATCAAAAAGCTATTATCAAGGCCGCGGTGGAAGACGTCTATTTTGATGTTACGATAGCCGCCGGGACCCCGCCCATTACCACGGCCACGCCTAAATATATCACCATCGGGGTTATCCTGGACGTCACCCCCCAGATCGACAGCAACGGTATGATTATCATGGATATCCACCCCAGCGTCACCGAACGGATCCGGACCGCCACTTTTCCTGATACCGGGCAGCAGGCGCCGATCATCAGCGTCCGGGAAACTCAGACCATTGTTCGAGTGCGGGAAGGGCAGACTATTCTGATCGCCGGTTTGATGCAGTCCAAGGAAAAGGAGGAATTGAGCGGCCTGCCCTGTATCATGAACCTCCCGGTGGCCGGAGAGGCTTTCCGCCAAACCCGTCGGAATAAATCCAAATCGGAAATCGTCATTTTGATCACCCCCACTTTATACAGCGGCCGAAAAATTATGGATTTTACCCGGGAGGGGAAGAAAACGATCGAGGAATACCGTTCCCTTCCTGCACCGGGTCGTCATGACCTGATCAGGTGAACCCCATGTATCAGCGCTATTTGGGCCTGAAAGAAAAACCTTTCCGTCTTACGCCGGACCCTCGTTTTCTTTATCTCAGTGAAAAGCACGGCGAGGCCTTGGATCATCTGACCTACGGCATTACCCAGGGTGAAGGATTCATGGTTATCAGCGGGGATGTGGGGACCGGCAAGACAACGATCATCCGCTCCCTGCTGGAACGGCTGGACGGCTCTAAAATGAAAACGGCCCTGGTCCTCAATCCTTTGCTGGATATGGAAGACCTCTTAAAAACCATCCTGGGGGATTTCGGTCTTCTCCCAAAGGGGAACTCCAAAAAGGATCTTATAGACCAGCTCAATAGCTTTTTAATGATCCTCAATCGGGAGGGGGGAAAGGCCGTTGTCATTATCGATGAATCTCAGAACCTGACCTCTGAACTGTTGGAGGAACTGCGCTCCCTTTCCAATTTGGAAACCGATCAGGAAAAACTAATACAAATTGTCCTGGTGGGCCAGCTAGAATTATGGACCAAGCTCAAGCAACCCCGTCTGCGGCAACTCCGGCAACGGATTTCGGTCAATTATCGCCTGAACCCTTTGTCTTTAAAGGAGATGAAAGGTTACGTCACTCACCGTCTGGCCGTTGCCGGACTGGAAGGGGACCTGACCTTTTCCCAAGGGGCCTGGCGGATGATTTACAAGCATTCAAGGGGTGTTCCCCGTCTTATTAATTTGATCTGTGATCGGACCCTGCTCGGTCTTTATATTGACCAAAGCAGACGGATTACTACTTCCCAGGTAAAAAAGGCCCTGGAAAGCCTTCGAGGGGGGAAACGGTTTTTTTCATTGTGGGGGGAAAAATCCCTTCAGCGAACAGCTTTCGCCGGAGCGGCAGGAGTGGTTTTGCTGATAGGGGCTTTGCTCTA
>JBFMBU010000145.1:0-9161 GCA_040755035.1 Thermodesulfobacteriota bacterium
AACGTTTCGGTGGATATCTCTTTGATCACGCCGATTGCTATGGAAAAGGAACTGCGTTTTGCCATCCGGGAAGGGGGCCGCACGGTCGGCGCCGGGGTCATTTCGGAGATTATCGAATAAAAGAAAATCAGGCTGAATAAGGATTAATCATGCGGGATATTATCATACTATCGTGTACTTCTTGTAAAAGGAAAAACTATACCACCACTAAAAACAAGAAAAAAACCCCGGATAAACTGGAATTTAAAAAGTACTGTCCTTCTTGCCAGAGCCATACGGCCCACAAGGAAACCAAGTAATTCTCATTCGGAAGAAAAACGGTTCGGATGAGAGCTGTCAACGCTTAGCAATTGGCTTTAAGAAGCACCCCCAAGACCCTCTTAAAGGCCGAAGGCTTAGGTTGACCGTTGTTAAGTTCTTTTTTACAGGCCAGTAGCTCTAACGGTTAGAGCACCGGACTCCAAATCCGGGTGATGGGGGTTCGAATCCCTCCTGGCCTGCCATTCTATCTGGGAAAAAACCAAAGAGGCCCTTAACGAGCATGAAGAAGGTCAAGGCGAAGAAAAAACAGGGGATGGCCTCGACGCTTGAAAACCGTCCCGCAGAGGAAGCAGGTAAACCGGTCCAGAACAGTGAAACGGCGGTTATCTCCAAAGGAAAAGAAAAAGTCAAAAAGACGGACAGTAAAGAGGAGCCCTCCGAAGGCCTGGTTTCCAGATGGACGGGGAAAATAGGCTGGATCGGTCAGGTCAAAGATTTTTTGCGGGAGGTGCGCATCGAACTTAGAAAAGTCACCTGGCCGACAAGAAAAGAGACTATCGCGGCCACGTCCATGGTTATCGGTTTGTCTATCGTGGTGGCCTTTATCCTTGGAGTGCTGGATGTGGGGCTGGCCAAGGTCGTAGACTTGATTTTGAGAAGATAATCTTTGGAGCAAAAGGCGGGGCTTGTGGAACATAAATGGTATATTGTTCATACCTATTCCGGTTTTGAGCATAAGGTTAAACTGGCATTAGAAGAACATATCAAATCTCTGGGGAAAGAGGCCTATTTTTCCGATATCCTGGTCCCTACCGAGAAAGTGGTGGAATTGGTCAAGGGTGAGCGTAAGACCTCGGCCCGAAAGTTTTATCCCGGCTACATCCTGGTTCGCATGGAATTGAACGATGAAACCTGGCATCTGGTAAAAGACACTCCCAAAGTAACCGGTTTCATCGGTGAAAAAAACAAGCCGGTCCCCATTCCCGATGATGAGGCCCGTAAGGTCATTGAACAGATGACCGAGGGAGCCATAAAACCCAAACCCAAATTCTTTTTTGAAGAAGGGGATGAGGTGCGGGTCATTGACGGGCCTTTCTCCAATTTTAACGGGGTGGTAGAAGAGGTCAAACCGGAAAAGGGAAAGATCAAGGTCTTAATCAGCATCTTTGGGCGCTCTACCCCGGTGGAACTCGATTTTGTGCAAGTAGCGAAGTTATAAAAGCAGGAGCCAGAATCCAGTAGCCAGAATTCAGGAAAAAACCTTAAACGAGGAAATATTCTTCTCTTCTGACTTCTGACTTCTGACTTCTTTTTTAGTAAACGAAGGAGAAAAGAGATAATGGCAAAAAAAATTGTCGGCTATATAAAACTTCAGGTGGCGGCGGCCCAGGCCAACCCTTCTCCACCGATAGGACCGGCTTTGGGGCAGCACGGCGTGAATATCATGGAGTTTTGTAAGGCCTTTAATGCGCGGACTCAGGGTCAGGAAGGCATGATTATTCCTGTGGTAATCACGGTTTTTTCCGATCGCTCTTTTACCTTTATTACCAAGACCCCGCCGGCCTCGATCCTTCTGAAAAAGGCGGCCCAGATCGCTAAGGGATCGAAGGTCCCCAACCGGGAAAAAGTGGGTAAGGTCAGTCCGACCCAAATCGAGGAAATCGCGAAACAAAAAATGCCGGATTTAAACGCCAGTACCCTGGAAGCGGCCAAAAAGATTATTGAAGGAACCGCTCGAAGCATGGGGCTGGAAATAGGCTGAGATTCGAAGAGAGGTGGGGTAGAACATTATGCCAGACAGAGGAAAGAAATATAAAAAGGCTATTGATCAGGTGGATCGAACCAAACGGTACCCCTTGGAGGAGGCGGTGCAATTGGCTGTTACATCTTCCTATACCCGTTTTGACGAAACCGTGGACATGGCGGTCCGCTTGGGGGTGGATCCCCGTCATGCCGACCAGATGGTCCGGGGGGCTGTGGTTTTGCCGAACGGCATCGGAAAAACGACCCGGGTCTTGGTCTTTGCCAAGGGAGAGAAAGAAAGAGAAGCCCTGGAAGCCGGGGCCGATTTTGTGGGGGCGGAAGAGATCGTCGAAAAAATCAAAGGGGGTTGGACCGACTTTGACAAAGCAGTGGCCACCCCGGATTTGATGGGGACGGTGGGAAAAATCGGAAAAATTCTAGGCCCCCGGGGTCTGATGCCCAATGCCAAGACCGGCACGGTGACCTTTGATGTAGCCAAAGCGGTTAAGGAGATCAAGGCCGGAAAAATTGAGTTCCGGGCCGAAAAGAACGGGATCGTCCATGCCCCGGTGGGCCGGGTTTCCTTCGGTAAGGAAAAGCTGATTCCTAATATTATGACCCTGTTTGACACTCTGATCCGGTTAAAACCTTCCAGCGCCAAAGGGACTTATTTGAAAAGCGTGACCATTTCGACCACCATGGGACCGGGCATCAAGATCGACACCGCCTTTGTCAAGGAAATAGCTAAGTAAGATAGAGGTCAAGAATTCAGCCGGTCGGCTTTGCCGACCTAAGTGAAAGGTTCCCTTTGGGGAACCGCGGGCTCGAGGATTCGAGTGAAAGGCTTGGAAGTTAAAATTCTTGAATCCGGGAACCCTTATAATTTTTGGTTTTAGAGTCAAAGACCGCAGGTGTCTGACCAAGGCCTAAATGATTTAGATCAGCCTGCCGAGACTCGGGTGAAAGTAAACTCAGCCGTCGGGCTCACGGACTTTAAAACCTTGATTACCAGTAGAAAGGAGGAATGATTCGTTGAAAAAGGTTGAGAAGGAAAAAATCGTGACCGACCTCCATCAGCGTTTGTCCCAGGCCAAGGCCGTTTTTATTACCGATTTTCGGGGATTGAATGTCGGGGCCATGGAACGTCTGCGCCGGGATCTGCGGCAGAACGGCGATGAGTACCAGGTCGTAAAAAACACCTTGTTCAATCGGGCGGCTCAAGAAACCCCGATGACGTCCTTGGAAGACCTGTTTGTCGGTCCTTGCGGGATTGCCGTCAGTTATCAAGACCCTGTGGCCGCTGCCAAAGTTCTGGCCGATTTTGCCAAAGACCGGGAGACCTTCGTCTTTAAAGGAGGGGTCCTGGAAGGAAAACCTATTACCGGGGAGGCCATCCGGCAGTTGGCCAAGATGCCCTCACGGGAGGTCCTGCTGGGGCAGCTGCTTTCTTCCCTGGTGGCTGTACCCACCGGTTTTGTCTCCACTCTGGCGGGCGTTATTCAGAAATTCATGGGAACCCTGAAGGCTATAGAAGAAAAAAAAGCTGAGGCTTAAAAGAAATAAGGAGGAATAGAGAAGATGGCTGAGAAAATAACCAAAGAAGAGGTCATAGAGTTTATTGCAAACATGACGGTTCTGGAACTGTCGGAATTAGTCAAGGAGCTGGAGGATAAATTCGGCGTTAAGGCATCGGCCCCGGTCATGGCCATGGCCGGAATGCCGGTCGGCGGGGCGGCAGAGGCCCAGGCGGTGGAGGAGCAGACGGAATTTTCCGTAATCATCACCGGTGTGGGCGACAAAAAGATCCAGGTCATCAAAGAGGTCCGGGCCATCACCAGCTTAGGGCTGAAAGAGGCCAAGGATGCAGTGGAAAGCCTTCCCAATACCATAAAAGAAGGCATTTCCAAGGAAGAAGCCGAAAAGGTCAAGAAACAACTGGAAGAGGCCGGGGCTACCGTCGAAATTAAGTAGTTTTTATTCGGAAAGATCTTGATAAAGATTTGACCAGAAACCGGCCTGGCCAAGACAGGCGGGTTTCTGGCCGCCAACGATAGCCAAAGGCTGTGTATTCTCATCCGGAAGGTATTTTTCCGGATGAGAACAAAGCAAAAGATCCCTTTTCGCGATGAAGGAGCGAGAATGAAAGAACGGTCCATCCATAATGTGCGCTTTCGAAAAAATTTCGGACGTATCGAAAAAATTATCGATATTCCCAATTTGATCGATATGCAGAAACAGTCTTATGAAAGGTTTCTGCAAAAGGACACCGACCCGGAATTGCGGGAAAAAACCGGGCTGCAAGGGGTGTTCAAAAGCGTTTTTCCCATTCGGGATTTCAGCGGTATGTCTTCGCTGGAATTCGTCAAATATTCTTTCGGGGAAGTCAAGTATGATGTGGCCGAATGTCTGCAACGGGGCATGACCTATGAAGTGCCGATGAAGATTACGGTTCGCCTCATCGTCTATGATTTGGATAAGGACACCGGCAGTCAGACTATTCGGGACATCAAGGAGCAGGACATCTATTTCGGGACCATTCCCCTGATGACCGACAAAGGGACCTTCATCATTAACGGCACCGAACGGGTGGTGGTCAGCCAGCTTCACCGTTCGCCGGGGATTTTTTTCGATCATGACAAGGGGAAAACCCACAGCAGCGGACGTCTGTTGTATTCGGCCAGGATTATTCCTTTGCGGGGGTCCTGGATCGATCTGGAATTTGACGCCAAAAACATCGTCTATGTCCGCATCGACCGCCGTCGAAAGTTTCCCGTGACCATTTTATTAAAGGCCCTGGGTTACAGCAGCCAAGACCTGCTCAATTTCTTTTATGAACGGGAAAGAATTTATATCGAGGACGGAAAACTGAAACGGGAAGTCAACCCGGATTTTCTTTTGGGTAAAAAGGCCCCACGGGACATTATTCACCCCCTGACCGGCGAAGTTATTGCCAAGAAAAACAAAAAGATCAATAAGCGGATCATTAAAATGATTCAAGAGGCCAGCATTACCTCTTTGGCGGCAAAAAATGAAGATATCGAAGGCTTTTTCTTGGCCCAGGACCTGATCGATCCGGCTAGCGGAGAGGTTCTGGCCGCTGGAAACGAGCCCTTGACCAAAGAGAAACTGGATCTCATCCTCCAGAAAAAGGTCCCTTATTTTGACCTGCTTTTCATCGATGGGGTCAATGTCAGTTCTTCGCTGCGGGACACCCTGGTCCTGGATAAAATCTCCAGCACGGAAGAGGCCGTTTTGGAGATATACAAAAAATTGCGTCCCAGCAATCCACCGACCTTGGAAGTGGCCAATAACTTCTTCCAGAACCTGTTTTTCAATTCGGAGAACTATGACCTCTCCTCGGTGGGGCGGCTTAAACTGAACCGGAGGCTGGAGCAGGATATCCCCTTGAACGAACGGACCCTGCGAAAAGAGGATATTTTAATGTCGGTCAAAAAACTGATCGAATTGAAAGATACCAATGGCCCGGTAGATGACATCGATCACCTGGGCAACCGGCGGGTGCGTGCCGTGGGGGAACTCCTGGAAAACCAGTACCGTATCGGACTGGTGCGTATGGAACGGACCATCAAAGAGCGGATGACCCTGCAGGAAATCGAGACCCTGATGCCCCATGACCTGATCAACCCCAAACCGGTGGCGGCGGTGGTCAAGGAGTTTTTCGGTACCAGTCAGCTCTCCCAGTTCATGGATCAGACCAATCCCCTCTCAGAAATAACGCACAAGCGCCGTTTGAGCGCCTTGGGACCCGGGGGATTGACCCGGGAACGGGCCGGGTTTGAGGTCCGAGACGTGCATCCCACCCACTATGGGAGAATTTGTCCGATCGAAACGCCGGAAGGACCCAATATCGGTCTGATCGTTTCCCTAAGCACCTATGCCAGGGTCAACGAGTTCGGATTCATCGAAACCCCCTATCTGTCCGTTAAAGAGGGGCAGGTGACCCGAGAAGTCAACTTTTTGAGCGCTATGGATGAAAAGGACCTCAATATTGCCCAGGCCAGCGTCTCCATGGACAAAGCCGGCCGCATTCTTGACAACATGGTTTCCGCCCGCCGGGAGGGGGAATTTATTATGGTCAACCGGGAGGAGGAACCCATTCATCTCATGGATGTCTCCCCCAATCAATTGGTCAGCGTGGCCGCCTCTTTAATTCCCTTTCTGGAAAACGACGACGCCAACCGGGCTTTGATGGGCTCCAATATGCAACGTCAGGCGGTTCCTTTATTGGACTGCCGGGCCCCCATTATCGGCACAGGTATTGAAGAAGTAGTGGCCAGAGATTCGGGGGTGACCGTCCTGGCCAAACGGGACGGGATCGTCGAGGATGTGGACGCTGACCGGATTGTGGTCCGTTATCTAACCGGGAAGGAAACCGGCAAGGCCCTGGGGACCGATGTGGAAATCTACAAGATGACCAAATTCCAGCGCTCCAACCAAAACACCTGTTTTAACCAGAAACCGATTGTCCGGAAAGGGGACCTGGTCAGCAAAGGGCAGGTCATCGCCGACGGCCCTTCCACTGAGCGGGGGGAACTGGCCCTGGGCCGGAATGTCCTGGTGGCCTTCATGTCCTGGGGCGGCTATAATTTTGAGGATTCCATCCTGGTCGGCGAACACTTGGTCAAGGACGATGTCTTTACCTCCATTCATATCGAAGAATTTGAATTGATCGCCCGGGACACCAAGCTGGGCCGGGAAGAGATCACCCGGGACATCCCCAACCTGGGGGATGAATCCCTTAAAAACCTGGACGAAAGCGGGATCATCTGTGTCGGGGCTGAGGTCAAACCGGGGGACATCCTGGTAGGAAAGATCACCCCCAAGGGAGAAACCCAGCTTTCTCCCGAGGAAAAGCTGCTGCGGGCCATTTTCGGGGAGAAGGCCGGGGATGTCAAAGATACCTCCCTGAGGGTCCCGCCGGGTATTGAAGGGATCGTTATTGATGCCAAGGTCTTTTCCCGTAAAGGCGTGGAGCGGGACGCCCGTTCCCGGGCCATTGAAGAAGAAGAAATCTCCCGTATCATGAAGGACCAGAATGACGAAATCCAAATCGTTCAGCGGGAGGCCTTGCTCCGTCTGAAAGAAGTGCTGGGCGGAAAGGTGTCGGCGGTGACGGTTAAGGAGGATCGCAGCGGCAAGGTCATCATTAACCGCGGTGAAAAATTTACCGCTGAGCGTTTAAGCCGCATCCCGGTCAAGAAATGGAAGGAGCTTTCCGTTTCCAAGGGCAAGGAATTGAAAGAGGAAGTCGATAAAATTATCAGGGATTATCAGGAACAGGTCAAACTGCTGAAGGAGGGCTTCGAAGGGAAGATCGCCAAACTGAAAAGGGGAGATGAACTGCCCCCGGGTGTGGTCAAGATGGTCAAGGTTTATGTGGCCGTTAAACGGAAACTCTCGGTGGGCGACAAAATGGCCGGCCGTCATGGAAATAAGGGGGTCGTCTCCCGTATCCTTCCCGTAGAGGATATGCCCTGTTTTGCCGATGGAACCCCGGTGGATATCGTTCTGAACCCCCTGGGGGTCCCTTCCAGGATGAATGTCGGCCAGGTGATGGAAACCCATCTGGGATGGGTTTCTCGGGCCTTGGGTAATAAGGTGGCCGAACTGATCGACACCACCGGGAAAGACGGGGAAACACGGCGAATGATCCATAGGGTTTACGAATCCAAAAAGGTGGATGACTATATAGAAAGCCTTCCGCAGGAAATTCTCCCGGTGTTATCCAGACAATTTCAGGAAGGAATCCACATGGCCACGCCGGTTTTTGACGGGGCTAAGGAAGAGGATATCCAACGGCTGCTCAAACTGGCCGGTTTGCCCCCGACCGGGCAGGCCGTTCTTTATGACGGCCGCACCGGGCAGCCTTTTGACCATCCGGTGACCGTGGGGGTCATGTATATGATGAAACTCCACCACCTGGTTGACGACAAGATTCATGCCCGCTCCATCGGGCCCTATTCCTTAGTCACCCAACAGCCTTTGGGCGGAAAGGCCCAGTTCGGCGGTCAGCGTCTGGGGGAAATGGAGGTCTGGGCCATGGAGGCTTACGGAGCAGCCTACACCCTGCAGGAATTTCTGACCGTCAAATCCGATGATGTGGTGGGCCGGACCAGGATGTATGAAAAAATCGTCAAAGGGGACAATGTCCTGGAAGCCGGACTGCCTGAATCGTTTAATGTACTGGTCAAAGAGTTGCAGAGTCTGGGGTTAAATGTGGAACTGCTGGAAGGGGAGCCCCAGCCGGAAACCCATTAAGGATTGCCGTATACCCTATACTGTACACCCAAATTATTAAGGAGTTTGCTTTGGAAGATCTATTCAGCTATTTCGCCAAACCAAAGGACCCGTTGAATTTTTATGCAGTAAAAATCTCTCTGGCCTCTCCGGAGAAGATCCGGGAATGGTCTCATGGCGAGGTGAAAAAGCCGGAGACCATCAATTACCGGACCTTCAAACCGGAGCGGGACGGATTGTTTTGCGCCAAAATTTTCGGCCCCACCAAGGACTACGAGTGTAATTGCGGTAAATACAAACGCATGAAGCACCGGGGGGTGGTTTGTGAGAAATGCGGGGTGGAGGTCATTCAGTCCAAGGTCCGTCGGGAAAGGATGGGCCATATCGAACTGGCCAGCCCGGTGGCCCATATCTGGTTCCTGAAAAGTCTCCCCAGTAAAATCGGGACCCTTTTAGATCTGACCCTCAAGGAGTTGGAGAAGGTCTTATATTTCGAAGCCTATATCGTTCTCGATTCCAAAGAATCGACCCTGCCGGTCCGGAGTCTGATTTCGGAGGAGAAATACCGCCAGATCAAAGAAGAGTTCGGGGAGCGGGTGACCGCCGGGATCGGGGCTGAGGCCATTCAATTGCTCTTGAAAAACCTGGATCTGGAGGCGGAATCCAAGGTCCTGAGGGAGGAAGCCCAAAAAACCCATTCTGAGGCCAAAAAAAAGAAGACGATTAAAAGATTGAAGGTGGTGGACGCCTTCAGGGACTCCGGCAACCGTCCGGAATGGATGATTATGACCGTTATTCCGGTTTTGCCCCCGGATCTCCGGCCTCTGGTTCCTCTGGATGGCGGTCGTTTCGCCACCTCCGATTTGAACGATCTTTACCGACGGGTGATCAACCGTAAC
>JBFMBU010000146.1:0-4332 GCA_040755035.1 Thermodesulfobacteriota bacterium
ATTCTGTGACATCGCGGTTGGCGGCATAGGACCGCATGGCCTCAATAAAGGCCAGGTAGGGCAAAGACAATGATCCTTCTTCATAGCAATGCCCTACAAAAGCCTGGCCTCCCCGCAAGGCAGCATAAGTGGCTAATTGTTCGGTAAGGGCGGTTTTGCCGATACCCGGCTCGCCTATCACCATGGTGAGCGACCCTTGACCGGAGGCAGCGGCATCAAAGGCCGATTGCAGTTGTCTCAGCTCCGGTTCCCTACCTACAAAGACCCTGCGGTAAACTGGATTCTCACCTAAGCTCTCGGCTTCCTGAGAAGATACCTTTTCGGCCTTCCCGGTCTCTATAGCTTCCAGGGCCTTAAGGACTTCAGAAGCTGAGGCTGGACGTTTACTGGGATCTTTTTCCAACAGCCTCATAATCAGGGCTGCCAAAGGAGGCGGCAGATCCGGACGATGCCAGGAGGGGGAAACCGGCGGGGTGTTGATATGCTGGCCGATAATGGCAACAGTATCGTCACCGGTGAAAGGAGGTCGGCCGGTGACCATCTCATACAACATGGCCCCCAGGGAATAAAGATCGGCCCTGGTCGTAACCTCACCGCCCATGGCCTGCTCCGGAGGCATATAGTAATAGGTCCCCACCATCATCCCTTCCTGGGTCAGGCGGGAAAGCTCCACGGCCAGGGCCAGGCCGAAGTCGCCGATCCGGGCCGTGCCGTCAGCCGTCAGCCAGACATTGCCCGGTTTGAGGTCCCGGTGGATAATCCCCTTGACATGGGCGTATTCAAGGCCTTTGCACACAGACTTGGTTATGCTGATGGCTTGCTCAATAGGCAGCCTGCGTTCCGGGGCCTTCTCGATCAATCCCTCCACATCCCCACCGGGCATGAGCGGCAGGACTACATAGGGCTGGCCATTTTCTTCTCCCATATCGAAGATGCCGACAATATTGGGATGGTCCCCCAATTTCCCCATGGCCTGGGCCTCCCGCCTGATACGCTGGTGCGAGGCTTGGTCCAGCTTCTCGGTCTTGATCAGGGCAAAGGCTACATCCCGGTCCAGCAGAGTGTCCTGGGTCAGATAGACCTTTTTCTTTCCCCCTTCACCCAGGAATTTTTTAACTTGGTAGCGATTATTGGCAAAGGAGGTAGGGTGGGTTTTAGGTGTGGGTATCGGAGAAGGGGGATGCGGATAAGGCCCTTGAGTTAGCGGCTGGCCACATTGGAGGCAAAATTTAAATTCCTGGGAATTGGCACGACCGCATTGTGGACAGACAAGTTCGAGTTTAAGCGATTTCCCACAGGACCCACAGAATTTCGCATCATCCGGAAGATCACACTGGCAATTTGGGCAATTCATAGTAATGCCCTTTCATGGTCAAGAAGCCTTTAACTTCAAATCGGAGGAAGAATTCCTTTCATCATATGGCGAATATAAATTGATCCTATGTTCCGATAGTCAGGCAAGATGTAATTCTCCTTTAATCTTCTCAGAAAGCCATTCCCGAATTAGGGTTTGATAGGGAATAGACCTCATAACCGCCATTTTCCTTATCATCTGTATCTGAAGAGGGTCCATTTTAATGGTTAAATTCTTAAGCCGCCTTGCCCGTTTCCCGGAAAGGATTTCTTTCTGGAGTTGATCGTCCAAACTGAAGTGAACGGGTTCTTCTATGAGCTCTTCAAGAATATCGGTCCGGTCATAATAGTCGGCCCAGTCTTTTTCTGTGGTTTTTTTCTTTTGCACTATTAACTCCTGTGTTTTTTAAAATAATTAATTTCAGCCCTTTTCATGTCCCAACCGGTGATGATACGGATCTTTCCCTTGCTTTTTTGCTCAAATATAAGGGTTAGATATCTCCCGGAAAGAGTAAAGCCAAAGGCTGCATAGTGTCCTTTCTTGGTTCGCCTATAAAGAGGTTTGTTTAAGAATATTTCCTCAGCTTCTTCCGCCTCAATCCCGTGTCCCAGTTCAAGATGCAAGACATTTCCTTCATCCCATTCGAAATCCTTTATCTTCAACTGTGCCTCCAGGAGATAGTCATACAAAGTATGACTTTTATTTTTGCTTTTGTCAAGTTTTTTAAGAAAAATGTTTTATCTTCTATGCTTTCAATATTTCCTTATGCCGAAGGGCACGCTCGAGGGAGGGCTGCATCTTCATGTCCCGGAATTCGGCGATGGCGAAATCGAGATGGGTCATGGCTTCGGACTTTTCCTGGGGGTATTGTTCCAGGAGCAGTTCGGCCAATTGCAGTCGACTCAGGGCCAGCTCCGGCCGGAAACGCATCTCGGTGCAGATCCGGATGGCTTCCTGGTAGTGCTGGCGGGCTTCTTCATATCTTTCCAACAAAGCCGCTGCCCCGCCCATGTGGCGGGGGATGCAGGTAATAAACGCATATCCTGAGGTTTTAGGACTCTTCCCAGCAAGCTGAATTAATAGAAGCTCAGATGCTTTCTTGTGTCCGACTAAAACAGCAGCTTCTAAAAAGCAGACATCCCACAGATAACCACTATAATCCCCCGGAGTCCCTATGGATGGGCGGAAATTTATCATTTCGTTTATCATTTGGGTTGCCCTATTCATACGGCCTCGGTTTGCATGGCGAAGAGCCCTTAACCCATAACTTTCTCGATTTATCACCTTCAGCATTTCATCATACATTCCCTGATACATCCAAGGCCTAATTCCTGTAAAATGTGCGAAAGACATGGCAAGTTGAGAATTATTGAGCTCCTCACCCTGGACCAAAATATTATCTGCGATTCTTATAGCTCCATCCAAATCCCCATTAATATAGGATAATAAGGCGTCTATAGCCATCGCCCCCAAATGAAGATTCACCTGACCAGTTCGTTCGGTTAAGATTTTGTAATCCCGAAAGCACTTTTCAGCTCGTTGGCGCTGCCCATGTTCAAGGAAAGTAAAACCTGTAAGAAACAATCCTAACGCAACGGTATTCGCTTTTACGCCATTCCGGGAATACCTGTAGATTTCCTCTGCAATCTGCAAACGTTTCTCAACCATTTGCGGCACTAATGAATAAAGAAGCCACCAATAAGATATCAGCCAGTATGTTTCGTTGTCACCAAGACTCCGAGATAGGTCAAGAGCTTCGTTAAGTAGGGATATTCCCACTACATTGTCCCGATTAGCGATCTTTAAACACCCCATACTAGCATTAGCCAATGCTCTCCCAATTGTATTGGGTAAAGCATATCGGTCTGCTCGTTCCACCCACCTTTGTCCTTCTTCCGAGCTGAATGTGACAGATGTACCCCCCGATAAGAATGAAAAGGCTTTTAAAGCAATTAGAGAAACATTAAGGGCTCGTTCGTTATCGAATAAAGTTTCCGCTATGGAGAAGGCCTCGGGCAGTTCATTATCAAGAACACGCCGTGGTTCACCAGCCAGGAGAAGGCCATCTCCCAAGTCCAGCAAAAGGTCACATCGTTTCACTTTATCATCGGGGTCCAGAATTTCCTGCACCTTGATGGCCTGATCCAGGAGTTTTACTGCCTCACTATAAGCATAAACCGATATTGCTTTTTTGGCCGCCATTTCGCCGTAGCTGACAGCTTTGGATAGATCGGCAGAGTCAGAGGAATAGGAGAAATGCTCGGCCAGTTCGGCGGCATGTTCCTCCAATCGGTTTTTATAAACTTCCTCTAAAGCTCTGGCCACCTGCTGGTGCAAGCGAATACGCCGGGGGGCGATGATCTCTTCGTAAAGGGTCTGGCGGAAAAAGGCATGAGTGAAGCGGTAGTTGACTACGGCTCCGGCGCCGGTCCGTTCTTCGATTACGGCGGCTTTGCGGGCCTCCTCCAGGGCTTTGAAAATTTCTTCTTCGGAAAGGCCGGCTACTTTTTGCAGGACCTCCAGCCTGAAGTCCCGGCCAATGATCGCCGCCACAGACAGGACCTTATTGCACGTTTCGCTCAACGAGGAAAGACGTTTGCCGATTACGTCCCGCAGACCGTCCGGAATACGCATCTCCACCGGGGTGTCACTCTTGGCCTGCCAGCGCCCTTTATCCCGGACAAAGACCCCTTCTTCAGCCAGATAGCGGATCACCTCCTGGACAAAGAGGGGATTGCCCTCGGTCTGGCGGTGTACAGCCTCAGCTAAACTCCAGGGTACCTGCTCCCCGGCTATCCCGGCCAGCATGCGCCGGACTTCATCGGCATTGAGGCCACGCAAGAGGACCCGATTGAAGTTGGGCAGGCGTCTTAAATCGGCTAAAGAGGAAGACAGGGGATGGGTGCGGTCTACCTCGATATCCCGATAGGTACCAAGTAGGAGCAATCTTTTATTCCCCAGATTGCGGGCCACATGAC
>JBFMBU010000147.1:0-7596 GCA_040755035.1 Thermodesulfobacteriota bacterium
GTAAAATAAATCTTGGGATTTATTACTCACGACCGCTCAAAGCATTATTGGGTAAATTATTCCTCTCAGGAAAAAGAGCGGGTTTTGGAAGTCGGTTGCGGGGCAGGGGATAATTTCCTTAACTTTTTCAATTGGGATTCAGCCCCAATGTCTTTACCGATTTCAGCCCAAAGCCAAAATCGGTAAATTTCTCAGCTTCTATCGTTTCTTTTTGATTTATAATTTAAACTAATCCGAGACCTTTGATTAATATCCCCTTTTGCCCCATCTCTGTGTCAGACTCAAATTTCAATCCTCAAAATATTAAATATATTCCTGTGGTTGAAATTTTCGTCTTCCTTGACCTTGAAAAAAATTGAACATTAATCAAAGGTCTCAATCCCTCTTAATATTAGTGTATTAAATACTTTTTACCGATTTCAGCCCAAAGCTGTTATCGGTAAAAAAGACTTATCTGATCTCATTCGAGAGGCGTTGAGTCGGGGAAGGTTTTTCTATAAATAAGAAGTCGGAGGACGGAGATCAGAGAAAAGAGGCCAGAAGCCAGAGATCAGACCGCCCCCCCAATATCATCCCAATGAAAAAATCGGTAAAATGCTGATAAAATATTTTAGCAAATCTGCCCAGTATAAAGAGGGCCAAAAGTAAGCGCGCTCGCTATGGATATTACTGCCATGCTGAGCCAGGGGAAAAAAGCCGATTTTTTCGATCGACCAAAAAACTGAACCATGCGCACCTGATCTCGCACATCACCCAAAGAGCCGCTGGCCGGGAACCCCTCTTTATTGAAAATAATGACTATTTACGGATGCTGGGTTTATTAAAGGAACTGACCACACGGGCTTCCATAACCATGTATGCCTTTTGCCTGATGCCCAACCATGTTCATCTGTTATTCAGCCCGCAAAAAGCTAACCTCTATGATGCCATGCGTGATCTCTTTTCCGGGTATGCGCGCTACTTTAACCGAAAATATGAACGGAAAGGGCACCTTTTTGGAGGACCCTACCGTCAATCGGTTTGCCTGGATGAAAAATATCTGCTGGCCGCCTCGGTTTATATCCACCTTAATCCGGTACGGGCCAACTTGGTATCCACCCCCATCCAATATCGCTGGTCCTCCTGTCGTCTGTATTCTGAAATGAAAGACCTTAGATCTTTTGTGGATAGCGCTTTTATACTGGGTTTACTGGCCGATAATATTCAGACCGCCAGAAGGACCTATAAAACCATGTTGAATCAGGGCCTGGGATTGGAAATCGATGAAGTCTTGGAAGAAGAGAAGGCCATAAGGCATCTGCTGGACAAGCTTATTTCCGCGCTGCCTGCTATTTGGGAGCGAATTATTCCAGGAAGATTAAAAAAATCATCGGGCGAGGAATTGTTGGATGCTGAGGCATTGAATCGAAAAATGGAGGAATTAAGGCAGAAAGGAACAATGGACAGAGCCGAAAGTCTGCGAGCCAAGAAATTTGTAATTGAACAATTGATCGCCCGTGGGTATAGAAGGAACGAGATTGCCGATTTGATGGGCCTTTCCATCAAAACCATTTATAATTTTATGAAATAAAAGAACGATATAACCACAAGGATGTTATTGGTAAAAAAATACTCTTATCCATATCCGCTCAAAGCACCTTTGGGTAAAATTCCGCCGGGTAAAAAGACCAGGAAAGATACAACCGGGAAATCATTTATCCCGAAAAGGTCAGGCTGAACCAGGAATATGTACAAAAATATTCCTTCTGGAAAGACATCCAATACTTCCTCCGGACCATCTTCAGGGGATAGCTCCCATTTTTACCCACTTCTGCTTAAGGCCCATGTGAGTAAAAGTCCGGACAGAAATTACCCATATCCGCTCAAAGCACTTTTGGGTAAAATTCCGATATCAGGTCGAAAATATATTTGCTCATTTCTTTGGCACGGGTTTGCTAAAGGCAAACGCACGGGGGTCCGGTTGGACCGGCCACACGGATTGCACTGTACACCCTTTTACCCATATCCGCCAAACAAACCAAACAAACCAAACGACTGAATAGACCAGACTTAACCGTGTTCATCCGCGTAATCCGTGTCAAAAAAATTCTTTGTTTCATTTTTTTCGTTCAAAGCCAAATTCGGTAGGTGGGGGTGGACACAAATCGGAGTCAAGGATCTCAATAGGTTGCTTATTGCATTCAATATGTATTCCTGGTATTTTAAATATAATCAAAATACTCGAAGGGGGTAGGTAGGGTTTTTCCTGGGGCTTTATGTCTGAAGGTACGATAAAGGATCGGATGGAAATTGATGAGTATGACAGACTTTTTGATGCCATTCAGAAAATAAGAAGGAAGATACAATGGAAACCAGGAAAGGATACGGTCCACCTGAATAAGCGGCATGACTTAAAACATTTGCCTTTTTCGGCATCATTGCTGGATTATGAGAAAATTGTGAATTCCATTGTGAAAACTAAAAATAACGCCTTGTACCTCTATGAAGTTATGGGAAATCATTATTATGCTGTTCGGGGATTTGCCCAAGATAAAGAGTGGTTGGTTATTTTTGGACAAGGGGGGGTGATGGAAACGGCCTTCCCCCCTGAGGAAATCGATGATTATCTGGAACGCCGAGGTTTTATCTTTCTTGGGAAGTTGGGGGAGGTGTTAAAATGGACAGAATGACTCAGAAACTATTAGATTTTCTTTTTAAATCACTTGAACATCCTGAGGTGACCGGTTTTGAATTATTGGAAGTCTTGGATATGAGAAGTCGTCTGGCCTACCGAGAACCCCTTTTAAGCGACCCGGAGAGAATTCAATTGGAACACCTGGATAAAAAGTTTCTTTCTATGGTGGAATTAATCAAAGATCGTATTTTAGAGGTAGCAGAGCTGGAAGAGATGAGGAAGCGGTCCCATGTTTTACCTTCTCATTGGTGGTGGTATCTTGATGGGATCTCCCAGGTGAAACAGAAAGTGGCGATTTAGGTGCCAGGCTCCGGTATTTGACATCTATTTTTCCCCACCGTTTACGAACAAATCACGCAGGAGTAAAAAGACTTTTTACCTATTTCCGCTTGAAGAAAAAATCGGTATTAAAGCAGACCTTTGATTATTGTTCAATTTTGGTCAAGATCAAGGAAGGCGAAAATTTCAACCACAGGAATTTGTGGAATATTTCGAGGATTGAAATTTGAGTCTGACACAGAGATTGGGCAAAAGGGGATATTAATCAAAGGTCTCTAACGCAGCGGATTTCATGTTATTCTTTTTTCGAGGTCTTCGAGGATCACTTCCAGTCCAAAAAAAAAAGAAACTACCCAAACCTGCTCAAAGCACCTTTGAATAAAATTCCGATACCTGGTCGTAAATATATTTCCCCATATCTTTGGCACGGGTTTGCTAAAGGCAAACGCACGGGGGTCCGGTTGGTCCGGACACACGATCCGGCATCGCCGGATACAAGGGATGACACGGGTAATGGCACTTATGAATCTTCTGCAATCGGCTAATCGATTTCTGAAGATCGCCTATCAGCCGGCGGGTCGGCCGGCGGGGCACCCGGATTCATCCGGCACTGTATTCGTTTTTTTACCTGTTCCCCTTCCCCTGCACCCATGTTCTTCGTTGGATTTCAAAAAGTCCCTAACCAACTCTTTACCGATTCCAGCCCAAAGCCAAAATCGGTAAATCAACTCATTGGTAATTTTTACCCACTTCGGCCTGGCCAAGGCCGAAGACCAGGGGGATTATTACCGCGTCCCGGCCGACTGCCGGGATCTGAATTACTCCTGTTATTTCTCCGAAGGGGAACCCATAGTTTCGGGCCAGGAGGAATACAACTCCCATAACACCCGACGGCTGGATGTGGAGGGGATGATGGAGTTGCTGTTGAAGCTTGATTTTGTCCGCATGGCGCTTGAGACGGGGAAGGTTTCTCTATAAGAGGTCGGAGGACGGAGGTCGGAGATCAGAGAAACGAGGACAGAAGTCAGAGGTCAGACCTCTACTGCCAGGAGCGCTGGAACCAAAAAAAGTCAAACCGGCTTGAGGAAAAAATGAACATCCGGGATTTCTTAAAAAAAGGTGAATCGAAGACGGTTGAGTTCAAGTCCGCTTTCGACCAGGGGGCCATTGAAACGCTGGCGGCTTTCGCTAATACCAAGGGCGGGCAGGTCCTTGTCGGCGTTGCAGATTCAGGGAAAATACTCGGTGTCCAGCTTGGCAAAGAGACCATCCAACAGTGGCTCAATCAGATTAAATCCATAACATTTCCCGCGCTTATTCCAGACGTCCTAAGCACGACTTTCGATCACAGAGAGATTGTGGTTTTTAAAATCGACGAGTTTCCGATCAAGCCTGTGAGCTGCCGTGGGAAATATTTAAAAAGAATCCGTAACGCTAACCATCAACTGACCATTCACGAGATATCCAATCTGCATATGCAAAGCTATCAGACGAGCTGGGATTTCTATCCGGACACCCGGCATGGACTGGAGGACATCTCTTTAGAAAAAGTCAATCAATTCATAGAAATTTCAAACCGGATCCGTCCCTATCCCATTTTAGATGATCCCCTGACGGTTCTAAAAAAATTCGAACTACTGAAAGAGGCTTCGATTACTAACGGCTGCCATTTGCTTTTTGCGACGGGGGATATCCTTTTATCAACCATCGAGATCGGCCGCTTATCCAGCGCCACCCTCATTCAGGACAGCATAACGATTCGGGCCGACCTTTTCAGCGAAGTTGATACCGCGCTCTCGTTTATTCGTAAGCACTTGAACCGGTCTTACCTCATTACCGGAGAAAAGCAAAGGGAAGAGCGCTGGGACTATCCCCTTGAAGCGATTCGCGAAATCGTGGTCAATATGATTGTCCACCGGGACTACATGGATTCAAACGATTCCATGATCAAGATATTTGAAGATCGGATCGAATTCTTTAATCCCGGCCGCCTGATGGCAGGGCTATCGGTCGAACGGTTGGTGCAGGGCAACTACGTTTCCGCAATCAGAAACAAACAAATTGCAACGCTTTTCAAGGAAGCCGGTGTTATTGAAAAATATGGGTCCGGAATCAAAAGGGTATTGGAATCTCTGAGGTCATATGGGCTGCAAGATCCATTGCTTGAAGAGATACAGAACGGGTTCAGGGTAACGGTGTTTAAAACCACCCAGAAAACCACCCAGAAAACTACCCAGAAAACCACCCAGAAAACCACGACAAGGGACCAAATTCTCGATCTGTTACGGGAAAACAGTAAGATTACCCGTGAAGAGATAGCCCTCCAATTGGGAAAAAGCCAGAATACTATCAAGGAACATCTGGCCAGGCTGAAATCGGAAGAGCGAGTGGAACGGATTGGGAGTGACCGCGACGGATACTGGAAAGTGAATAAATAGTGACGAGTGGAAAAACAGAAATCCATTGCTTTTTGGGGTCGGACCAAGCCAACCATTTGATTTATGGGGAGATAAGGTTAATTCAGCCCCCGAATTGGGGCTTATAATGCGTTTTTTGGGGGTAAAAAGGGCGGTTTAGGGGCGCTCAAAAAGGTGGTCGAGAAGAGAGAAGGTAAAAGGGATGCCCAGGGCCTTTCTTTTTACCCATTACTGCTCAAAGCACTTTTGAGTAAAATTCCGATACCAGGTCGAAAATATATTTGCTCATTTCTTTGGCACGGGTTTGCTAAAGGCAAACGCACGGGGGTCCGGTTGGTCCGGACACACGGATTTCACTGTACACCCTTTTACCCATATCCGCCAAACAAACCAAACAAACCAAACGACTGAATAGACCAGACTTAACCGTGCCATCCGCGCAACCCGTGCCAAAAGATTCCTTTGAACCTTTTCTCTTTGCCCTTTGCCCTATGCAATGGTAGACCAGGCAGACCAAACCAACCAGTTGGACCAGGGTCTTCTTATAAAGCCAAGCTGTTTTTTAGAGCCCCGTTCACCTTTTCCATAATTTCATCGGAGAGGATGGCGACTTTTGGGCTTTGAAGTCGTCTTTTGTCAATGGTGCGGATTTGGGAAAGATTGATAATGGAATCCTTTTTCAAGCCCGCCTCCTTACCGACTGGAACACAGATAGGGTAGGTTGCTTTTTTTTCGGAGTAGTCGGTAAGGACTGCGACGATGGTCGTCGGCGAGTACAGATTGCCGATATCATTTTGAATGATCAACACCGGCCGGGTTTTTCCGGTTTCGCTGCCGATCACCGGATCGAGAGCGGCATAATAGATTTCTCCCCGTTTGAATGTTGTCGGTGTCATGGGGTTGCCTCAGAGAGGTTCTCGGCATCAGAAAATTTGAATTCCTCGGCAACCTTGAGATTCTCATCAGCCAATTCTTTATAGGCAGACCGCATCTTTTCCTCAAAAATCTGTTTCTCAAAGCGAAGTATTTTTTCTTCAATGGACTCCCGTACAAAGGCGGAAACCTTTTTCCCCTGTTTGGAAGAGGTCAGATAAAGCTTCTCTTTGATTTCCCCGGGTAATTGGATGTTGATCCGCGCATTAATTTGTCTTATTTTTTTCAACATTTTTACGCCTCATATTGTTAATTAAAATGGTATTTATTTTATCTAATAATGATGCTAAATTCAACAATAAAATGATGTAAAAAGCCCTATATATTTTAATAGAATGATTTTATTAAAAATATTGTGATTATTGAACTTGACTTGAAATGGGGTAAATAAAATGTTAAGGAAATCCGAATTTTATCCCGTGATGAAAAAAAACAGGATGAGATGCGGAATCCACTTAAAAACCCAAAGGTCAAGTTCTATTTGGGCAATGTTCGGGAACAGGACACCTTGCTTCCGGCCATGCAGGGGGTGGACCTGGTGTTTTCTGCTTTTGGCTTTTGGGGGCGGGTTACGGCAACTATTTGATTTATGGTGAGATAAGGTGCATTCAACCCCAAAATTGGGGCTTATAATGCCGTTTTTGGGGGTAAAAAGGCCGGTCTAAGGGCGCTTAAAAAGGTGGTCGAGAAGAGAGAAGGTAAAAGGGAGGGCCAGGGCGTTTCTTTTTACCCATATCCGCCAAACAAACCAAACAAACCAAACGACTGAATAGACCAGACTTATCCGTGTATTCCGCGTAATCCGTGCCAAAAAGATTTTTCTTTTTTACTGATTTTTGGATTAAAATTTGAGTCTGACGCTGAGATTGCCCCAAAGGGGACATTTTTAAAAGCTCTCACGCTATCCAAAGCGTTGGAGAGATAATATGCGCAGCCATTCTGAAATAAAAACCATGCCCACCAAATTCTACTTGAAAAGTAACACCATGTGTGATACATCTATGGGCGTCTCATGAGAATCTTCAAAAACGCCTGGTTTGTTCGTTTTGCGCGTGTTCAGAAGATCTCCGATGAAACACTTCGCGAGGCGATTAAAAGGGCCGAAAGTGGGCAGGTGGATGCCGACTTGGGTGGGGGCGTGCTCAAACAACGCATTGCCCGACCCGGGCAGGGAAAGTCGAAAGGATATCGAACGATCATTTTGCTCCACCAAGGTTACCGGGCGTTTTTTGTGTATGGATTTGCCAAAAGTGAGCGAGACGACATCGACAAGGACGAGCAGGAGCAGTTCAA
>JBFMBU010000148.1:0-2518 GCA_040755035.1 Thermodesulfobacteriota bacterium
AGCCTGGTCCAGGAACACTCCCCGCCATTTTTTGGAGAGGTTGGTCATCCGGTCGAAGCTGTGTAAGGCGGGTTGAAATATCCAGCGGGAGATCTGCTCGGTCCTGTAGGGCTCCAAACCCAAACCGACAATCCAGGCTCTCAGTTCTTCATAGCTCAGATTTCGAAGGTCAATTTTGGTACGCATGATTAAATCTGCTTCTGACCTGTTTCGGATTGCAGGTTACTGAGTACAGGTTAACGGTTTTAGAAATTCCTTTCAACACGCAACCCCCATCTCGCACCCTGAAACCGATCATTCGTCTCCCTTCCCTCGTTTCGCCGCATTTTCCCCAGCCACCCGGCCGGTGGAAAAAGCGGCCTGGAGGTTATAGCCCCCGGTCTTGCCTTGGAGGTCCAGAACCTCTCCGCAAAGGAAAAGGCCTTTAACTACCTTGGACTCCATAGTCCGAGGGTCCACCTCTTTTAAACGAACGCCTCCGGCGCTGATGATGGCTTCTTCCAAAGGACGGGCAGCGGTTATGGTCAGCCTTAGGTCCATAAATAATGCGCATAATCGGAAGCGCTCCTCGGCAGTGATCTGGTTGGCCTTTTTTTCCCCTGCTATCTGACCCAGGTCCAAAAAGATTGGAATCATCCGGTTGGGCAGAAGGAATTTCAAAATACTCTGCAAACCCTTCAGATGATGGGTCTTGAACTCCCTTTTAAGTCGCTCATCCAACTGCTCCCGACTCAAGGCCGGTTTGAGATTTATCGAAATTTCCACTTTTCCCTTCGCCAGTGAATCCACCACAACCCCGCTCAAAGTCAGGATGATCGGCCCGGAAATTCCGAAATGGGTAAAGAGCATCTCCCCGAATTCCGAAGGACCTTTTTCCCCATTAATAAGAACCTGGGCTGAAACATTCTTTAATGACAGCCCCTGAAGCTCCTTGGCCCAGGGTTCGCTGACGATTAATGGGATTAAATGCGGGCGTACAGGGATCAGGGAATGTCCGGCTTTTTGGGCCAGCCGGTAGCCGTCCCCGGTCGATCCGGTCTTGGGATAGGAGGCCCCTCCGCAAGCCAGGATAATCGCAGAGGATTTAAAGACCTCTTTGGGGGTCTTTATCCCCCGGACCTGCCCGGATTCCACCAGGATTTCCTTCACCGCCTGTCCCTTTTTCAGGACCACCCCGCTTTTTTTCAAATAAACAAGTAATGCCGAAACCACATCCAGAGCCCGGTTGGATTTTGGAAAAACCCGCCCTCCCCTTTCCACCACCAGGGGCACGTCCAACTGCTCAAAAAAATCCATCAATTCCCGGTTGAAAAATCGGGCATAGCAATTCCTTAAGAACCGGCCGTCCGGGGTATAACTTTCCAGGAAATTCTGGAGTTCCCCCTGGTTGGTCAGGTTGCAGCGACCTTTACCGGTAATACCCAGTTTCAAACCCACTCGAGGCATCTTTTCCAGCAGAAGGACCCCTGCCCCCATTTCCGCGGCCCGACCGGCGGCCATCATACCCGAAGCCCCGGCGCCGATGACGATGACATCAAAGACCGATTGCGGATTGCGGATTGCGGATTGCGGAATAGTTGAAGCGGACATCGTTTAATTTCGAATTTCGACTTTCCCCTTTTCTTTCTTTTCTCCGATAAGGAAAACGCATCCGGTTTTCCAGAGATCCCCCAGAAGACCCGTCCGCTGGTTGGTTCGCGGTGAAAGAACTGGACCAAAAGTATAAATCAAACCGTTTTGCTGGGCAAGGGGAAAGAAACACATAGAATAGTCCACGGTAAAGACTGGCCATAACTTATTTCAAAATTTTTCTTGCATCTCAGGCCTATGCGGGGGAAAATAAAAAAAACATTGAGGTTCCCTATGCATTCCCTGGAAGGAGGATCATCATGTTTTGTCCAAGCTGTGGAGCGGAAATTCAGAACCAGGCCCGGTATTGTAGCGACTGCGGGGCAATCCTGGATCAGAAGGGAAAGGCCCCTTCAAACAGGCCGGAACCACCCCCGGAAAAGTTAGAGGGAGGGCAACCTCCTCTTCAGGAAAGATCCCAAGCCGGAAGCCGGGTGGCCAGGCTGGGGGACCGATTATTAGCCGTAATTTTAGACGGTATCCTGATTATGGCCGTTTATGCGGTTTTAGGGATGGCGGTGGCCTCCCGCTGGGGGGGGATGACCCAGAGCGGTTTTTCCATAACCGGCCCTCCGGCTTTGATCGCCCTGGGTTTAACGGCTGCCTTTTTCTTTTTTTATCATTGGTTTTTTGAAGGGCTTTTAGGGGCCACCCTCGGTAAACTGATGACGGGAATAAAAGTTAAAGATCTTTCCGGAGGCCCATGCAGTCTTTCCCAATCATTCCTTAGAAACCTTCTGCGGATCATTGACGGCATTGCCCTTTATCTCATTGGCTTTCTTATAGCCGTTTTTTCCAAGCGGCGTCAGCGTCTGGGAGATCATTTGGCTAAAACGGTTGTGGTCGAAACCGCCCCCGGCGCAGCCTTGAGGGTCTTTATTATTTTGGT
>JBFMBU010000149.1:0-4947 GCA_040755035.1 Thermodesulfobacteriota bacterium
GTAGATTTTCTGGTGGGAGGCGTCAACGGTGATCAGATCATGCGGTTTCAGGGTTTGGAAGGCCTTTTGCAGTCCCATCAAGGCCGGCACCTTGAATTCTCGAGCCACGGCCGCCAGGTGGCCGGTCAGGGCCCCCTGGTCGGTCACCACCGCTACAGCGGTGCTTAACAAGGCCGCCCATTGAGGTAATGGGTTCCTGGCCACCAGGACCCCGCCGTAGGGGAATTGAAGCATATCCACCGTATTCTCAACCCGAAATACCGGACCGCAGGCCGCTCCGGGGCTGGCCGTAATGCCCCCTTCCAGGACCAAAGGATAATTCTGATCAAAAAAATCGAGTCCGTTTGTTTTTTTAAACGGCTCTTTCCCTAAAATCAACAGAGGGCGACTTTGCAGGACCAGAATGGTTCCTCCCGGCTCAATAGCCCATTCAATATCCTGGGGGGTGCCGAAATGTCCCTCCAACCGTTTAGCCATCTCAGCCAGGGCCAAGGCCTGGTCATCACGGATGGCCGGTTGTATCCTTTCCGCATCGGTTACTATTTCCTGACATACCCCTTCATCAGGATCGCAGACAAATTTTTTTGTTTTTTCCTGAATCTCTTTTTTGATGATCCTGGCTGGGGGTCGAGGATCAATGACAAAGAGATCGGGAATCATACTGCCGTCCACAACGGATTTACCCAGTCCGGGAACAGCATTGATCACCACACCAGGGGCATTCCCTCCTCCCGGATCGGCCGAATACATAACCCCGGCCGTATCGGCCTGGACCATAGCCATGCATCCGACGCCCATGACGATGTCTTCATCAAGAAACCCCTTATTAAGCCGGTAGGCAATAGCCGGAACCGAATATTTGCTGGCCGCAATTTCTTTATAGGACAGGATCAGAAAATCCCGGCTGACATTGAGAAGGGAGCGATATTGCCCGGCGAAAGAGGCTTCATGGGCGTCCTCCCCCAGGGCGCTGCTGCGCAGGGAAACACGTATATCCGACCCGGCCCTTTGGGACAAGGTCCGGTAAGCGGTTACTATAGCCTCTTCCAATTCCGGTGGGAAAGGGGCATTGATGATCAGTTTTTGGATCTCCGAACTGGTTTCATGGATACCGGCCATATCCGAAGGCTCCAGGGATTGAAGGCGGCGATTGATCTCCTCTTGGAGGCGGCTTTTTCCCATGAAATAATCATAGGCGGCGGTGGTGATCACAAAGCCGTCGGGGACCGGCAGGCCCAGGCGGCTGCGGATTTCCCCCAGGTTGGCCATTTTATTCCCGGCCAGGTCATAGAGGCTTTTATCGACGTCTTGTAGAGAGAGGACCCATTCCCTCCGCTCCAGGGGTTTTTTCTTTTTCAGCTCCTCATCGATGCGGTTCCAGATCCGGTCAAAAACCGGGTAGAGATTCCGGTATCGTTCCTCCGAAATGGCATTGAGGCTCTGGATGATCCTGAACAGGTTCACCGAAAGGGCCGTGCACTGAGACCGGACAAAGGCCATGCCGAAGCGGCCTTCCCCTTCCAGGGCTTGTTCCATGGTAGTGATGATCTCCAGGACCTTGTCATTGAGGCTAAGGAGCGTTTTAAAATTCAAATATCTCTGGGTGAAGGCCAGGCGCACCTGTTCATGGGCCCGCCGGGCTTCTTCCAGTTTGCCTTCCTGCCTCCTTTTAAAAAAACCTTTTATATCGAACATGGATTATTCCGGATAAAAAACCGGACATGCTGGCCAGGTATACTCAATCCGGACCAACCGGAACCAAAATCAGATAACCGAAAATTGCTCATTCGGCTGTTTCAAGTATTTTACTTTTACCTTTTTCACTTGAACCCTCGTACCCTTGACTCCTCGACCCCTTCTTCAAAAAAACAATTTCACCACCAAGACAATAACCACCACAAAGGTGAGTAAGGCGAATACCTGCCTCAGATGGGGGTTGCTGAACCGCTTGGCCAGGACGCCGCCGATTTGCAGGCCCAGACTGCCGGTGACTAAAAGGATGACCGTCAACAGTAAATCGATATTGCCTTTGAAGGAATGGGAAAGGGTTCCATACCCCAGGGAAAAGAGGCTTTCAAAGAGATCGGTGCCGATGGCTACCACCATCGGGCAGCCGATGACATAAATCAGGGCCGGCAGGCGAATGAATCCCCCACCGGCGCCGAGAAATCCCAGGAGGAGGCCTGTGGCTGCCCCCACCCCAAGGATCACCCACAGGGAAATAGCCTCGATGCCGGATACCGGAAGGCTGACCATAGGGGGCAGTTGTATATGTTGCAACCTGGCGGTTACCGCCGGTTGATAAGGGGCCGGCTCCCCTTCGGAAAGGGATGGTTGAACCGGACCTTTGGATTCCTGATAAATGATCAAGCCGATCCAGAGTAAAAGCAGGCTGTAAACCAGGGTCATGATCAGAGGCAGGTAGGCCAGGGTCAGGCCAAAGAAAGTAAAAGTCCCGGCCTGTTTTAGGAGTTCCAAACCCTGGGCCCCGCCTTCTATTCCGATTAGCGTCCCGACCAGCATCCAGGCCGCCAATTTGAAATCAATCCGGCTCATCCGCTTAAAACGGATAATGTTCAAGGTGGTGGTTCCTAACATCTGACACAGATCACTGCCCACGGCCACATTGTAGGGGACATTAAAAAAGGCATTCAATAAAGGGCTGGTCATCAACCGGCCTCCGACCCCGAAAAATCCCGTGACTCCCCCGACCAGGAAACCGAGAAGAATCAGGGAAAACAGATTTAGATGGAGGTTCAGGCCCTGAACCCCAGCCCAATAAGCGGTAACAGGAAAAAGGGAGAGGACCGTATCCATTATTTAATGTTTTTCTCCCAAGAGGCTTATCAGGCCTTTTTCGATCAACCTGGTCAACCAGGCCAAGATTAGACCGAGTAAGACCGGCAGGAACAGATTCATCAATAAATAGGGATAAGGAGGTCGCCATCCGGGATGGAGGGGAGCAGCGTCAATGATATGTTTCAAAAGGGTATTGATAAGATCCATGGCTTCCCTCTTTTTATCTTGAAGATAAAGGGATAATAAAGTAAATACAAGGAATCATCAAGCGCTAATATAATGAAAACCTGGTTCAGCAAAATTTTGGGATTGGATTCCAAGTCCAAAGTCACCCTCATTGAAAACTTACGGACTATTTACGGACAATACCAGAGCCTGCTCAAATCCAGGGGAAAAGCCCGGGACCTCCTGGCCCAAGAGAAGCCGGGATTGTACTCTGACCTGTCCCATTATCTGGAATCGATCATCGGTTCCCTGAATGTAATCTCCCATCAATGTTCCCTGGACCTGGTCAGGTTGTTTCAAACCCTGCAAACCCGGCTCCGGTCTTCATCAGAGAACCAAGGCCATCCCTTTGGGACTTTATCGCAAAACCAACCGGTTGAGTTCGGGGCTGGGCCTTTTCCGGCCAAATCCCTGACCACTATCTCTGATCTTCTGAGTTTTTCCCATGAATTGGCAGTGGAAGCCATGTTTAACCTCCTGGATCGATTTGATCCCAGCTGGTCTAAGGCCCCAAAGGTCCAAACCGGTCTTCCTATCAACCTCCATGTCATCGATCTTGGCGGAGGACTGTTCTCCGAAACCGGGAAAAAAATGGTACGCAAGGAGGAATTGCTTTCCGAACCCCTGCTGGCCATGTTCAAGGGCATGTATTTCCCGGGGATCAGTTGGTCCGGTCCTATCGGGGTCAATCTGAAGGGTTTGATGGTGATAATGGCCCAGAGCAGCAGCCGACCGGAAGAAGATTTCTGGGATAAGACCTATGCCCTGTTGACCGGTGAATATATGAATTACAATTCCCGTCTCGGCTATCATTATACCTCGGTGGATGCCTTTGTCGGAGACAACCCGGAAAACAACCATATCCGTTTTATGTTCAAAGGAGGAGCGGCGGATGATGTGCGCCGGGGGCGCCGGGCCCGTTTCATTGGAACGGTTTTGGAAAAACTGGGCTTCGAGGTGGTAGTCCAAAAGGATCTGGTGGACGGCCGATACCTCTGCCGGCACCGGGAAGCTACGGAAAAAAATTTAGATCTTATTGGAAGATTGATGGGCTGTTCCCGCCAACGAGACATGGTCATGAATGATGAAGCCGTCGTTTCCTGGCATGTCGATGCCTTTCTTAGCGGGAACTATGGCTTTGATCCGAACTGGGGGAAAAAGGAAGCGGAGGTTTCCCTGACGCGTTGACGTGCTGATGCGGTGATAGGGAGTAAAAACCAAGATAACCTTTTCCCGCTATTCACCCCTCCCCCACCTCTCCGGGTCTGCCTTTTTCCTCCCCCGTCGGTCTTTTATTCCGCCCTGGCCACTAACACCGAACAGGAAGCCTGTCCAATGATTTTCATGGCCGTCCCCCCAAGAGTAAACCTCCCGGTGGCCCCCAATCCCCGGCTGCCGATAACAATAAGGTCGTATTTTTCCTCTTCGGCCATCTTGATAATTTCATCGGCAATAGCCCCGGCGCTGAAAACCAGGGCCTTGGGAGCCAGGCCCTCAGACTGGAAACCGGCTTTGGCTTCGTTTATAGCCTTCTCAGCCTGGGAACTCAATTTGTTCTCCAATGAATTGCGGGCTCTGGCCGATATTTCAAGATCGATTTCAGGATAGACCGGTATAACGGCCACAAGGGTCACCTCGGCCCCTTGTTTTTTGGCCATTTCCAGGGCCATCCCCGCTCCTTTAGCGGCGTCCCTGGAACCATCCATGGCAACCAATATTTTCATCTCGCCCTCCTTCTTTCCATAGTGGATTGCGAATTTTCGATTTCGGATTGCATAATAAAAACCTATCCGAATCAAGTCAGTAACCACCGGCGTAGCCGGTGGCTTGATTAGCCCTATAAGGGCCTTATTAATTGCCCCCCTTAAGGGGGTATAATTCGATCCGTATCTTATTAACTGTTCCCGTGGGATTAATGATTAT
>JBFMBU010000150.1:0-21721 GCA_040755035.1 Thermodesulfobacteriota bacterium
GGCCTTATGGGATTTGGCTAAGTACTTTTTCCGTCTTTATGTGGATTTCATCGAAAATTTTACGGCCATTTACGGGTCCCTGGGGCTGCTGGTGGTCTTTATTTTCTGGGTTTATTATTCCTGCATCATTTTTATATTTGGAGGAGAGGTCATCTGGAGATTAGAGCGAAAAACAAAGCCCCAGCCTGAAATTCCTTGACCAACAAAGAGCCTCTAACAACAGAAAGCTATACGTCTTTTGTAATATATTTTTATCGACAATACTTATGGAAACCTCTGCTCCCACCCAATTTGAAGGCCGGTCCCTCTCCCCTTTGGCCGAGAGAATGCGTCCCTGTTCCCTGGAAGAATTCGTCGGACAGGACCATTTATTAGGTCCCGGAAAATTTCTGCGCCGGATGCTGGAATCGGGAAAGATCTTTCCCTTGATCTTCTGGGGACCTCCGGGTTCCGGAAAAACCACCCTGGCCCAGATGATGGCCCAATACACCAAAGCCCATTTTATTCAGTTTTCAGCGGTCCTTTCGGGTGTGAAAGAGATCCGGGATGTGGTCAAAGAGGCGGAGGAAAGGATGGCCGCCGCCGGTCAAAAGACCATTCTGTTTGTCGATGAAATACATCGCTTCAACAAGGCCCAGCAGGACGCTTTTTTGCCTCATGTGGAAAAGGGGACCATCCTCCTCATTGGAGCCACTACCGAAAATCCTTCCTTTGAAGTCATTTCTCCTTTACTTTCCCGAACCAAAGTTCTGGTCTTAAAATCTCTTACCGGCCCGGATTTGGAAAAAATCATTCAACGGGCCCTCCTGGACAAGGAAAACGGGCTGGGAAATCTCCCCCTGGCCCTGGAACCGGAGGCCATGGATTTGATCCGGCTCCTGGCCGACGGCGACGCCCGGGTGGCTTTGAATACCCTGGAACAAACAGCGGCCTTGGTGCCGGGGGAAGGTGAAGGTCTCAGGACCATAAGCCGGAATCAGGTGGAAGAGGCCATGCAAAAAAAGGCCCTGCGCTATGACAAGAGCGGTGAGGAACATTACAACCTCATCTCCGCCCTGCACAAAAGTTTAAGAGGCAGTGATCCCGACGGGGCCTTGTACTGGCTGGCCCGCATGCTGGAGGCCGGGGAAGACCCCTTATATATCGCCCGCCGCATGGTCCGCTTTGCCACTGAGGATATCGGTCTGGCCGATCCCCAGGCCCTGATCCAGGCCCTGGCCGCAAAAGACGCCTACCATTTCCTGGGATCACCGGAAGGGGAGCTGGCCTTGGTTCAAACAGCGGTGTATCTGGCCACGGCCCCTAAAAGCAATGCCCTTTATTTGGCCCAGGGGGCGGTGCGCAAGGAGATCCGGCGCAGTGGTTCGCTGCCCGTTCCTCTGCATCTTAGAAACGCCCCCACAACCCTAATGAAAGACCTGGGATACGGCCGGGGATACCGGTACGCCCATGATTATCCCCAAGCCCTGGTAGAGCAGGAAAACCTGCCCGAGGGTTTGAAAGGACGACATTTTTATCATCCGACGGAAAGAGGATTTGAAAAAACCATCAAGACCCGTTTGGAGTATTGGCGGAAAAGGTTGAATTTGGCGAAACCTTAGTGCTATGCTTCAATAATAGACTTTTTAGTATCAGAACGGAAAAAGGATAAAAAATGAAAAGATGGCTGGACTCCTCCTGGACACAGGAAATGCGAATCAGGCTTGATGCCAATGGGATGATGTCATCGGTCATGGGAGAAAAAGAAGGCCTAACCGAAGGAGAGATGGAAAAGCTCCAACCGCTAATCCAAACCCTGCATGATCAAATCATGGAGGAAAAGGAACAGAATCTCCTGCCCTTCCTTGATCTGCCCTTCGATGTCTCAGGGGTTGTAAAAATAAAAAAATACCTTCAGGGGGTCAAACCCTGGGTGGAAAATTTCGTGGTCCTGGGGATCGGCGGGTCGGCCTTGGGGGCCAAGGCCCTCCATACAGCCTTGTCCCACCCTCACTACAACCTTCTATCCAAAACCATGCGTAAAGGATATCCACGACTTTTTGTGGCCGATAATGTCGACCCGGACGGCTTCAAAGCCCTGCTGGAAACCCTGGAACTCCGAAAAACCCTTTTTAATGTGATCAGCAAATCAGGGGGGACAGCGGAGACGATGAGCCAGTTTTTAGTGGTCCGTGATTTGCTCAAAAAAAAGCTCGGAAATCGGAAAGAAAAAACCCACCTGGTAATCACCACCGATCCGAATCAAGGGGTGCTGCGCAGGATAAGTGAAGAAGAGCAGATACATAGTTTTGAAATCCCCACTCATCTGGGGGGAAGGTTCTCGGTTCTGTCGGCCGTGGGTTTACTGCCGGCGGCCATGTGCGGTATCGACATCGAGGAATTGCTGGCCGGAGCCCGGGACATGGCTGAACGCTGCCGCAAACCCCTGATTTGGGAAAATCCGGCCTATTTCTGTGCCTGTTTGTCTTTTTTAAGCCATAAGCAGATGAGGAAGGGGATCAGGGTCCTTATGCCTTATGGAGACAGTCTGAAAGAGTTGGGAAACTGGTTCTGCCAGTTGTGGGCCGAAAGCCTGGGGAAAAAATTCAATGTCAAAGGACGGGAGGTCTGGAACGGTCAGACCCCCGTTACCGCCCTGGGGGCCACGGACCAGCACTCACAGCTGCAATTATATATGGAAGGACCGGGGGACAAGGTTTTTACCTTTATAGGAATAGAAAAATATGCCGGCCTGATCCCCCTGCCGAAATTGTATCCCAAGGCCGAAGAACTGGCCTATCTGGGCGGTCATTCCCTGAACCGGCTGATTCAGGCCGAAATGGAGGCCACCCGCCGGACCCTGGCCGGAAACGGCCGACCCAGTCTGTTGATCTCCCTGCCCAGGGTCAACCCTTATACCATCGGACAACTGATCCTGCTCTGGGAACTGGAAACCCTGGCCTGCGGCCGCCTGATGGGTATCAATCCCCTGGATCAACCCGGAGTGGAAGCGGGAAAACGGATGACCTATGCCTTGTTGGGAAGAAAGGGTTATGCTAAAGAAGGACAAGACGAGGGCTCGACCTTGAAAATTCACAAAAAATTCATCCTCTAACCGATGACCATGGAACTGCTGCCGGAAGCTACCAAACCGTTTAAACTGGTCAATTACTTTTTTTTAAGCAGCTTTATCGTTATGCTGATTTTTGCCTTGTCTTTGACCCTCCTGGTCACCCAGAGGTCCAAGGACGCCCTGCTTAAAAAGACAGAGACCTTTGCCGTTCTCCTGGCCGAGAATTTAAATTACCAGGTCTTTTTCAATTTTGTCCTGCCCATCGCTCTGCAAAGGAAGGAGGTCCGCTTAAGAGATCCCCGGCAGTTTAAATTACTCGACCGTATCGTCAGAAATACGATCTACAGTTTCAAGATTGCAAAAGTGAATATGTATGATCCCCAAAATATCATCGCCTACAGCACCGATCCTGCTCTGGTGGGGAAACAAAACGCCGGGGGGACGGACTATCAAAAAGCCATGACCGGCCGCTATACCTCCCGTTTCCTTTCCGAAGGCGGATTTCTTCAATTCCATCCTTGGGGAAAAAATCCGACCGGAAAATTAATCACTACCATTCCCTTTCGCGTGGACCCCTCCATCGATCCCAAGGCCAAGATCCTGGGCGTTTTTGAAATCTCCCAGGATCTTTCCAAGGATTACGAAGCCATCATCAAAGATCAATATCTCATGGTCATCCTCTCTGTCGGACTGATGGCCCTTTTATACCTGATCCTCTTGTTTATCGTTAAAAGGGGGGAAGTGATCATCAGCAAGAGGGCGAAAGAACAAAAACGCCTGGTGGAAAAACTGCACCATTCGGAACGAATGGCCTCCCTGGGAGAAATGATCGCCTCGGTTTCGCACGAAATTAAAAATCCCCTGGGAATTATCCGCAGTACGGCCGACCTCTTGGAAAAAAAGGTGATCCAGGTCGATCCCCAGAACCAATTGGCTTCGATTATCCGGGAAGAGGCCGACCGTTTGAACCGCATCGTAACCGAGTTTTTGGACTTCGCCCGGCCGCAAGTCCCCCGATTGGAATCGGTTCGGGTTGAAGCCATATTGGAAAAGAACCTGCATTTTCTGGAAGCTGAACTGGCCAAGCATGGGATAACGGTCCAAATGGATTTCCTTTCTGAATCCCGGCCGCTGAGGGCCGATCAGGATTTACTCTACCGGGCCTTTCTCAACATCCTCCTCAATGCGGTTCAGGCCATGCCCGATGGGGGCAGGATTGAAATTAAAGTCCGGAGAAACGGTCCGGAAACCGAAATTAAAATCTGTGACACCGGACCCGGTCTGTCCGAGGACGAACTGTCCAAGGCTTTCCAGCCCTTTTTTACCACCAAAGAAAGAGGCAGCGGCCTGGGTCTGGCCATTGTCAAAAACATCATCGAAGCCCATCAAGGAAACATTCGAATGGTCCGGACCGAACCGGCCGGGACCTCGGTGATCATAACCTTGCCGGACACTGAGGCAAAATAAGGGATCGTTATTCATATCCGGTCGCCGGTGTTTTATCAATTTTCCGCACCCCTGAGGAGTAACCAACAACCCCCAAGGGTAGCCGCAAGGATGTCGGGTTTATGGAAACCATCCTGATCGTTGACGATGAAAAAAATTATCTCCTGGTGCTGAAAGAACTCCTCAGGGAAGCAGGTTATGAGGTCATTATCGCCCAATCGGCCTCCGAAGCCATCAAGGTTTTCCAGGAAACCGAATTGGATCTGGTCATCACCGACATGAAAATGCCGGGCATGAACGGGATGGAACTTCTGGACTTCCTCAAGGAAAAGGACCTTCACCTGCCGGTCATTATGATGACCGCCTTCGGAACCGTGGAAAAGGCGGTGGAGGCTATGAAAAAAGGGGCCTATGATTACATCCTCAAACCCTTCGATAATGATTTATTAATCCAGGCGGTGGCCAAGGGATTGGCCCTGGGACGGGTCATGCGCCAGAACCGTCTTTTATCCCAGGAATTAAAAGACAAATTCGGCCCCACTGATCTGATCGGCAACAGCCTGCGGTTAAGAAAGGTCAGGGATTTGATATCCAAGGTGGCAGCAACCAAGGCCACGGTTTTGGTCAGCGGGGAATCAGGAACCGGGAAGGAGGTGGTGGCCCGGGCCATCCATTTCAACAGTCCCAGAAAAGAAAAACCCCTGGTCTCGGTCAACTGTTCGGCCCTGACGGAAACCCTTTTGGAAAGTGAGCTATTCGGTCATGAAAAAGGGGCCTTTACCGGGGCGGTGGCCCAAAGAAAAGGCCGTTTTGAATTCGCCGACGGCGGCACCCTTTTTCTGGATGAGGTAGGAGAAATGTCCCCTTCGGTGCAGGTGACCTTGCTTCGGGTCCTGCAGGACCGGGAATTTCAGCGGGTGGGGGGGAATAAGACCATCAAGGTCGACGTCCGGGTGATTACCGCCACCAACAAAGACTTAAAGGAAGAAATCCGTAAGGGCCATTTTCGGGAAGACCTTTTTTATCGTCTCAATGTCGTTCATATTGAAGTGCCCCCCTTGCGGGAACGGAAGGAAGACATTCCCTTATTGATACGATATTTTTTAGAACGCTTTGCCCGGGAGATGAACAAAAAGGAGGTCCCGGCACTTTCTCCGGAAAGCCTGGCGGCCCTCATGTCCTATGATTGGCCGGGAAATGTCCGGGAACTGGAAAACATGCTGGAAAGGGCGATAATACTAAGTCCCAACCCGGTTATCCAATTGGAAGATCTCCCCTTTACCAGCATCATACCCGCCGGGGCTAAACTGAATGAGGTCTTGGAATTGATAGAAAAAAAGATGATCACCCAGGCCTTGACCATTTCCGGAAATGTACAGACCCATGCCGCGGAACTACTGGGAATTGAGAAGAACCTGCTGAAGTATAAAATGAAGAAATACGCCCTGGTTTAAAAGGGACCCTTCCCTCAAAAGGGAAAGGTCCGTTTATCTCCCGCCAGGCAAAAACGTTTTCCCCCTAAGCCGCAAATCAAGAAGCATACCGGCTGGGGAAAGAAGGATCCTATTCCCTATTTCTTGAATTTATTAGGGAACTGCTTGACCAAACCGTCGGCCAGGGTATCCGCCACCACCTGAATATTTACCAGACCTTTATCGAAATAGGCATAATCGGAATCCCAATCCTTTTTGACTCGGGCCACTATCTGTCCGGAAGTGGCGGTCAGTTGTTTATAGAATAGGTTGCTAAAGGTCTGTTTGGCAATCTTGGGAATCTTGATATTAAGAAATTCAGCCAGTTCTTCGGCATTGGCTTCCCATTTGGCATTAATCTCCAGAAATTGTTCCTGGGTGCCCTTGTTCACCACCTTAATGATTTCCTCGGTAATGGCACTGTGTTTTTTTAGTATGGCCGCCACATTTTCCGCCACAATATCTCCGAAGAAGGTCTTGAACTCGCCGGCGATGTCCGCCTGATTTTTATCCAGTCTTTCTTTCAGTTTGGGCAGGTCGGGCAGATCCGCCAGGGAGCTGATAATGAAATTTCTGCTGTAGCTCACATTTTCCAGCCAGAGTCTCTTCATGTTCGATTTGAATTCAGCGGCTGAAAGGGTGGCCGCCGCCGGGGCGGCTTTTCCTTTGGCGGTTTCCGCCATCGCCAATCCAACCAATACCATAACCAACATGGCCGCCAATATACCACTCACTACTATTTTTTTCATGATGCCCTCCTGCTTTTGATTTCGTTTTGGTAATTTGGTAAGGAAGAAGACATACTTCCCCTTCTCAATCTTCTTCCTACTAATTTTATTATTTTATACTTAAAGAATACCTTAGCTTTCTTTTTTTTCCCATGCAACAAAAAAAGACGGCTTCATCCCCTTTTTTTACAGTGCTATCTCAATACACCTTGTCTTTCCCCAACCCGGAACAGCCGGAACCAAAATTGGATATTCAAATATTCCTCAATCGGTCCGGGGTTAGCTATTGTTTTAGAATAAATGCCTTCCACCTTGCGTAGAATTCTATTAATAAGTTACTAATATCTTTTATTCTTCCCCGACTATTTATCCTGTAAAAAACAAATAGTTCATTGACTAAAATGTAAATCCCTTATACTATTGTATGAAATTAGGAGGGGTTTGATCAAAAAGATAGGAGCAGGGATGACGGAACCGCTAAAAAAGAATCCGCTTTTCAGCGGCCTGGATGATAAAGGACTTCAAAAGGTATTAGGGATCTCCCGCCGTCAAATCTTTCCCAAAGGTCAAGTCCTTTTTTCCCAGGGGGATAGGGCCGATGCCTTTTTTTTGGTCATCAGCGGCAGAATAAAGATCTACCGCCTCTCCCTTAACGGTCAGGAATATGTGCTGCGTATTGTAGGCCCTGGGGAAACCATGGCTGAAGCGGCGGTTTTTTCGGAAAAGACCTATCCGGCCTCGGCCGAAGCCCTGGAAGATGCCCAGGTCTATTGTGTGCCAAAATTCGACTTTATCGAACTCATTCGGCAAAGCCCCCAATTGGCCCTGAACATGATGACCGGCATGTCTCTTCTCTTAAGAAACCTGGCCCAACAGGTGGATGATCTGTCCTTAAAAGAGATCTCGGCCCGCTTGGCCCGCTTTTTGATATCCGAAGCGGAAAAAACAGGCCAGGTCCCGGCCGACGGTATGGAGGTACCCCTGAACCTGAAAAAAAATCTTCTGGCCAGCCGGCTGGGGACCATCGGGGAAACCCTGTCCCGGACCTTGAACAAATTGAAACAGAAGGCCCTGATCGAGATAAATAAAGACGCCATTAAAATCCTCAGTGTCAACAAATTAAAAGAAATCGCCGAAGGTGCGAAATTGTAAAGGAGGCCCCTATGCTTTTCCCCGACTACCGGCCCCGGAGATTACGACGCAATGAATCCTTCAGGAGAATGATCCGGGAGACCATCCTTGGGGTGGATCATTTGATTTATCCCCTGTTCGTGGTCAACGGTCGCGGTGTCCGCAGACCCATTACCTCCATGCCCGGTATTTTCCAACTGTCCATCGATGAAGCCGTCAAGGAGGTCCGCGAATGCCGTTCCCTGAAAATACCGGCGGTAATCCTTTTCGGCATTCCCGACAAAAAAGATGAAAAGGCCTCCGGAGCCTATGATCCTAACGGCATCATTCAACGGACCATGCGGACCCTGAAGGAAAAGGTGCCCGAGGTATTGGTCATCGGTGACGTCTGCCTCTGTGAATATATGAGCCACGGTCATTGCGGCATCGTTCAGGGACAGGAAGTGGATAACGACGCCACCCTGGAACTGCTGGCCCGGACGGCCTTGTCCCAGGCCAAAGCCGGGGCCGATATGGTGGCCCCCAGCGATATGATGGACGGGCGGGTGGCTGAGATCCGCCAGGCCCTGGATGAAAACGGATTTGATCAAATCCCGATCATGGCCTATTCGGCCAAATATGCCTCGGCCTTTTACGGCCCCTTTCGGGAGGCAGCCGAGTCGGCCCCAAAATTCGGAGACCGCAAGAGCTATCAGATGGACCCGGCCAACTTCCGGGAAGCCATCAGGGAAGTAACCCTGGATGTCGAAGAGGGGGCGGATATCATCATGGTCAAACCGGCCCTGGCCTATCTTGATGTCATCTGCCGGGTGCGGGAGGAATTTGACCTGCCGCTGGCAGCCTATCAAGTCAGCGGGGAATACGCTATGATTCAAGCGGCCGCCAAAATGGGTTGGATGGATGAAAAGGCGTTAATGATGGAATCCCTCTATTCCATTCGACGGGCCGGGGCCGATATAATCCTGACCTATTTTGCCAAAGGGGCTGCTGCTCTTCTACAGGAACTGCATTGACATGCCCCACCCCCCCGGATCAAACCCTGTTCCAAGGGAAAAAGAAAATACAACCCGGAGGTTGACCCCGGAACTCCGTTTAGTGGCCTGGGAAGTGACCCGTCGCTGCAACCTTTCCTGTTTGCACTGCCGGGCTTCGTCCGAATTGGGTCCTTACCCCGATGAATTGAATACCAAGGAAGGGCGTACCTTATTGGAACAAATCCGGCAGGTAGGACAACCGGTGATTATCCTGACCGGAGGGGAACCCCTGATGCGTCCGGATGTCTTCGATCTGGCCGCTTTTGGGGATGCCCTGGGGCTGCGGATGGTCATGGCCGTCAATGGGTCGCTGTTGACGGTTGATGGGGCAAGAAAATTAAAGGAAGCCGGGATTCAACGGATCAGCATCAGCATGGACGGTGCCGGCGCTGAAAGCCATGATTTTTTCCGGCAGGTCCCAGGGGCCTTTGACGGCATCCTGAGCGGTATTACCGCCGCTAAAGAGGCCGGTCTGGAGTTCCAGATCAACACCACCGTCACCCGCTACAATCTCCAGGATCTGTCCCGGATCCAGGAGAAGGTCATTGAATTGGGGGCAGCCGCTCACCACATCTTCATGCTCGTACCCACCGGCCGGGGCCGGGCCTTAACCGACCAATCCATCTCGGCCGAGGAATATGAAAAGACCCTGAGCTGGCTGGTTAAACGCAAAGAAGAGACCTGGCTGTCCATCAAAGCCACTTGTGCCCCCCACTTTTATCGGATCTTAAGAGAAACGGCCCACAAAGAAAGGAAGGAAGTCACCTTTAAGAGCCACGGCCTGGATGCCGTCACCCGGGGCTGCCTGGGAGGCACCGGTTTTTGCTTTGTCTCCCATGTGGGACAGGTGCAGCCCTGCGGTTATCTGGAAGTGGACTCAGGAAACGTCCGAACCCAAACTTTCCCGGAAATCTGGGCCTCCTCTCCTGTCTTTACGGCCTTGCGTGATCAGACCCTCTTTTCCGGAAAATGCGGACGCTGTGAATATTTCAGGGTTTGCGGCGGTTGTCGGGCCAGGGCCTTTGAAGCCACCGGAAATTATCTGGATGAAGAACCCTTATGTACTTATCAACCAAAAAAACAAGCCTCCACAACCGACCGGAAGATGGAGGATTAAACCGTCGTGGGCAGCGGGTTTTTCACCCCTTCCCTTTTTATCCTGCTGAGTGATAAAATAAAACATGGCCGACAAAAAAAATTCACACCCCCGCACAAATAAAACGGTCCCTAAACTGGATCCAAACGACCGGGCCATCCTCAATGAAATCCAATCCAATTTTCCCATAAAGATCAGGCCCTACCGGGAAGTCGGGCAACGCCTGAATCTGGCCGAAAAAGAGGTTATCTCCAGGGTCCGGCGCATGGTGGAGAGGGGGTTCATCCGGCGCATCGGGGCCAATTTTAACTCCCGCAAACTGGGATTCACCAGTACCTTGTGTGCGGCCCGGGTTCCCAAACGAAAACTGCCCGGTTTTATCAGGGTCGTCAATCAGTATGCCGGCGTCACCCACAATTACGAAAGGGAGGGTGATTACAACATCTGGTTTACCTTTATCGCCGAATCGCAGGAAAAAATCGAGACGGCTTTAAAGGAAATTATAAAAAAGACCGGGATTGCAGAAGTCATAAACCTCCCGGCCGAGCATATCTTCAAGATCCAGGTTGATTTTGAGGTATAGTTTATAAAAAGGATCCTTACCCGTGACACCCATAATAGATGAAGACAGAAATGAACCGAAGGTGGAAGTTTATGGAGATCAGGAAACAAGGCCCATTCCTCCGGTCTTTCAAAGACCCGGGCCATCCTGGCCGCTGAAAAAAATTGGGATAGGGGTCTTAGTGGTCCTGGGGTTGGCAGGCACAGGATATGGACTCTGGTCAGGTCTTGGCCGGGGAAGACCCGTGGCGGAACAGGTTCCCAATTCCACGGAGATTGCCATCCTCAAGAGTGAAATCCTGCAATTAAGGATCGAAGTCCAAACAATACAAAAGGACTTACAAACCCTCAAAGAAGGTCAAAAAACCCTGCCGGACCAGGTTAAAGGTCTGCAAGAACCCATAAACCGACCAAAGGAACCTCTCCTGATACCGGCAGCCCAAAAGGATTCTCCCAGGGTCGCCAAACCGGCTCCCAAGACCTTGACCTACAAGATAAAAAGGGGCGACTCCCTTTCTTCTGTGGCCAAAAAGTTCCGGGTTACCTCCAATGATCTGCTGCGCTGGAACCGCCTGCCCCGAAACAGCAAACTTAAAACCGGACAGATCTTAATCCTCCATCCTCCTATTCCCTGAACCCGAAAATAACTTTTTCATAGGGTTCGAACATCATTTGATAAAGGTCCATGGCATAGCGATCGGTCATACTGGAAAGGTAATCGACCAGGATTCGCCGGCGCTCCTTCTTGATGACGGATTGGTTAAACCGGGTTTTATAATTCTGAGGAAGCATTTCGGGTTTGTTTTCCAGGTGACGGAAGATGCGGGAAAGGATCAAACGCCCTTTCTCATTCATAATGCAGACCTGCGGACGTTGATAGACGTTTTTAAAAAGAAAGGCCTTAAAACAATTAAAGTTTTCCCAGTCCCGGTCAGGGGCTGATACCAGGGGATGTTTTTTCTTCCGAACCTCTTCAAGGCTGGAGATGTTGAAACGAAGCAGATTTTTCCGGGTCTGCTCGATAACCATGATGTTGGTCTCTTCAATCAAGGTGCGGACCAGCAGCCGGGAGCGGATGATGGTCTCGGCTTCGTCAAAACCAGGATAGCGACGGCGGCATTTTTTCAGGACCCGGTCGATCAAAGGATTGGCCAGACCTTTAATATCCTCCATGGTCAGAAATCCGGTATTCAGGGCGTCTTCCAGGTCATGGGCGCAATAGGCCAAGGGATCGGCGATATTTACGATCTGAGCTTCCAGGGTCGGAGAAGGAGATTTTCGAAATTCCGCAGGTACGTGCGGGTGATCATAGGAGGTGATATGACGGGCCAGCCCTTCCCTTGTTTCATAGCATAGATTTAACCCGTCATAAGCCTTATATCTTTTTTCCAGCAGATCCACAATGCGCAGACTTTGCAAATTGTGCTCGAACCCGCCGTCTTTTTTCATGAGGTCATTTAAGGCAGCCTCCCCGGTATGCCCGAAAGGGGCATGACCCAGATCATGGGCATAAGCGATGGCCTCGCATAAATCTTCATTCAACCGGAGAGATCGGGCCAGGGTCCGGGCATGCTGGGCCACCTCCAGGGTATGGGTCAAGCGGGTCCGGTAAAAATCCCCTTCGCTGATCAGGAAGACCTGGGTTTTATACTGGAGGTCTTTAAAAGCCCTGGAGTAAAGGATCCTGTCCCGATCTCGTTGAAAAGCGGTGCGAAAATGATCGGTTTCCGGGCCATGCAAGGTCCGTCCCAGACTCAGGGCGCTTTTGGCAGCATAAGAGGCCAGGGTGGTGGCTTCGATGGCCTCTAATTGTGTTCGGATGTTTTGCATGATTTTGTTGTAACTAATTAGTTTCAGTACTGAAATAAAAAATTTCCGGACTAAGCTTCCAGCAATCAGGACTTAGCTAATCCGCTCGAATACTCGATTTTGCTGAACGCTAAAAGCCGACCGCTAATCGCTCCATCTGAAAAAAGACCTTTTCCGGATGGATACCGATTTAGCAATATCTTATCATTTTCCATTAAACAAGAAATCTGAAATCGGGTATAAATTATCCCTCTAAGGTCGAGATGACAACTACTTTTTCTGATCTCCCTCAGCCGATAAATAGTGGGGAAGAATTTATAATAGTAATGGAATTTCAACTACTTGATTTTCAAGATTTAAATAGCGCCCCATTCAACCCTGGATCTATCTCTCTGATTTTACTATTTTTATAAAAAATCAAAAAAGAACTTGAAATTTTTTTTTTTATGCTTATATTAGCACTTGTCTATAGCGAGTGCTAAAAGAATTTATTACATTAATTAGGAAGGAGAGTGGAAGTATGAAGATCAGACCATTGCATGATCGGGTCATTGTACAACGGATCGAAGAGGAAGAAAAAACCAAAGGGGGAATTATTATCCCGGACACGGCCAAAGAGAAACCCCAAGAAGGTAAGGTTATCGCCGTAGGACCAGGCAAGGTCCTGGAAAACGGCACCAAGATGACTTTGGACGTCAAGGTTGGAGACAAAATATTATTCGGTAAATATTCCGGGACGGAGATCAAAATCGAAGGCGACGAATACTTGATGATGCGCGAAGACGATATTTTAGGCGTAATTGAATAACTAAGGAAAGGAGGGAAGTTATGTCAGCAAAAGAAATTAAATACGATTCAAAGGCCCGTGAGGCCATGAGGGTTGGGGTGGATACCCTGGCTGATGCCGTTAAAGTAACCTTAGGACCCAAGGGCCGGAATGTAATTTTGGATAAATCCTTCGGTTCTCCGGCCATTACCAAGGACGGGGTCACCGTGGCCAAGGAGATCGAGCTGGAAGATAAATTTGAAAACATGGGCGCTCAGATGGTAAAAGAGGTCGCCTCCAAGACCAGTGATGTAGCCGGAGATGGGACCACCACCGCCACCTTACTGGCCCAGGCCATTTTCCGGGAAGGTTCCAAACTGGTGGCTGCCGGAAGCAATCCCATGGCTATCAAAAGAGGAATTGAAAAAGCGGTTGAGGCCGTAGTAAAAGAATTGAAGAGTATCAGCAAGCCCACCAAGGACCACAAAGAAATCGCCCAGGTCGGGACCATTTCCGCCAATAACGACGCCACCATTGGAAATATCATTGCCGAGGCCATGGAAAAGGTCGGCAAAGAAGGGGTTATTACCGTAGAAGAAGCCAAAAGCATGGAAACCACTCTGGAAGTGGTGGAAGGAATGCAGTTTGACCGCGGCTATATTTCCCCTTATTTTGTAACCGACCCGGAAAAAATGGTGGCGGTTTTAAGTGATCCCTATATCCTGATCAACGAAAAAAAGATCAGCAATATGAAGGACCTCTTGCCGGTCCTGGAACAAATCGCCAAGATGGGCCGACCCCTGATGATTATCGCCGAGGAGGTTGAAGGCGAGGCTCTGGCTACCCTGGTGGTCAACAAACTGCGCGGGACCCTTTTCTGCGCGGCGGTCAAAGCCCCTGGTTTCGGCGACCGACGCAAGGCCATGTTGGAAGACATCGCCATCCTGACCGGTGGGCAGATGATCTCTGAAGACCTGGGTATCAAATTGGAGAACGTCTCTTTGAAAGACTTGGGTACGGCCAAACGGATCACCATCGATAAGGACAACACCACCATCGTCGACGGCGGCGGTGAAAAATCGGCCCTGGAAGGCCGGGTCAAACAGATCCGCGCTCAGATCGATGAGACCACCTCCGATTACGACCGTGAAAAACTCCAGGAACGGTTGGCCAAACTGATCGGTGGCGTAGCGGTTATTAATGTGGGGGCCGCTACCGAAACAGAGATGAAAGAGAAAAAAGCCCGTGTCGAAGACGCCCTGAATGCCACCCGGGCAGCCGTGGAAGAAGGTATCGTTCCCGGCGGTGGAATCGCCCTGTTGCGGTGTCTGCAGGCCCTGGAAGGCGTCAAAAGCGACGGCGAAGAGGCGCTGGGTGTGAATATCATCCGCCGCTCCCTGGAAGAACCGGTCCGTCAGATCGCCAGCAACGCCGGATTTGAAGGTTCTGTGGTCGTGGAAAAGGTCAAAGCCGAAAAGGGAAGTATGGGCTTTAACGCCGATACCGGGATCTATGAAGACCTGATGAAGGCCGGCGTTATCGACCCGACCAAGGTGACCCGTTTCGCCCTGCAAAACGCCGCTTCCGTGGCCTCCCTGCTTCTGACCACCGAAGCCATGGTGGCTGAGAAGCCCAAAGAAAAGGAACCGGCCATGCCCCCCATGCCGCCGGGTGGAGGGATGTATTAATCTTTAAACCTGTCACAAGCAATCCCCCAAAGCCCCCTGGTCTCCAGGGGGCTTTTTTATTGTAATGTTCTTGACTTCCCTTTTTGCTTTTGTTATTTTTTACGCCATTGAATTCCTACCTTATTTATTGGTTGTGAGGGAAAAGATGGCTATAATTTCAACCATCCTCTTCTGTTCTCTTTTCCTTTGCCCGACTTTCCTTTGGGCAAAAACCATGTATATCACCGACCGCATTGAAATCCAAATCCGCTCCGGCACAGGGATAGAATACCGTGTCCTGGGCCGGGTTAAAACCGGAGACCGGGTCGAGGTCCTGGAAGGGGACCGGAACTGGTCCAAGATCAAGCTGAGCGACGGCACCGCGGGCTGGATCAATACTACCTTTTTAGTTGACCAGATAAAGGTAGGGTCAGCCGGAGACCCCAAGATACAAGAGGAACTACAGGAAACCAAAGAAACCCTCCAAGCCCTTGCCCGCGAAAAGGAAATACTTGTGCAGGAAAAAACCAGGTTGACCAAAGAAGCGGAGGAGGCAAAAATCCTGACCCAAACCCTGCACCAGGAAAAAATGAAAAGGATTTCCCCGGAGCTGAGCGCTCTGCAAACCAAAAACGAACAACTGGAAAAAGAAGCGGCCCTGTCCAGGAAACAATTGTCCCAGGTGTCGGAAAAACAGAAAGGCCAGGGCCTGGGAGAACAGCTTACCTGGTTCCTGATCGGGTCTCTGGTCCTATTGGTGGGGTTGATTTTAGGACTGTTATTAAGCCGCAGCCAGCGCAAGACCCGCCGTTATTACTAAAAAACAAGCCGTTTCCAGGGGAAAAATCTCCGGAAACGGCTTGTTTTTCTTTCCTCACTCTTTTGCCGATTCTCAACTTTTTTTGCTCAGGATGCGAACGTCCACAATCCCTTTTAGCAATTCGGCAAAGACCTTGGCATCATCTTCGGATCCGACGATGGCCCCGTAATGCATGGGAATGGCGATCTTGGGTTTCAGGGCTTTGGCCGCTTCAGCGGCTTCGGCCGCGGTCATGACATAGGTACCGGAGACCGGTAGAAAAGCGATATCAGTTTTGATGGAATTCATCTCCGGAATGAAATCCGCATCTCCCGGGTGGTAGACCCGGACCCCTTCCAGAGTCACAATAAATCCCAGCCACCCCTTGGCTTTAACGTGAAAGTCCTTGTTGGTGTTATAGGAGGGCACGGCCTCAATGGAAATCCCCTGGATGGTCCTGCTTTCGCCGGGTTTTAGTATTTCCACCTTACCGGAGACCTTTTTGGCCGAGTCCCCTTCGGTTACGATGACCGTATTCTCGGTTTGAATTTTTTTAATGTCATCCGGCGAACAATGGTCAAAATGTTCATGGCTGACCAGGATGATATCGGCTGCAGGCCCTCCGGCGATTTGAAAGGGATCAAAATAAATGGTCTTGCTTCCCTGATATAAAAACCCGTCATGCCCCAGCCAGGACAGTTTTTTTAGTACCTCTTCGATCATAACCCTATCCTCCTCTCAAGTATTTTTCAAAAATCAGTTCCTACCTGCTCTTTTTTTTCAGCAATCTGCCAGCAGCTCCTTAACCCGGCTTATCACTTTATCCACCAAATGCGGTAACGGCTCGGGATCAAAACCGACCACTTCCACCCTCTCCTGGGAAAGGGGAATGAGGAGTTTAACAGCCGGGCTTTCGGAAACCGCCGAGGCCACTGCCGGAGTGACCTCTCCCATCATGGCCTGGGCCAGGACGATCCCAATGGTTCCGATCAGCAGGTCCATTTTAGGCGCGGTCTGGACGATGGCGTTTTCCCCGCTGGCCCCTTTATTGGCCCTGGCCTTCATCATCTGTGCCGTGGCGATGGAATTCGTTCCCAGGGCGATGACTTCCAAATCTTCACCAAACTCTTCACGTAATTTCTTTATGACCGCGCTGCCGATTCCTCCCCCTTGGCCGTCCAAGACCCCTATTTTAATTGTTTTAGTTCTCTTGGGTAACCGGCCCACTGAATTCCCTTTTTTCGACCTAAATTCTGAATACTTGTACTCGAGTAAAGTATAAAATGAAGACCGCAATGTAGTCAAGGACATAAATCTCCCAGGTTAAGGATTTGAGCTTGACCCTTTTCCAAACCTCATATTATAATCCCCGATGGCAAGAGAACAGGAAATCCGGGTATACCTCCCAACTTACCGGGATGCGACCTCTGGAGGATTTGAATATCCCGGGAAACCCGAATCCCTTTAATGAGAATGAGAGTGATTGGATGAACCTGCCAACTGTCCTGTTGTTGTTCGGAGGGGGAATCGTTTTGGGTCTTTTTCTCCCGGTCTTAGTTAGATCCGTTAATTTTCAATTGGTAAAAGACACTGTGGCTGTGATCGGCCGCTGGTCGGGTTCCCTGGGGCACCTCTTTACAAAGAAAAACAGAGTGTCGGATCAGGAGTTGGGAGAATTTCCATTCAGCCTGGTGGATCCCAGAGAACAACAGATCAACGATTCGGCCCAGGCGATCCGTGCCATACTGCTAAGTTTAGCGGCCCTTTTTCAACGGACCGGCCAGGCCGCCAGCAATTCCTCTTTCACCCTCGGGGATGTTCGTTCCAACATCGAAAATATGCGCCTCCCAAAGGACTTGAGCGAGGTGCACGAACGATTGATCCGGGAAATCGACCGGATAATCGTCAGCAATACCACCCTCAAGGAAGAATTGGCCAGCTCCCAGGAAAGCATTGAGATGCAACGCCAACAGATCGAAAGCCTTAAAACCGCTGTTCGTATTGACGGGCTGACCCAATTGGCCAACAGGGCTTATTTCGACGAAAAGCTGGCTGAAATGCTTAGGCTAAGAAAACGCTACCAGGAGCCGTTTTCCCTGCTGATGATTGATGTGGACAATTTCAAACCCATTAACGACACCCTCGGCCACCCGGCCGGGGATCGTATCCTGAAAGGAATCGCTTTCAAACTCAAAGCCACTGTCCGGGAAAGTGATTTTATCGCCCGCTACGGCGGGGATGAATTTTCCATTATCCTCACCAAAGCACAAATAAAAGAAGCCAGGGAAGTGGCCTGGAAGATCTGCTTTTCCCTGCGGGAAAGCCGTTTTTTGTTGGATGGAAGGGAATTCCTGGTTACCCTCTCCATCGGCCTTACCGAGGTAACGGACCTGGACACTATCGAAACTATTATTGAAAGGTCCGACAAGGCCCTTTATCAGGCCAAGCAAGAAGGTCGTAACCAGGCCGTGTCCGTTTTCGCGGCCGGGGCCCAGGAATCAGAAAAGTCTGCAAAACCATAAAAAAAAGAATGGGCCGATATATGAAAAAAGCAGTCTATTATGGTATTCGCGATCTCAGGGTAGAAGAGATGCCTGAACCCTCCCCTGGACCGGGGGAAGTAAAGGTCAGGGTAAAATATTGCGGGATCTGCGGGTCCGATCTACACGAATATCTCCATGGGTTGTTTCCCCGGAGTCCTTTTGGACATGAAGCCTGCGGAACTATAACGGCCGTTGGCCAGGGGGTCCGGGATTTTCAGGAGGGGGACGAAGTAATGGCCTTCAATAAAGGGGCTTATGCCCAATTTTTAATTTGCCCTCAAGAGAGGCTGATTAAAAAGCCGGCCCCAATGACCTGGGAAAGGGCAGCCGTGGTCGAACCCCTGGCCGGGGCCGCTTATGCCATTGAAAAAGGAGGGGTGCGGGCCGAGGACACGGTTTTGATAACCGGCGCCGGTCCGGTGGGTCTCATGGCCCTGCTGGGTCTCCAGGCCCTGGGGGTGAAAAAAATTTTCCAGACCGATGTTTCGGAAATTAGGAGAAAAAAAGCCCAGGAATTAGGGGCTACCTTGATTCTCGATCCCCAGACGGAAAAAATACCCTCCCGAATCAAGGAATTGACCGGAGGGAAGGGAGTGGATACGGCGATTGAGGCTGTCGGCATTGAGGCTTCATTGAAGGATTGTCTGGCCTCTGTCCGTTATCAGGGAAAGGTGATCGTCCAGGGTATTTTTACCGAACGCGTTCCTATCCTTATGCTGGGGTTGGTGACCAGGGAAACGACCATGATCGGCACCAACTCCATCAACCCGACCCTGGCCATGGCCTGGATCGAGAACACAGGGATCCAACCGGAAAAGATGATCACCCAAATTCTCCCCCTGGAAAAAATAAAAGAGGGTTTTGAGGCCCTTTGTCAAAAAACAAAGGAGCAGATCAAAATATTAATCGCTCCTTAGTGAAGGCATCAATTCAATTCTTTTATAGACCAGGGAAAATGGATCGAACCCTTCATTTTGAAGGCCAATGCCTTTAAAATATCTCCGTTTCCCTTATTCCCTACAAAAAATAGATATTTTTTTCTTGTTACAGAATTATATTAGTTGACTTTTTCTATTAATATTTTATTTTATAGAAGAAAGTAAATCATAACTTAAAAATTAACCATTAATTCTTATACCCCTTATAAGAAAAAAGGAGGAAACATGAGAACCAAGGAGCAGTATATTCAGGGCTTGTCCAAGATGAAACGGAATATTTATTTTGACGGTGGGCTCATCGACCGTAATGACGAACTGCAGATGGATTGCCTCAATACCATCGGGACCACCTATGACGAAGCGGCGAAGCCCGAGAACCAGGATCTTTGCACGGCCATTTCTCATCTGACCGGGGAAAGGATCAACCGCTTTACCCATGTCCATCAAAATACGGACGACCTGCACAAAAAGCAGGATATGACCCGCATGCTTTGCCAGAAGGTGGGGGGATGCATCCAGCGCTGCATGGGCATCGACGCCACCAATGCCGTTTATAACGTGTCTTACGAGGCTGACAAACTGAACAACGGAACCACCCAGTATCATGAAAATTTCAAAAAATGGCTGACCCGCTTCCAGACCGAAGATCTGGTGGGTTGCTGCGCCCAGACCGATGTCAAAGGCGACCGTCTGGCCCGGCCAGCCGACCAGGATAACCCGGATGCCTATGTGCGGATCAAGGAACGGCTCAAGGACGGCATCGTGGTCAGCGGCTGCAAACTGCATATCTCCGAGGCCTCGGTGGCCGACGAAGTCCTGGTCGTTCCCACGCGGGCCTTGCGTCCCGAGGACAAGGACTATGCCGTAGCCTTTGCCGTTCCCGGTGACTGGGACGGACTGAAACAGGTGGTTACCATCCATAATCTTCGCTCACGGGAGCATTTCAAACGTGGTTTTATACCTGGCGCCACCGATTCCTACATGATCTTTGAGGATTGTTTCGTACCCTGGGAAAGGGTTTTCCTGGCCGGCGAATGGCAGCACGGCGGGGTCCTGGCCTTGCTTTTTGCCCTTTTCCACCGTCATTCCTACTCCGGCTGCAAACCAGCCATCGGGGATGTCCTCCTGGGCACCGCCGCCCTGGCCGCTGAGGTCAATAACATCCACAAGGCCTCTCATGTCCGGGAAAAACTGGCCGAGATCATCATGACCACTGAGCTGGGCTATGCTGCCGGATACACGGCTTCTGATTTAGGAAAACCGGAGGTCTACATGCCCGGAATGGGTTTTGTCCCCTACGGTCCGGGGTCCTATATCCCGAATTCCATCTACTGTAACGTTGGCCGCTGTCTGACCGGCGAAGCCGTTTATCGGGAAGCGGAGATCCTTTGTGACCTGGCCGGCGGAGTGGTAGCCACCTTCCCCCACGAGAAAGACTTCGTCAATCCGGACATCAAGGACCTGCTCTTGAAATACACCAAAAGAAATCCGAAGATGCCAGTGGAGGATCAGGCCCAGTTCTGGCGGTATTTGGGCGATATGCTTTGCTCGGCCACCGGCGGGATCAACAGCGTCGGCAACTATCACGGCGGTGGTTCTCCGATCATGGAGCAGATCGCCATCACCACCCAGTACGATATCGAAGCCCGCAAAAAGCTGGTCAAACACATCGCCGGCATGAGCGGCGGCGACCGCGAGGCTCTAAGCGGGCCGGTCAAAAAATAAATCCCCTTTAAGCAAAGAATATTAATCAGGGGGGCGGTTTTAAACCGCCCCCTTATTTTTTGACCTGCGTCAATTCCTTTAACCCCCACTCAACCTCCCTACCTTTAAGATTGTCATGTCATTTTTTTTTCATTTCGTCCAATTTATTGTCATTTCGAGCGAAGCGAGAAATCTTAATCCCTTCTTTACCCATCCCAGCAGGACCCCAAAACTTCACCTGCCATTATTCGTATCTGTGAACCATTTGCACATGAAATTGTGCAAGTTCACAAAAACGAGTGCAAAATAATAAAAAAAGGTTTGGGGGAAATTTAGACATCAACTTGATATTTTTATGTTTATTGTCTTAACCCCTTTTGGCATCTATTTTGCTAATATTATTTCCCCAATAACCCACCCTCTCTCCTTCAATGCCCCACAGTACAGAGAAGTCCCGGGCAAGTCCCTCCCGGTCCGGGACCTTCTTTGTAAGGAGAGGGGCGGTAGCTTCAAGTTTCAGTTTATAAGTCGATCCAAAAATATATTGGGCAGGCTGATCTAAGTTCAGCAGCCTGTCAGGAGGTCTTATGAAACTGTCTCACCGTTTGCCAGTCTTTCTATCTATTTTATTCTGTCTTCTTATTTTGTTCGGGCTTTTGGATTCCACGGCCCAGGAACCGGGCATCCCGGTAACGGGAGAGCCCCGTTGTCTGGCTGTAAACCCTTATACTAACCAGGCCCTGGTGGTCAGCGTCCTGCCGGCCCGGATCAATGTGCTGGATTTAAATACACAGACCGTGCTGGCCCGGGTCCCGGTGGGGAGAGCTCCAGCCGGGGCAGCCTTCATCCCCAGGCTGAACCTGGCCGTGGTGGCCAACTCCTTGGACAGTACGATATCGGTAATTAACTTGAATACCCTCCAGGTCCAGGGCACGATCCGGGTGGGATTCGGTCCCCGCAGCGTGGCTATTTATG
>JBFMBU010000151.1:0-10647 GCA_040755035.1 Thermodesulfobacteriota bacterium
ATCCTGCTTTCCGCTTGGCAGCGATTCTGCTGACCCCCAACCCGGACCAGCCGGAACCAAAATTGAAAATCCGAAAATTTCTCATCCGGTCCGGCTTAAAGTCCCTTTTATTAATTGTCTCATAGTCATTTTAACATCTCCCAAAGCAGGTGGGGTTGAATTTTATGGAGTCATTGACTTTAGGACGCCGTCTTTTCCGGACTTATCCTTGGGGGAAGCCGCAGCCCTCCCACTTTTTTTTGACGGGTGGGAAGGCGGAGGAGGCAAAGGTCCCCCGTGAATAAGTCCGAAGAAAAGACCAGCCCGCTCGGCTTTACCAAGCTCCTGAAAGGGTCGAAGAAATCGATCGGCCTGAAGTCAATGACGGAAGAAAATGTGACCCCACCGGGTCAATACTATTGTGAGATGGTCTCGCAAAAAGTCCTATTTTGTCATCTCGAGGAGAGAAGCGACGAGAAATCTTTAATGATTACAAGATTTCTCCCTTCGGTCGAAATGACAACGAAGGGATTTTTACAGTTTTGGCGAGCCCATCTTGTGAGATCGTTAATAAGTTACTAAAATCAATTCAACTGTATTGACCCTGGAGTAAGAAAAAGGTTTTCCCTCCTCCTATGTTTGGGACAATATTCCGAGGGTTCGGTCCCCCGCACATAATATTCCTCTTGTTTGATCGGACAATCTTCAGCAGCCAGGTAACCGGTGGCAGGGTCAATGAGAGCGGAGATGACTGTTTCCGGCCGTACAAAATCCAGGACCGGCTTGTCGGCCAGGGCGCTGCGTATAAAACGGGCCCAGATAGGGGCACAAACAGCCCCGCCGGTAAAACCCTTTCCTCCCGGCCGAGGTTTGTCATAGCCCACCCAGACACCGGTGATCAACTGCGGGGTATAGCCGATAAACCAGGTATCGCGGTAGTCATCGGTGGTGCCGGTTTTCCCGGCCATGGGTCGTTCCTGGGCGAAACCGTGGATGGATTTGGCCGTTCCGAAGATCAGGACGTCTTTAAGTAATTGGGTGGTGATATAGGCTGTTCCCGGATTCAAGGACGGGAAAACCACCGCCGGATTTTCCTGCCAACTATTGCGATTGCGGTCGAAGACGCGGATGATGGTCCTGGCTTCCACTCGCTGGCCGCCGTTGGCCAAGGGGGTATAGGCCAGGATCAGGTCGTTCAGGGTCATTTCTTCCGTCCCCAAGGCCAGAGAGAGATCATTGGGCGAACGGAAATTGACGCCCAATGAAACGGCAAAGTCGAGAAAATAAGGAACACCGATGGTATCCAATAATTTAACGGTTATGATATTGTTGGAATAGGCCAGGGCCTGCCGGAGGGTGATTTCTCCATACAATTTTCTTTCATAGTTCAACGGTTTCCAGATCTGTTGGTTCCCGCGATTATAGGCCACCGGATGGTCGTTCCAGCGGGAACTGGCGGTAATGCCTTTTTCCAGGGCGGCGGAATAAATTAAAGGTTTAATTGCTGAACCCGGCTGACGCTTGGCATAAAAGGCCCGGTTATAAGGATTCTGCTTGAAATCGATCCCTCCCACAGCGGCCAGGACATCCCCGCTGGCCGGGTCCAGACAGATCAGCGCTCCCTGCAATTGGGTGGACAGGTTCCTAACCCCCTCGGTCAAGGCTTTTTCCGCCGCCTTTTGTAAGGGAAGATCCATGGCCGTGGTCACTTCCAGGCCGCCTTGTTCAAGAAGATCCGCCCCGTATCGTTCCATCAGTTTATTGCGGATATGAGCCAGATAAGAAGGGGCCTCTCCCTGTTTGATGATGGTAATGGGTCGGCTTTTTAGCTGCTTACCCTGCTGCTCGGAGATCATCTTCAATTCCACCATACGGTTCAAGACCAGGTTGCGCCGGTCCCTGATTTTGGCCGGTTCACCGAAAGGATTGTACCGCGATGGGGCTTTGGGAACACCGGCCAGTAAAGCACATTCGGCCTCATTCAATTCCCAGGGATTTTTATCAAAATATAGCAAAGCGGCCTGGGCTATACCCCAGGCCCCGTTACCGAACAGGACTTCGTTGAAGTACATTTCCAGGATTTGGTTTTTGGTATATTTCCGTTCATACTCCAAGGCCAATAACCCTTCCTTCACCTTACGCTCCAGGGTTTTTTCTCCGGAAAGATATTTGTTTTTAATCAACTGCTGGGTGATCGTTGACCCCCCCTGGGCCATTTTCCCTTTAACCACGTCTTTTACCAGGGCCCGGGCGATCCCCCGGATATCAACCCCCTTATGTTCATAAAAGCGGGCGTCTTCTATGGCCACCAGGGCCTTTTGCAGAAAGACCGGGATGCGGTCGATGGAGACCCAGTAACGTTTTTCCGGGAGGATCCGCCCCACAAACCTCCCCTGGTTGTCAAAAACCTTGATGGAACTGTAGCGGGCCGGCATCTGCGGAAAAGTGGCGATTTTGTTTTGGGCCAGGATCAGGGGCACAAAGACAAACGAAGCAAAAGAAAACAGGGCAAGTAATAAGGTGATTTTTTTAAACATTGTTCTTTTTAGAAGGGGAAATACAAGATTTTTCTTTAACGTTTTAACTTATTAAAATTAACAAATTTCTTGACAAAAATAAATAAAAATAATAAATTTCAAATTTTTAGTCGGGCCGTTAACTCAGGAGGTAGAGTATCTGCCTTTTAAGCAGAGAGTCGCTGGTTCGAGTCCAGCACGGCCCACCACTTTTAATTTGAGCAAATAATCATCTCACGCGGTTGCTCAAAAAGGTCCTGATACAAGGCCCCCGAAATCTTGAGGAATGAGGCGTATATAGAAATACGCCGCAATGACGAGGGATAAGGGAAACGAAGTAGACGGGCCTTTTTCAGCAACCGATTAAGGGTCCCCATCGTCTAGCCTGGCCCAGGACACCGGCCTTTCACGCCGGCAACACGGGTTCAAATCCCGTTGGGGACGCCAAAAAAATAACAAGGGTTGGCTTGATCGCCAACCCTTTCTTTTTTAGCCCCTTTCTAAAACATGCTCCCCCCAACCCCAGGGTCATAAGCCCTCTCGACTTCGCCATCGCCGAATTCCGGGACATGAAAATGCAGCCGTCCTTGGAAAGGGCGTCGAGACATAAGGAGATACTGAAGGCGTAGGCGGACCTTTTCTGAAAAAAGCTTGACAATAAGTGATTTTTTCTTACAATCTATGTAAGGAAAAATATCCTTACTTCAATTGAGGTTTTTTATGATCGTAGCCAAAGTGACTTCCAAAGGACAGGTAACCATTCCAAAAAAAGTTAGAGAAAGGCTGGGGATTCTCCCAGGTGAAAAGGTGGGATTTGAAGAAAAAGGAGAATTGGTCTTTATTAAGAAAGCCTTGACCCAATCTCCTTTTGACAAATGGGTGGGTAAGTTGAAACATCTTAAGGGACACCTTAGTGATGATCTGGTCAAGGAGATACGAGGTTATGATAACGGCCGTTGACACCAATATCATCCTTGATGTCCTCATTCCGGGGGATCCATTTAGCCGGTCCTCCAAAGAATTTTTGGAAAAACAATTCTCCAAAGGGAAGTTGATCATTTGCGAGGTCGTTTTTGCCGAACTTGCGGCGCATTTTCCCTCCGAACCGGAACTTAAAACATTTTTGGCCGAGACCGGGATAAGGTTGGAATACTCGAGTCCAAAATCTCTTTATATCGCCGGTACACGGTGGGGAAAATATTCCGGGAAAATCAAGAAAGATGGGGTTTCCTGTCCTCAATGCGGTCAGCGTTTTCCGGTTGCTTGTCCGCAATGCCATAAAACGCTTACCAGACGATTGCATGTCTTGGCGGACTTCCTCATAGGGGCCCATGCCCTGGACATCGCCGATTGTTTACTCACCCGAGACCTTGGAATATATAAAACCTATTTCAAAGACCTCAAAATAGTACCATGAAAATTGACATCGACCAACTTACCGAAACAGAATTGATTGACTTGAATCACCGGGTTGTCGAGAGGCTGAGGTTTCTTGAACAAATGAGGTCCCATGGAACGATGTTGAAGTTCAGCATCGGAGAAAGGGTCACCTTCAGTCCCGTAGGCAGGGAACCGGTTATAGGCATGCTCGTCAAATACAACAGGAAAACGGTCACGGTGCTCACGGATGATGGGCATCGCTGGAACGTATCCCCAATCTTTTTGAGGAAAATTGAAGCAAAAAATATAACTCCAAACAAGGGGAATGTTATCCCTATAAAAACATTTTAAAATAATTTATCCCTTTCAAACCGGTCCGCTTCAATACCATAACTCCTAAAGGGGGGGGGGCTTTGTCATGAAGTGCCCAAAGTGCGGAACTGAAAATCCGGAGGGTTTAAAGTTTTGCGGCCAATGCGGAAGCCCGCTGGAACTAATTTGTCCCCAATGCCGATTCTCAAATCCCCCCGCATTCAAATTCTGTGGTCAGTGCGGATATTCTCTGGATTCTTATCATCCCCCAGCCCCGGCTGCATCCACACCGGATACTCCCCCACTCCCTTCTCCCCTCTCTCCATCATCTTTTTCCAATGGCCGTTATCAGGTTCAAAAATTCCTGGGTGAAGGGGGCAAGAAGAAGGTTTATCTCGCCCATGATACGGTGCTGGACCGGGACGTGGCCTTTGCTTTGATTAAGACCGAGAAGCTGGATCAAGCCTCACACCAGCGGATCAGGCGCGAGGCCCAGGCCATGGGCAGACTCGGGGACCATCCACATATCGTAGGCATCTTCGATATGGGCGAAGAGCAGGGCCAGCCCTATGTGGTCCTGCCGCTTATGCCCGGCGGGGATATCGAAGGTCTGATTGAGAAGGCCCCGGAACGCAGGCTGCCTATTGAGCAGGCGATTAGTATCACCAAGTCTGTTTGCCGAGGTCTGGAATATGCCCACGGTAAAGGGATTATTCATCGGGACCTCAAACCGGGCAATGTCTGGCTTACGGCTGATGGCACGGCCCGGATTGGCGATTTTGGTTTGGCTTTAGCAGTGGAGCTTTCCCGCCTGACCAATGAAGGGATGATGGTGGGCACCTATTATTACATGCCTCCAGAGCAGGCCATGGGGGGAGAGGTTACCTTCAGGGCCGATCTTTATTCCTTGGGAGCCATGTTGTATGAGATGGTCACAGGCCGGCCTCCTTTCACTGGGGATGACAGCGTGGCCATCATCGGCCAGCATATCAATACCCCGCCCGTTTCCCCCTCCTGGCATCGCCCGGATCTGCCTTCCCCTTTAGCAGCTTTAATCATGCGTTTGTTAGAAAAAGATCCCAATAAACGTCCTGCCTCCGCAACTGAAGTCCTCAAAGCCCTGGAAGCTATAGAGGCCGGCAAGGCGGAAAAAGTCTCTTCCCTGGAAGCAGAAGTACTGGCCGAGAATCCCCTTTATCGGCGGGTGTTCGTTGGCCGGGAGCCAGAGCTGCGACAACTCCAATCGGCCTTTGATGCCGCTGCCTCAGGGCAAGGGTCTCTCACTATGGTGGTAGGGGAACCGGGCATCGGTAAAACGGCTCTTACCGAACAGTTAGCCACTTATGCTGCTCTGAGAGGGGGGAAAGCCCTGGTGGGCCATTGCTATGAAGAAGGTTCCTTATCTCTTCCCTATCTGGCCTTTATCGAGGTCATGCGCTCTTATGCTTCCGAAAGAGATGGTGCAGAACTTAAAAAAGAACTGGGATCAGGAGCCCCTGATGTGGCCCGGATCGTCTCCGAGGTCCGGGAGAGACTGAGCATCCAACCCACCCCGAAAGAGAACCCCGAAGAAGAAAAATACAGATTGATGCAAGCCGTAACCGAGTTCCTCGGGAATGCCGCTGCCAACAAGCCCCTGGTGATCGTCCTGGAAGACCTGCACACCGCCGACCGGGGCACATTAGAAATGCTGGGGCATGTGGCCCGCAATCTGGGGAATAAAAGACTGCTCCTGCTTGGCACCTATCGGGATATCGAAGTGGACCGGACCCATCCCCTGTCTTCCTCCCTGGCCGAATTAAGACGCCTTCCCAACTTCAACCGGGTACTTCTCCGCGGCCTCAATGCCGATGAGGTCCGGCGCATGTTGGCCAGTATCGCCGGACAGGAGGTGCCCTGGAGTCTTGCCGAAGCCGTGCATCGACAGACCGAAGGCAATCCTCTATTCGTGCAGGAGGTGATCCGTTACTTAGCCGAAGAAGGGGTTTTTGTACGGGAGAAGGGGCGCTGGCAGCCGGCCAAGGACACACCGGTTGAAATGCGTATCCCTGACGGGCTGAGGGACGTCATCGGCAAACGACTTTCCTCCCTCAGTGAATCCTGCAACAAGGTCCTTTCTGTAGCCGCAGTCATAGGCCGGGACTTTCGCCTGGAGGTCCTGCAAAAAGTTGCCGGCCTCTCGGAAGAAGAAATCTTCAAAGCCCTGGAAGAGGCCCGAAAGGCCGCTGTGATAGAAGAACGCACGGGTACCGGAGCTGTAGTCAACTACCGCTTTGCCCATGCCTTTTTCCGCCAGACCCTCTATGAAGAGATCATCGCCCCCAGACGTATCCGCCTCCACCAGCAGGTAGCCAGGGCTTTGGAAGAGGTCTATAAAAACCGCCTGGAAGAACATGCCGCCGAATTGGCTGAGCAATTCTCCTATTCCTCTGATTCAACCGATCTATCTAAAGCCGTCAGCTATGGAGAGATGGCGGCAAAGCGGGCAACTGCCGTTTATGCCTATGGAGAAGCCGTAAAACTCCTGGAACAGGCCATCAAGGTACAGGAAATCTTGGACCCTGAGGATAAGGGGAAGCGATGTGATCTGTTTTTGGACTTGTGTGACTCATTACTTTATGCAACTGAACTAAAACGGATCTTAGATTATGGAGCCCCCGAGACCTTTGCCCTTTCCCTAACTCTTAAAGACGATTCAAGAGCCTCAAAGGCCTGCAAAATAGCATTATTTGCCCTTCAAGCCGAACAAACTGGGCCAGCGATGGTTACCCCCCGGGCCCTTGAATGGGCTAAGCGTGCAGACCACTATGCTAGACCTGATACTATAGAACGTGTTTATACCGATGTTTTTTTGGGAAGTATCAAATTTGCTTCAGGTAATCAAAGTGATGGTGTTAGGCTTATCATCCAAGCCTTTGATCAGGCAAAGAAGTTGGGTGATTTAGAAGCAATAACGTTTTGCCGTGTTTCTTTATTGGCATATCGACAAGGTCCTCAACATGCTGAAGAAAACATTCAACATGCTGAAGATCTTCAAGAAATTAAAATATCGGGAATAACTGAATATATTAAATTTTCAGCAAGATTAATTCGAGGACATTCTTTCCTTGTTTTGGGTAGCAGGGAGAAAGCCGAGAAAGCTTGGAGTGAATTTCATGAGTTGTCTAATCGCACGATTATCCTTAACATTGCTTCAATTGCCTTTAATTCTCTTCTTTTACTTATTGATGGTCGATTAGAAGAAGTTTTGCAATCGGCCAAACTAATAGAACACCAAGGCGAGGAATCAGGGATCCTCATAACCGCTCGTGGTTATTCCACTCTTTCAGACTATAGAGCCCGGATTTATTTAGGAAAAACCTTTGAGGATCGTGAGCCTTTTCTCCATGCTTTTGTAGAGGCGGGCCACGAGGCGGCAAATGCATACCTCTGCTTGGTTTATGCACATTTAGGAAAGATAGATGAGGTCAATAAAATCTTTGAACGAAAGGTGATGAGACGTTCTGATTTGGGAACTTCTAACGATGAGACTGAAGCTTGGAAGGATATAATCTATCTTGAAGCAGCAGTTTTGACCTACCATAAAACGGTGGCTGAGTTGTTAATGACCCGTTTTAAAGGGACCGGTGTCTGTACGTCAGGAATATTCAATCCCACCTGCCTCCCCCGCCACCTGGGCGGAGCGGCGGCCCTGATAGAAAGATATGATGAGGCCCGCCAACATTATCAGGAAGCCATCAGGGTTTGCACCGAGATGCGCTTCCGGCCCGAGCTGGCCCTTTCCCGACTACAATTTGCCGAACTGCTTTTAGAGCATTACCCCCAAGAAAAGTCCGAGGCCATCGCCCATCTCGACTTCGCCATCGCCGAATTCCGGGACATGAAGATGCAGCCATCCCTGGAGCGCGCCCTCCGGCATAAGGAGATTTTAAAGGCCTGAGATTTGGAATTGTAGTAATCCGAAGGAGGAGATAATATCTTTTATTCTTGACATAACATATTTAGTATAGGTATCATTTAGCATGTGGCGAATTGAAGAACACAATCGGATAGACAAACAAGTCGGTTTGATTCCAAAGGAGATTCTAAAAAGGTACGAGAAATGGAAAGACGTAGCCAGGATTTCTGGTCCGTCCGGTATTCGTCTGATTAAGGGATTTCATGATGAGGCTTTATCCGGCAAATGGCAAGACTACCGATCTTCTCGGCTGGGTCTTCAGTGGAGGGTGTTTTACCGTTTTTTTCCCGAACAATTTTTATTCCAAGTGGCTTCAATAACCGCTCATGACTATAGGAGGATATAAATGAAGACCTATCGCCCCGCAAAAAGTCGAATTTCGGTTTCAGTCGGTGAATCGGTTCGGATTATTCGCCAGATGCAAGAACTAAGTCAAAATCAATTGGCCAATCTCTCTGGAATCCCCCAAAATACGATTTCAGCTATCGAGAACGATCGGGTCAATCTTGGAGTCGAACGGGCCAAAGCTCTGGCCAAGGCATTGAAATGTCATCCCAGTGTTCTTGTCTTTCCAGGGTGGGAACTGTCAGAAGAAGCAGCAGCATAACTTGGGAATTCCCAAAAAAAGTAAATCGCAGGCAAGGGAATAAATACACAACCGTAATTGGAAGGTGTTGGGAGGGCATAAAATGAAGTGCCTGAATTGTCTCACTGAACTTCCTGAAGACGCCATGTTTTGCAAGGCCTGCGGTTGTGCATTGCAGACTGAATTGGTCTGTAGCCAATGCCAGAAAGTCAATCCTTCAGATGCCAGGTTTTGCCTCCAGTGCGGCCAGCCTCTGGTCTCTTCCCCTGCACCATCTTCAGCCGGGATAGAGAAATTAACACCTTCCCCCTCTCCACCCTCCACCTCTCTACCCTCATCGTTCTCAAACGGCCGTTACCAGGTAAAAAAATTCCTGGGCGAAGGGGGCAAGAAGAAGGTCTTTCTGGCCCATGATACGGTGCTGGATCGGGACGTGGCCTTTGCTTTGATCAAGACGGAGAAGCTGGATCAGGCCAGCCGCCAGCGCATCCGACGTGAGGCTCAGGCCATGGGGAGATTGGGGGATCATCCCAATATCGTCGGCATCTTCGATATGGGGGAAGAGCAGGGCCAGCCCTATGTAGTCCTGCCCCTCATGCCCGGCGGGGATGTAGAGGGGTTGATTGAGAAGGCACCGGAACGCAGGCTGCCGATTGAAAAAGCCATTAGCATTTCCAAGTCAATTTGCCGGGGTCTGGAATATGCTCATGGCAAAGGGATCATCCACCGGGACCTCAAACCGGGCAATGTCTGGCTCAGTGCCGATGGCACCGCCCGGATCGGCGACTTCGGCCTGGCCCTGGCCGTGGAACTTTCCCGCCTGACCCAGGAAGGGATGATGGTGGGGACCTATTATTATATGCCTCCGGAACAGGCCATGGGTGGTGAGGTCACCACCAAGGCTGATTTATACTCTTTAGGAGCCATGCTCTATGAAATGGTCACCGGCCGGCCTCCTTTCACTGGGGATGACAGCGTGGCCATCATCGGCCAGCACATCAATACCCCGCCGGTCTCTCCCTCGTGGCACCGCCCCGATTTGCCGCCTCCTTTAGCTGCCCTGATCATGAGGCTCTTGGAAAAAGACCCCAACAAACGCCCGACATCGGCAATAGAAGTACTTAAAGCATTGGAGGCAATAGAATCAGGCAAAGCGGAAAAGGTCACCTCTCAGGAAGCCGAGACCCTGGCCGAGAATCCCCTTTATCGCCGGGTATTCGTCGGTAGAGAGCCGGAACTGCGGCAACTCCAATCCGCTTTTGATGCCGCCGCCTCAGGACAAGGGTCTCTCACCATGGTGGTAGGGGAACCAGGGATCGGCAAGACGGCCCTTACCGAACAATTAGCCACCTATGCGGCCTTGCGAGGCGGCCAGGCTTTGGTGGGACATTGCTATGAAGAAGGATCACTGTCTCTGCCTTATCTCGCCTTTATTGAGGCTATGCGCTTTTACGTCGCCAATCGCGATGTCACAGAACTAAAAAAAGAACTGGGACAGGGTGCCCCTGACGTGGCCCGGATTGTCTCCGAAGTCCGGGAGAGGCTGAGCATCCAACCCGTTCCCAAGGAAAATCCCGAAGAGGAAAAATACCGGCTCATGCAGGCCGTGACCGAGTTACTGGGCAATGCCGCAGTCAACAAACCCCTGGTGATCGTTTTAGAGGACCTGCACGATGCCGACCGGGGCACCCTGGAGATGCTGGGCCATGTGGCCCGTAATCTGGGCAATAAAAGGCTTCTTTTGCTCGGAACCTACCGGGATATCGAAGTGGACCGTACCCACCCCTTGTCTTCTTCTCTGGCCGACCTTAGGCGGTTACCCAATTTCAACCGTGTGTTATTGCGGGGCCTCAATGCCGATGAGGTCCGGAGGATGCTGGCCAGCATCGCCGGGCAGGAGGTGCCCTGGGGATTGG
>JBFMBU010000152.1:0-9258 GCA_040755035.1 Thermodesulfobacteriota bacterium
AGAGGGAAACTGACGGCCAGGGAGCGCATCGAGCTGATGATTGACCCGGGCACCTTCAATGAACTGGGATCGGTTGTGGGTACCACAGGCATGCGTATGGACGGCCGGATTCCCCTGGCCCCTTGTGATGGGGCCATTGTCGGAACCGCCCAGGTCCACGGCCGCCCCATCATGTTATATGCTTCGGATTTTACGGTTCTGGGAGGATCCACAGCCATACAGCATCTGGCCAAATATGCCCATTCGCTGATGCTGGCCGCTCAATGGGAAATCCCCATGATCAACCTGTTGGACTCCTCCGGGGGGCGTCTGGGATATTCGGATGTTTCCACCGCCGGTATCGATTGGTATTTTCGGCTTCAGTCCCTGTATTCCGGATTGATGCCCCAGATCACGGTACTGATGGGTCCCTGCATCGCCGGCGGGGCCTATTTGCCCACCTTATGTGATTTCCTGCTCATGAGCCGGATCTCGGCCAACATGTGGCTGGGGGGGCCGAGGCAGACCGAGGCGGCCACCTCGGAGAAAATCGATCGCAACGTCGGAGGAGCGGATTATCACATGCAGTTCAGCGGTTCGGCGGATACGGTGGGAGATACGGATGAAGAAACCATCGCCCAAGGCCGGGAACTGATTCGTTATCTCCCCCAGAACTTCAGGGAGAAGGTTCCGGCCTGGACCAAAAACGATGATCCTCAGAGGGAGGTCCGGACTCTGGAAGATCTGGTCCCGGACGATTTTGAAAATAAATATGATATGCATGAGGTCATTCGGCTGCTGGTGGATGGCGGGGAATTTTTTGAAATAAAAGATGAGTATGCCAAACAACTGATCACCGCTTTCTGCCGCTTTGACGGCGAGGTGGTGGGGCTGGTGGCCAACAACCCCCAATACCCCGGCAGCATTCTGGAAGTGAACGCCTGTGATAAATATTACCGCTTTCTGCAGGTTCTGGATGCCTACAACATTCCGCTGGTCAATCTGGTAGATACTCCGCCGCTGGTTCCGGGGGAGATAGAGGAAGTTAAGGGCCTGCTCCGTCATATAGGAAAAATAGTCGATGTTTATGCCACAACGACCGTACCCAAAATCAGTGTGGTTTTAAGGGAAGCGTATGCGGATACCGGGAGTATGATTATGGGTGTGCCGAAGAGTATGGGGGCCGATCTGGTCTTCTGCTGGCCGATTGCCCGCTTCGGTGTTGAGGCCTCCGAATTGGACTATGGCCGGATTTACGGCAAAGGAATCGAAGAGGATGCTTGCGAAGCCTATTTAAACCGCTCGAGGGAGAAGGTCGATGCCTTTGATACCGGTTTTACCTGGACCGCCCAGATGGTGGATGAGATGATTCTGCCTCGGGATACAAGAAAAAAGATCATCGAGGCCTTGAGGGTAACCCGCCAGAAGCATGAAAAACTCCCGCCCCGGGCCAAGATGCACACATCGGCACCGACGTAAAAAAGGCCATGAGCAAAGGGCGGGAAGCGTGAGATGACTTAGGTGTGTTGCTGGTAGCTTGTTGCAGGTTAAAACGAGTAACGAGTAACCAGCAACAAAAAACCGAATTTTTTAATTATTTTTTCCGAAGGAGAAACGCTATGAGCAACAGGGTTGTCATTTCCTGCGCTTTAACGGGCGTACTGACCAATCCGGCTGTGTTTGATGTTCCGGTGACGCCCGAACAGATGGCCGATGCCGCCGAACAGGCCTGGAATGAGGGCGCGGTTATCGTCCACTGCCACTTCCGGGACCAGCGGGAAGGAATGGGTTTTATGCCCACCTGGGATGTGGAATGGGTTACTTCGATCATAGAGGCCATCAAGAAACGCACCCCTGGTATGATCATCAACCAGAGCACAGGCGTTAATGGCGATGATATTTCCGGTCCGGTGGCCTGTCTCGAAGCCCTTAAACCCGAAATGGCCGCCTGCAATGCCGGAACCCTCAACTACTTGAAACTTAAAAGCGACGGGACCTGGGCCTGGCCGCCGATGATATTCGATAATCCCGTAGAAAAGGTGCAAAAGTTTCTCGAGGTCATGAACGCCCATTCGATCATCCCTGAGTTCGAATGCTTTGACACGGGCATTGTCCGCAGTGTAGCCATGTACAAAAAAGCGGGGATGTTCGAAGGAGATCCGCATATTTCTCTGGTCATGGGGGTAGCCAGTGGACAGGCCGCTAAACCCGAATGGTTGCCCCTGCTTAAAGACGAAATGCTTCCCGGGACCCACTGGCAGGTGATCGCCATCGGTCGGGAGGAGGTTTGGCCCTTGCATCGCCGGGCGTTGGAGTTGGGCGGTAATGTCCGAACCGGATTGGAGGACACCTTTTATTTGCCTAACGGCGAAAGGGCCCGAAATAACGGGGACCTGGTCAAGGCCCTGGCCGATATGGTGCGGGAAGTGGGACGGGACATTGCCGGTGCGGAAGAGGCCCGTCAAATCCTGGGGATAAAAAACAGAACCTGATTATTAAGGGTCTCAAAATTATACAGACAACTGCCGAAGCAGGTGGGGTTGTATTTTATGGAGTCATTGACTTTAGGGCGATGTTTTTTCCGGACTTATCCATGGGGGAAGCCGCAGCCCGCCCGCTGTTTTTTAGCGGGTGGGAATGCGGAGGGGGCAAAGGTCCCCCGTGAATAAGTCCGAAGAAAAGACCAGCACTGAAGTCACAGACGGAAGAAAATGCGACCCCACCGGGTCATTACTATTATGCGACGGTTAATAATAGGGGAAATGAGATTGCCGATTGCAGATTTCGGATTGCGGAATCACAGGAAATTTGCACAGCGAAAGTAAATTCTGAATTTTTGATTTTCATAGACGATTGTTTAAGGGTTTAGGAGGCTCTGGTGGAAAAGATTTGTAAGGATCTGAAGGATGAATACGATTCTCTGGACGCCATTGTGGCCGGACTGGATGAAAAAGGTTGGGAAACCAAGACCTATTTTTTTGATTGGACGGTGAAGGACGAAATCGCCCATATCGCCTTTTTCGACGGCACGGCAAAATTATCGGCCACCGATCCGGAGGCCTTTAATGAACACGTCAAGGCCCTTTTCAGCGGTCAGGCCGAGTCCATGGAGCAGTTGATCGTCCTGAAGAAAATGTCCTACGCTAACCTTCTGGAATACTGGCGTGAAGCCCGAAATACCCTGGTCCAGGCCTTGTCCAAATTGGGTCAGAAGGATCGTTTGCCCTGGTATGGACCGTCCATGTCCGCCGTTTCCTTTGCCACCGCCCGGCTGATGGAAACCTGGGCCCACGGCCAGGACGTGGTGGACATTCTGAAGGTCGACCGCCAGGCCACCGACCGCCTCTATCACATCGCTCACCTCGGAAACATCACCTGTGGCTGGAGTTTCACCAATCGTCAGATGGAGGTCCCGCCGGTGCAGGTCCGGGTCGAGCTGACCAGTCCCTCCGGTGCGTTGTGGACCTGGGGGCCGGAAAGGGCCAAGGACCGGATCCAAGGAAGTGCCTTGGGGTTCTGCTTAGTGGTCACCCAGCGTCGTCATTACTTAGATACCGATTTGACGGTTAGCGGTGAGGCGGCGGAGAAATGGATGACCCTAGCCCAGTGTTTTGCCGGTCCTCCGGAAACCGGTCCGAAACCGGGGAAGTATTCGAAGATGAGGGCTTGAACAAAATTGCGAATTTCGGATTGCGGAACAATTACTTTTCTACTTCGAGGCAATCCTTGAATTTTGAGGGCTTAATGAAAAAATTGGGTTTAAAGGTTTCATCTCCACGTTTTTCCCTTGACCCCTTGACTCCTTGATCCCTTGAAACCTTTGGAGCATTTGGATTTATAAGGAATTGTATGTTCAAAAAGATACTGATTGCCAACAGAGGGGAAATTGCTCTTAGAGTCATTCGGGCTTGTAAGGAGTTGGGCATTTCTACCGTTGCTGTTTATTCTGAGGCTGATGTTTCATCCCTTCATACCCGCTCAGCCGACGAGCGGGTCTTGATCGGGCCGCCACCGAGTGCTAAAAGCTATTTGAGTATTGAAAATATTCTGAAGGCGGCCAAGAAAACGGGTGCGGAGGCCATTCATCCCGGCTATGGTTACCTGGCTGAAAATGAAGGATTCGCCCAGGCCTGTCAGGATGAAGGACTGGTTTTTATCGGACCAACCCCGGAAAACCTGAAGATGGCCGGGGATAAGATCAGCGGAAAAGAAAAAATGCGCCGAGCCGGCGTACCGGTTATTCCCGGTGGGGACGGGCTGGTGAAAAATCCGGATGAAGCGCGGCACATCAGTCGGGAAGTGGGTTATCCGGTAGTGATCAAGGCCGCTGGAGGGGGAGGAGGCCGAGGAATTCGCATCTGCCCCAACGAGGATGTCCTTGATGAAGAATTTCCAGTGGCCGGGATGGAGGCCAGGGCTGCCTTTGGCGATGAAGGATTGTACATCGAAAAATTCATCGTCCAGCCCAGGCATATCGAGTTTCAGATATTAGCCGATTCCTTCGGTAACCTCTGTCACCTTGGCGAGCGGGAATGCAGCATCCAGCGGCGTTTTCAGAAACTGATCGAGGAGTCCCCTTCTCCACGTCTAACCCCGCAACTGAGAAAAGTCATGGGTGAAGCGGCCATAGCGGCGGCAAGGGCGATCCACTATGTCAATGCCGGGACCGTCGAGTTTCTGGTGGATAAGGAAGATCGGTTTTATTTCATGGAAATCAACGCCCGTATTCAGGTGGAACACCCGGTGACTGAAATCGTTACCGGGGTCGATCTGGTCAAGGAACAGATCCGCATCGCCTCCGGTGGACGGGTGGAGTTTTCTTTTGAAGATCTGAACCGCCGGGGTTGGGCTATCGAGTGCCGGATCAATGCCGAGAATCCGGATTTCGGTTTCATGCCTTCACCAGGGACGATCACTCAATATCAACCTCCCGGTGGATACGGGGTTCGGCTCGACACCCACCTTTTCCAGGGATACGAACTGCCTATTTATTATGACTCGTTGATCGCCAAACTCATCGCCTATGACGCGACCCGGATGGGCGCGATTCAGATCATGAAAAGGGCTCTGGCCGAATTTAAGATCGAACCCCTGAAGACCACTATTTCCCTCTACCGCCGCATTATGGAGGATTCAGATTTTCAACAAGGTGATTTCACAACCGATTATATAAAGAAATTTGTTCCCGATGAGGATGATGAAGATGATGACGATTAATAAATTCTGATTGTAATACTTAAGGAGACCGAGCCATGCCCGAGAACAACGATGTCTTTTATGAAGTCAAAGACCGCCTTGCTACCATAACCCTCAACCGGCCCGATAAACGAAATTCAATCAATGCCGGAATCACCGCTGGATTGAACCGGGCCTTCGATCAGGCTGACCAGAACCCTTTGGTCTCCGCTATTGTTCTCACCGGGGCTGGTGGGAATTTCTGTTCCGGTGCTGATCTGGGCGGGGGAGGCTTGACCGGTCAGCAATCCTTTCTGGAAATGCACGATGGCCGGGGTCAGTTTGCCGGATTGCTGTTGAAAATGAACCAGTGCCGGAAACCTATCCTGGCCGCTGTGGAAGGCTACTGCCTGGCCGGTGGTTTGGGCCTTTGTTTGGCCGGCGACATCGTAATCGCCAGCGAGGAGGCTCAATTCGGAACCCCGGAAATAAAGCGGGGGCTTTGGCCCTATATGGTCACGGCCTTATTGATCCGCAATGTGGGACGAAAAAAAGCCCTGGAATTATGTATGACCGGCGAGCGGATATCCGCGGCCGAGGCCGAGCGTATGGGTATAATCAACTATGCCGTCCCCAAGACTGAATTCAGGGGGAAGGTGGAAAAGATGGCCAAAACCCTGGCTTCCTTCAGTCCGGCGGTTATGGGCTTGGGAAAACGCTCTTTCTACCAGATGGCCGATATGAACGTGGAAGAAGCCCTGGAGTACTTGAAGTGCCAGTTGACCATCAATACCCAAACTGAAGATATCATGGAGGGTGTACTGGCCTTTATGGAAAAACGGGAACCCCAATGGAAGGGGAGATAAAGCCGTCCGGTATCATTTTTTTTAAAAATAGTCAATTCCGGATCTCGAGATGGGAATATATATGAAAATTACAGGGCTGCTGATTGCCAACCGCGGAGAGATCGCCATCCGAATTATTCGGGCGGCCAACGACCTTGGTATCCGGACGGTTTCGGTTTTTTCAGAAGACGATTCGGAATCGCTTCACACCAGAATGGCGGATGAGGCCTGTTTGCTTAACGGCCGGGGGGTTTCCGCCTATTTGGACATTAACGGAATTCTTTCGGCGGCTACAAGCAAGAATTGCAATGCCATTCATCCCGGCTACGGTTTTTTGGCGGAACAGGCAAATTTTGCCAGAAGGTGCGAAGAAGAAGGAATTCTTTTCATCGGTCCGTCCATAACCAATCTCGAACTTTTCGGGGATAAGGCCAGAGCCAGGGAATCCGCTGCCAGGGCCGGGGTGCCTGTCCTGAGGGGGATCAACCGGGCTGTTTCGTTGGAGGACGCCAAAGCCTTTTTCAACTCCCTCGGCCCCAAGGCGGCCATGATGATCAAAGCCGTAGCCGGTGGTGGAGGACGCGGGTCCCGGATTGTCACCGAAGCGGACCAGATCGAAGAGACTTACAGCCGCTGCCGGTCCGAAGCCTTCTATGTTTTCAAAAACGGAGACCTTTATGTCGAAGAATTCATCCCCCAGGCCAGGCATATTGAGGTCCAGATCCTGGGTGACCAGCAGGGAAATATTATCCATCTCGGTGAACGGGAGTGCTCCGTTCAGCGGCGTCATCAGAAATTGATTGAAGCGGCACCGGCTCCTTTCCTACCGGAACCGGTGCGAAAGGAAATGATCGAGGCCGCTCTGCGCCTGGCCCAAAGCGTCGGATATACCAATATCGGAACCTTTGAATTCCTTTTAAAACCTTCCCAACTTTCCAATAGTTTCGCTTTCATTGAGGTAAACGCCAGACTTCAGGTTGAGCACACGGTTACCGAAGCGGTGACCGGTGTGGATCTTGTCCAGAGCCAGATTCGACTGGCACAGGGGGCCTTGTTGTCCGATCTGGGATTGAATGATCCGCAATTAACCCTGCCCAGGGGATTTGCCCTTCAGGCCCGGGTGAATATGGAGATTCTGACCAAGGATGGTTCGGTTCAGCCGGCCGGCGGGGTCCTGCAAGCCTATGAGCCGCCGAATGGACCGGGTGTGCGTACCGATGGATACGGATATGCCGGATACGCGGTCACACCTACCTATGATTCACTGCTGGCCAAGGTAATCGCCCACACCCCCTCCTCACAATTTGATGCCGCCCTACAGCGCTGCCTCAGGGCCTTGAGCGAATTCAGGATAGAGGGTGTGGAGACGAATCTTCCCTTTTTATACCAGGTGATCAACCATCAGGATTTTAAAACCGGTAACATCCATACCCGATGGATCGATGAACATCTGGAAGAATTGACCGGGGCTGTCGCCGCTCTTCCAAAGCGCTGGATCAGCGGGAAGCTGCCCGTCCCTGAAGAAGGTCCTCCGATAAAAACGGGCAGCCCGATCATCGGATCCACACCGGTAAAGATGGAAACAGCGGATCCCCTGGCCCTCTTTGACTACGACCGCCGGATCAAAGAGACCAGGGCTTTGAAAAAGGACAACCGGGGTAAAACCGATCTTGCCATGGGCCCCGGGGGAACCATCGCTCTTCCGGCGCCGATGCAGGGGACTGTTGTACAGATCATGGTCCATGAGGGCGATGCCCTGTATGTGGGGCGGCCGATCCTGATCATGGAGGCCATGAAAATGGAACATACCATCAAGGCTGAGCGGTCCGGATATGTTCGAAAAATAAATGTGTCACCGGGGGATATCATTGTCCAGGGCCATCCTCTGGTTTTTATTGAAGAGGCGGAGATCCAGACCGGCGAAACACAGGCCGAACAAGAAATCGATCCGGACTTAATCCGCCCTGACCTTGAAGAAGTCAATCGACGCCACGCCTATACCCTGGATGAAAACCGGCCGGAAGCCGCAGCCAAACGTCACGCTCTCGGCTTTCGGATGCCCAGGGAAAATATCGCCCAATTAGTCGATCCGGGGACCTTCAAAGAATACGGCCCCCTGGTGGTGGCCCGGCAGCATCAAAAATTCGATGACGAGACCCTCCGACAGTACACCCCGGCCGATGGACTGATAGCCGGTATCGGAAAGGTCAATGGAAAATATTTTTCCGATGACCGGTCCCGGACCATGGTCATCCACTATGATTATACGGTACTGGCCGGAACCCAGGGAGTGCGGAACCATTATAAACAGGACCGAATGTTCGAGCTGGCCCGTCGATTCAAGATCCCGGTGGTTATCTTCAGTGAAGGTGGTGGAGGACGTCCGGGGGATGACTATGTCGGTCCGGCCGTGGCCTTTGATACCCACACCTTTACCCAATTTTCTCAGTTAAGCGGCCTGGTTCCCCTGGTGGGCGTGAATAACGGGAGGTGTTTTGCCGGCAATACGGCCCTCCTGGCCTGTTGCGATGTCATCATCGCTACTGAAGGCTCCACCATTGCCATGGGCGGACCGGCCATGGTCGAGGCCGGCGGTTTGGGAGTCTACACCCCGGAAGAACTCGGCCCCATGTCCTTCCAGGTGCCTAACGGAGTGGTTGATATTCTGGTCCGGGATGAAGAAGAAGCCGTGGAAGTTGCCAAGAAATATCTCTCTTACTTCCAGGGGCCCATCAGCGAATGGCAGGCCCCGGATCAGCGGAAACTGCGGCACATTATCCCGGAAAACCGTCTGCGGCTGTATAATATGCGGGAGATTATCCAAACCATCGCGGATGTGGATTCGGTGCTGGAGATACGGGAAAAGTTCGGCATCGGCATCATAACCGCCTTCATCCGGGTGGAAGGCCGACCCATGGGGGTTATTGCCAACAATCCCCATCATCTGGCAGGGGCCATCGATTCCGACGGGGCGGATAAATGTGCCCGCTTTTTACACCTTTGCGATGCTTTTGATCTGCCGGTACTCAGTCTGATGGATTGTCCGGGCATCATGGTCGGACCGGATGTGGAGGCAACGGCCCTGGTCCGGCATTGCGTCCGTCCCTTTAATGCCGGGGCCAATATGACTTCCCCCCTCTTTTCAGTGATTGTTCGCAAAGCCTACGGGTTGGGGGTGCAGGCCATGTGCGGGGCCAGTTCTTTTGTGGGATTCTTTTCCGTTGCCTGGCCCACGGCCGAGTTTGCCGGCATGGCCATC
>JBFMBU010000153.1:0-20535 GCA_040755035.1 Thermodesulfobacteriota bacterium
GGGCCATTTTAGGCGGGGTAATCCTGGGCATGTTGGAGGCCCTGGGGGGCGGGTATGTCTCGGCGGCTTACAAGGATGTCTATGCCTTCGGGGCCTTGATTCTGATACTGGCCGTCAAGCCCACCGGCCTTTTCGGACGGAAGGAGAATTAAACGGCCATGAAATTTTTAAAAGATAATTGGCTTCCAATACTGTTGCTGGCTTTGGCCCTGACCGTCCCCCTGATTGTTCCCAACCGTTATACTTTCCAGATCATCATTATGAGCTGTCTGTTTGCCATCGGCACCCTCAGTCTGAACCTGATACTGGGCTTTACCGGACAGGCTTCCCTGGCCCATGCCGGTTTTTTCGCTATCGGGGCCTACGGGGTGGCGTTGCTGACGACCAAGGTCGGTCTCTCTTTCTGGCTGGCTTTGCCGGTCTCGGCCCTTCTGGCGGCCGGAATCGGTTTTTTAGTGGGACTGCCGACACTGCGGACCCGGGGCTCCTATTTTGCCATTTCCACCATGTGCATGGGGGTGATTATCGAGATCGTCTCCGGAAACTGGGTTAGCCTCACCGGGGGGCAGACCGGTGTGGTCGGGATTCCTGCTCCGTCGCCGATCCCTTTACCTTTTATCGGGACCCTCACTTTTCAGACCCAGACCTCTCAATATTATCTGGTCCTGGCCTTTCTGGTCCTCACCCTCCTGGTCATGCAGCGGCTGGTTTTCTCCCTTAAAGGTCTGGGATTCATGGCCGTGCGCAACAACGAGGTCCTGGCCGATTCCGTGGGGCTGAACACTTTTTCCATAAAGATCCTTTCTTTTGTTATTGCCAATTTTTTTGTGGGCATGGCCGGGGGAATCTACGCCGCCCTGCTGGGCAGCATCAGTCCCAGCGTGGCCTCCATCACCATTACCTTTAATTTCTTGGTTTATCTCCTGCTGGGGGGGATGGCCACCCTGGCCGGGCCGGTGATCGGGGCCTTTGCCATTCCCATCCTGATGGAGTATTTACAGGCCCTGCAACAGTACAGCATGATCATCTTCGGCGTTTTGTTGATCCTGGTGATCATTTATTTTCCCCGGGGGCTCATGGGCGGTCTGACCAGCCTGATGACTTGGGCCAAGGGTTCTTCTAAAGCCAAAGGGTAGGAGGTCGGGTGGAACCGGTATTATTAAAAACAGAGAATCTTGTTAAACAGTTCGAAGGACTGGTCGCCGTGGCCGATGTCTCTTTTGAGGTTTTCCATGAAGAGATCCTGACCATCATCGGTCCTAACGGGGCCGGGAAGTCGGTCCTCTTCGGTTTGATCAGCGGGCTCCTTCGTCCCACTTCCGGACGGATACTGTTAAGCGGCAGGGATATCAGCGGTTCCAAACCGCATGCCGTGGCCAAGAAGGGCATATCCAGGACCTTTCAAACAACCTCCCTTTTCGATCAATTACGGGTTGTGGACAACCTGGCCCTGGGGCATAAGATGAGGACCCATGACGGTTTATTCAGCACCTTGCTGCACAGCCCCAAATGGAAAAAGGATAAACAGGAAACCGAAGCCAAGGTCATGGAAACCCTGCAATTCATCGGTTTGGAAAACAAGGCTTTTGATTTCGTCTCCACCCTCTCACAAGTAGAGCAGAAATGCCTCTCCGTCGGCGTGGCTTTGGCCGGAAATCCCAAACTGATCCTTTTGGATGAACCCACCGGGGGATTGATCCAGGAGGATACCGAAAAAATCACTCAACTGATCAGAAAAATTCATCTGGCCGGGATAACGGTTTGTCTCATAGAACATAAAATGCGCATGGTCATGGATTTGGCCGACCGCATTATCGTTTTAAATTACGGGGCCAAAATCGCCGAAGGGACCCCGGAGGAAATCAGCCGCAATCCCGAGGTGATCGAGGCCTATCTGGGAAAGGAACACCGTGCTTAAGGTTAACAATATTTCGACGATGATCGGCGGATTCAAGGTTATCGAGGACCTTTCTCTGACCATTGAGAAAGGGGACTTCGTCGCCCTTTTGGGGGGCAACGGGGCCGGGAAGAGTTCTTTGTTCCGGACCATCGCCGGGATCCTTCATCCCGTTCAGGGGAGCATCGAATTCAAAGAAAAAACCACCCACCGGCTTCCGGCCAACAAGATGGTGGGCCTGGGATTATCCCTTTGCCCGGAAGGACGCCATCTTTTCCCTCATCTGCCGGTTTATAAAAACCTCATGCTGGGAGCCTACGCCCGCCGCGATGGGGCCAAGGCCATTCAAGACAGTCTGGAAAAAGTGTACGAACTGTTTCCTATCTTGAAGGAAAGAAGAAAACAACTGGCCGGCACCTTCAGCGGCGGACAGCAGCAGATGCTGGCCATCGGCCGGGCCATGATGTCCAACCCGGATATGCTGCTATTGGATGAACCTTCCATCGGACTGGCCCCCATGGTGGTCCAGTTGATCGCCGAGGCCATTCAGTCCATCAACCAAATGGGGACCACGGTTTTTCTTTCCGAACAGAACGCCAATATGGCCCTGATGATCACCCAGCGGGGTTATGTTATGGAAAACGGCCGGATTGTTTTGGAAGGATTGAGTCCGGACCTGCTTAAGGACGAGAAGGTTAAAAAGGCTTACCTCGGTATTTAATCGAAGCCTATAGTGAAATTCAGCCCCTCACCCTGCTTTCATTCATCTTCCCCGCCTGTAAAGGGGAGTTTAGGATAGAAATAGAGTAAAAAAAGGCGGGGGATCGCCCCGCCTTCCGGGGTGGATGAGGATTAGGAATTATTTTTTCAAGGCCATCAATTCCTTGCTGAGCAGGCGGATATGGCCCATTTCTTCCTTGATTACTTCTTCCAGTCGATTTTTCCCCAGGCTCTCCGGGACGGCTTCCTTCATCCCCAGGTAAAAGACAATCGAATCTTTCTCCGCCGTTATCGCCTCTTTTAAAATGGCCTCCATGGAGGAGGTATCGATTTTCTTTTCGAAGAAGACCCGGGTATCGGCCAGGGATTTTAAATAGCCGGCCGCTTCCCCATGAGGATCAAAGACCGTAGACGATTTTTCGGCTGCTTTCAATTGGGCCCGCATTTGGGCAAAGGTTTTTTCATGATTGTCCTCCATGGCCGCCAGGCGGAGCAAAAGATCCTTCGCTGCCGGAGTTTGTACCGCCTCGGCGGCTGTACGATAAAACCTGGCTCCGTTTCTTTCCAACTGTTCGGCCATTTCGAAGATATCATCGGCGTTAAAGTCGTAGATCATGGTCGCTGATTTCCTTTCTCAGTAACGTAAGAATAGAATTCTACGCAAATTGGATAGAATTTGTTCTAAAACCGGAATGTAAACCGGACCGAATGAGGAATTTTCGGATTCCCAATTTTGGTTCCGGTGGTCCGGGTTGGGGTTGATACTATGGGTTGGGATACTGTACCGCTATGGAAAGCCGGAAAGTATATTATGATGTAAGTATAAGACATGAAGAAAAACCGGTCAAGAGGAAAAGGCGTTTTGATTCTGGCATAGTTTGTGAAATAAAGATATACTAAGAAGGAGTCAACGATAGAAGGCGAGGTCGGCCCAGGAAGTGATAATAGGTTTATTTCGCGGGATATTCTAAAAGGTCAGGAGTCGTTTCCCCTTCAACCGGGGAAAATAATTATTCTCCTTTTATGGTATTTGTTTCATTTTTGTATTATTATTTTAAAAATAAATTACAAAAAAGTAATTCACTTTCCTCCGGCCGCTATGGGTGCTCCCCGAAGGGCCGGCAGTAAAAAAAGAAAGGATCCCTATGTGTCGATTGTTTGCTGTCAGCAGCCAGACCCCCTTGTCCCCCATGGTGGCCATGGAGGCCATGGATATCATGCGCGAAGGGCATGACGGGTCCGGGGTGGGCCTTTTCCTGCGTGATCTGGCCGGGCCTTTCGATGACATGAAGGAGGCCCCCATACTCTCCGGTATTTTCACCGAGGCCGGGATCAAACGGCTGGACCGCTATATGATGGACCTGGGCTTCATGACCAAATATAAGATATCGATCAAGGTCCCCAAAGTCCCTCCGCCGGGGACGCCCCGGAGGGATGTCTATTTGATCCGGGCCTATGAATATCCCGAAGGGTGGGAGACCCTGGCGGCCCGGGAGGTTCAGGAACGCCTGGTCCGTATCCGGCTGCAGTTAAGGGAAATGGGGGAGAAAGAAGAGGATATGATCGTATTTTCTTTCTGGCCGGATGTGATAATGATCAAGGAAATCGGGGACCCCATGACCGTGGCCCGTTATCTCAATTTCGACCGGAAAGAGCTTCAGGCCCGGATCATCATGGCCCAGGGGAGGCAGAACACCAATTATGCCATTAACCTGTATGCCTGCCATCCTTTTTTCATTCAGGGTTACGCCACCATGACCAACGGTGAAAATACCGCCTTCGTTCCCATCCGCGAATATCTCCTTTCCAGGAATGTTCCGGGTTACACAGGGTACCAGTCCGATTCCGAGGTTTTTACCCATATCCTCCATTACACTATAAACCGGCTGGGACTGGGGCTGGAATTCTATAAACACATCATCACCCCCTTGCAGGACCGGGCACTGGAGGTCCATCCTAACGGGGATTTCCTCAAGCCGTTGAAACAAAGCTGTCGTTCCTTGATCATTGACGGGCCCAATTGCGTTATCGGTTGTCTGCCGGACCATTCGGTTTTTATGGTTCAGGACCGTAAGAAGCTGCGGCCCGGTGTGGTGGGCGGCAAGCCCGGCTGTTACGCCTTCTCTTCCGAGATCTGCGGCCTGGATGCGGCCCTACCCGACCGGGATAAAAGTAAGGACTTACAACCCATGCATCTGGATACGGTGATTATCGGTCCGGATCGCCAGGAGATCAGCATATGTTCCCAAACCGACCCATTACCCCTTCCACGCTAAGTGTCAAGGACCTGCCCTGGCAGGTAGCCTGGGACAAGGAGCGCTGCACCCTCTGCGGCCGTTGTACGGCCGTCTGTCCGGTGAACGCCATCGAACTGGGCGTTTTCCGGAAACGCATTTTAAACGCTTCCTTGGAAATGAATACCTCTCCTTCCATTGTAAATGAGGTCTATCAGGGCATCCGTCAGCGGACCGATCCGGCTTATGCCTGTGTCGGGTGCGCCATGTGTAATCTGGTCTGCCCCAATGAGGCCATCATCCCTTTGAGATCGGATGAGATCGATAAACTGCGTTTTCATATCAATCGCGGGGGCCAACCGCGGCGCCGGGGCGGGAGGAGAAACGTCGGCGGAGGGGTCCTGGACCAGATCAAATTCATCCGTATCTCCATGCTCACCGACCCGGCCCTGGATGCCGGGCGGCATGAATTTGAACTTCGAACCCTCCTGGGTCGGATACTCCCCCCTGAGGATTCCTTACGGTTTTACCGGGACAACGGCTGGGTCCCGCCGGTCCGTGAAATCTATCCCCTGCTCATCGGCAGTATGTCTTTCGGCGCCCTCTCTCCGACTATGTGGGAGGGGCTGCAATTGGGCGTGGCCTATCTGAACGAGGAATTGGGGATGCCGGTGCGCATGTGTACCGGCGAAGGCGGGTGTCCGCCGCGGTTGCTGCGCAGCCGTTTTTTAAAATACACCATCCTCCAGATCGCCAGCGGCTATTTCGGCTGGGATGAGATCATTCACGCCCTGCCGGAAATGAAAGAGGACCCCTGCGCCATCGAGATAAAATACGGCCAGGGAGCCAAACCTGGGGACGGGGGCCTGCTCATGTGGCATAAGGTCAATAAGCTGATCGCCGCTATTCGCGGGGTGCCGGCCGGGGTCAACCTGCCCAGTCCGCCGACCCATCAAACCAAATATTCGATTGAAGAGGCGGTGGCCAAGATGATCCAGTCCATGTATATGGCCTGGGGGTTCCGGGTCCCGGTCTATCCCAAGATTTCCGGCTCCTCCACGGCCCTGGCCGTATTGAACAACCTGACCCGAAATCCCTATGCCGCCGGGTTGGCCATTGACGGGGAGGACGGTGGAACCGGGGCGGCTTACAACGTTTCCATGGATCACATGGGTCATCCCATCGCCGCCAATATCCGGGATGCCTATTTGACCCTGGTCGGGTTGGGCCGACAGAATGAAATCCCTCTCTTTGCCGGCGGCGGCGTGGGAAAAAGCGGCCACCTGGCCGCCAATGCAGCGGCCCTGATCATGCTCGGGGCCAGCGGTGTTCAAATCGGTAAGTATATCATGCAGGCCGCGGCCGGATGCCTGGGGTCGGAATCGGACCGCTGTAATATCTGTAATATCGGCCTTTGTCCGAAAGGGATCACTTCCCAGGACCCCCGCTTGTACCGCCGTCTGGATGTGGACCAGGTGGCGGAAAGGGTGGTCGATGTCTACTTAAGTTTCGATACGGAGTTGAAAAAAATCGTTGCCCCCCTGGGCCGCTCGACCACCTTGCCTATCGGTATGGCCGACGCCCTGGGGATCGGGGATTATCATGCCGCCGAACGGCTGCAGATCAAGTATGTGGTTTAAGATGTGGTTGGAGATGGAAGGATGAAAAGAAAAGCCAATAAAAATGAGATCATCTCAAAAAGAGTCGGCGATGAGCCAAGGATTCAGTCGCTTGATTTTATCGAGCGTTGAAAAGATACCCTTCGGGGACTAAGGGTTCCAGATTTCGAGGATTCAAGATAAGTGCTTGGGAAACACAAAAAAAAGACTTTATTTTTTTAGAATGTAAAATAAAGGAAACCAATTCATGGACAGTGCAACCTATATCACCATTTCCGGCAGGGAAAACGGCCAGCGGATCGAATCCCGCCTGCTGGAGGAAAAAATTCAGCAGGCCGTAATCCAAGGTCGCCTGCATCTACAAATCGAGGCCTACGGCCAGCATGGCATTGGGGGCCGTCTCTGGCACAGCGGCGACAAACCGGTTCAGGTCAAAATCACCGGCCCGGCCGGGCAACGGGTGGGGGCCATGGGGGCGGAGAATACCCTGATCGAGGTCATGGGGCCGGTATCGGATGATGTGGGCTGGCTGAACGCCGGGGCGACGATTGTAGTCCACGGCCATGCCGGAAACGGCGCGGCCAACGCCATGGCCCAGGGAAGGATTTATGTGGCCGGAAACATCGGGGCCCGGGGGATGACCATGACCAAACACAACCCCCGCTTCGATCCCCCTGAATTATGGGTCCTGGGGTCAGTGGGGGATTATTTCGGAGAATTCATGGCCGGAGGGGTGGCGGTGATCTGCGGCTACGAACCTCAAAATCCGAATAACATTCTGGGGTACCGTCCTCTGGTAGGAATGGTGGGCGGGAAGGTTTTTTTTCGCGGACCTCATCAGGGTTTCAGTCAAAGCGATGCCAAATCCGTTCCCCTTAGTGAGGGGGACTGGCAGTGGCTGACGGAAAATATCCGCATCTTTCTTCAACATGTCGGAAAGTATGATTTGTTGTTTCCCCTTTTGTCCCAGCGGGAACAATGGCAGTGTCTCAAGGCCCGCTCGCCCCAGGAGCGCAGTGTGCGGCCCCGAAGGGGCATGTCGAAATTTAGGAAAGAGGTCTGGGAAAAAACCCTGGGCCGGGGCGGGCTGGTGGGGGACCTGACCGATCTGGACCGCAGCCCCATTCCCCTGATCACCCAGGGGGATTTGCGCCGGTTTGTTCCGGTCTGGGAGAATGAAGTCCATCAGGCCCCCTGCGAGGCGGCCTGTCCCACTGGTATCCCGGTGCAGGAACGGTGGCGTCTGGTGCGCGAAGGCCGGGTGGATGAGGCGGTAGATCTGGCCCTGGCCTATACCCCTTTCCCGGCCACGGTCTGCGGTTATTTATGTCCGAACTTATGCATGCAGTCCTGCACTAAACAGGCGGCTTTCATGGTCCCCCTGGATGTGCCCCAGTTGGGCCGGGCCAGCCTGGGGGCCAGGCTGCCGGAGCTTCCGCCTTTATCCGGAAAACGGATCGCCGTCATCGGCTCCGGACCGGCCGGTCTGTCCGTTGCCTGGCAACTGCGTCTTGCAGGGCATGAGGCCGTTGTTTACGACACAGCCGAAAAACCCGGGGGAAAAATGGAAAAAGCCATCCCTGAATCCCGGATTCCCGAGGGAGTCTTTAATCTGGAAATGGCCCGTATTCGGGAAGTGATTCCTCATATTCATCTCCAGCAGAGTATGAAAAAGGAGGAGATCGAAAACGTATTGAACGATTTCGAATTTGCGGTTATCGCCACCGGGGCGCAGAAACCGCGCACCCTGGATATCCCCGGCCGGGAGCGGCTGGTCACGGCCCTGGATTTTTTATCCGCGGTCAAGGTTGGAAAAGCCGGCGTGGGGGAACGGGTGGTCATTATCGGGGCCGGAAATGTGGGTTGCGATGTAGCGGTGGAATCGGCCCGCCTGGGGGCCAGGGATATCGTCCTTTTGGACGTGCAGCAGCCGGCCTCTTTCGGCCGGGAACGGCAGGAGGCGGAACGTGTGGGGGCCAGGTTCAGGTGGCCGGTTCAGGTGAAGGCCGTTAGCGGGGAGGGATTGCAGTTGGATACGGGCGAGGTGATTCCGGCCGATACGGTTTTTGTTTCCGTTGGTGATGAGCCGGTTGTCGATTTCCTGCCGGAGAGCATCGCTTTGGATAAGGGTTTCATACGGGTGGATGAAAACTTTCAGACTTCCAACCGGCAGATTTTCGCCGTCGGCGATGTGGTCAGGCCCGGGTTACTCACCGATGCCATCGGTGCCGGACGGCGGGCGGCGCAAACCATCACCGCTATCCTGGCCGGAAAAAGGCCTGCCAAAGACCCCCGAAAGGTCATACAAAAGGAAAGAATCCATCTGGAATATTATGATCCCCGCCTTCTGCAATATGAAAACCTGGATCAATGCGGGAGTCAATGTGCTTCCTGCGGTCAGTGCCGGGACTGCGGTATCTGCGTGGCGGTTTGTCCGGAAACGGCCATCAGCAGGATGGAGAAAGGGGAAGGGCGCTATGAATATGTGGTCGCACCCGAACGCTGCATCGGCTGCGGCTTCTGCGCCGGGGCTTGTCCCTGCGGGGTCTGGACGATGATGGAAAATACCCCTATGGAGTAGATCGGGAGCTTTCTTTTCGCAGCAAACCGGGACGAAACCGGAGAAAGGATGAAGGGATGATCATTGATTTTGAATGCGACTCGCCGACCGAAGAAGTTAAAAAAGAAACCATCGCCCTCTTAAGATCAGGGGGCGGATTTGTCCATCGGGGTTATTTTACCCAGTTCGGACATGCCTGGGCGGAAAGACTGCATATGACCCTGGAGGAGCTTGAGGACACTGTTCGGGAAAAAGGATACATTGAAGTGGCGGTAATGGTGGCCGAGAATTATCTGGGGCAGACCATGACCCACCGGCAGTTCATCCAAATGCTGGATGAGGCGGGGGTGACCCGGGCCGTTATCGGCACTACAGGGATGTGGGCCTCAATGGAAGATACGGCGGCCATTGCCGGGGAGTATCCCGACCGGCTGATCCCCTTTTTCAGAAGCAGTCCCCATGAGGGGATGACCAATGTCAAACGGTTCGAAGAGATGGTTAAGGAAAGGGGCTTCAAAGGACTGGTGGTTTCCGGTTTCAGAGAAAATCTGCCTTCCAATCACAAAAAGTACTACCCCTTTTATGCCAAATGTGTGGAGCTGGGCGTTCCGGCGCGGATCACCACCTCCCTCCATCTCTACACCGACCGGCCCATGGACCTGTGCCGGCCGAGCCATCTGGACGAGATCGCCTGTGATTTTCCTGAATTGACCATTGTAGCCGGCCTGGGAGGCTGGCCCTGGATTTCGGAGCTTGTAGCCGTTGCCAAAAGGCATCGAAAGGTCTGCATCGATCTTTCCTGCCAGAGGCCAAGAATCGTGGGGCGACCCGGTAGCGGTTATGCGGAGCTGATCGAAAGCGGGAACAGGGGGCTCCAGGATCAGATTATTTTTGCCAGCGGCTGGGGTACCCAGGGAGTGCCGTTGAAAACGATTATTGAAGAAACCAGGGATTTGACCCGCAATGAAACCATCTACCGGAAATGGATGTATGCCAACGCCGCCCGGGTGTTGAAGCTGGGATAGACAGATTATTCATAAATCACTTTAAAGGTTCAATAGTAAAAGTCAAACGGCGACTTGACCCCTTAATAAAGGGATCAGATCCGCTCTTGACTCTTTGTCGCTATTCCAGACTTAAAACCAATTATTTCCATTCCTTGTCTGAGGAAAAGGAATAAGCCCCGGTCTGATATTATACCCGAGTCATAGCATTTGCGGAAACAAACAGATTTCGCCTTCGAAAAGGAACCGGGCTTTCAACCAAAAGGATGGCCTTAAGATTTTCCAATCCGCCCGCAAACCAGGGTTCATGAAGAAAAAATTCAGGTTCCTCGGTCCAGGTTGGGGGGGGTAGCCCGGCTTCCCGACAAAGGTATTCGGCTACTGCTGCCAGATAGGCATCAGCATCTTTGAACCCTTCAATCTGAATCGACTCTGGTTTTTCTTTGACCAGGGCTGACTTTGCTTCCCGGGACTTTGCCCGGAGACGAAAATCATCCAGGAAATCTCCAAGGAGCTGATCGGGGAAATTTCCTTTGGAAATTTCAGATTTAATTTTCCGGCTTAATTCTCGCAAAGAAATAAGGGTAGTGGTCATGTCTAACCCTTTTGGGGGAGCTCTTTTAGAGTTTCAAAAATTTCTTCAACTGCAAATTGGGTCTTTGGGCTTATCTTGTTTCTGGGATAATATTTTTCCACTAAATCAAAGACCTCGGTTGCAGATTTAAGACCCAGGTGGGCGATTAAAAATCGAATGTCGCCTAAGTCGGTATCTCCCCGGCCAAGTCGAAGGCTGATACATTTCATGGCCAACAAATATTCAGGGATAGCGGTATAGACCTTTAAATTCGGGAAATCCCAAAAAGGCTTATGCCTCTCCCCAGAGCCTATAAAACCCTTAACAGCATCATTTAGCCAATTTTCAGGGGCACCATGCAAATTTTCAATCTCTTTTGCGGCTTGATATATTATTTCCTTGGGAGCAAAAATGGCGTCCACATCCTTGGTGCTTGGTCTGGCCTTTAAAACCAGAACCATGGCCGCTCCCCCGTAGATAACGATTTCTCCCTGGACCCCCCTGGTACTCAGGATTTCGGATAATTTATTCAGATAAAATCTGATCTGCTCGGTATCCATGTCATTAAAATACCAAAACAATTTTTTATTTTCAAGCTATAAGATATAATAGGGAAATAGTTGGTAGGTTGTATTCTGAAAGAAAAGGGAATTTTACTACTGGATTTTTAACCTATGGTGATTTCCTCCGAGGCGACCAAAAGGCCCACAACAGACTAGAATCATGCCTTATTAGTTGAGTTTTTAAGAACTTCAACGCAACTTTCATGTTTTCATACCAGCCGTGGGAGAAATCCGGCCCGTTCAATAATTTCAGGGAGCTTTTCCTCGTTGCCGATAGAGAGGATATGGACCCCTTTAACACCCTTGATCTGCTGCAGGGCCTTGATCTGTTCCAGGCAGATATGCAGGCCTTCGGAGGATTGCTCCGCTTCCGGTTTGGATTTGAGGCGAGTCAGGATTTCTTCCGGGATATGGAAGCCGGTGACCCGCTCCCGCAGATATTCAGCCATTCTTAAAGACTTCAAGGCGGCTACACCGGCGATGATCGGGGTTCGGTCAGCCACCCCGGCTTCTTCCGCCTTGGTCATCCAATGACCGAAGCCCTCGATATCAAAGACCGGCTGGGTTTGAATAAAATCAGCCCCGGCGGCGATCTTGTTTTGCAAACGGATCAGGTGGAGGTCCTGATTTTTCATAAAGGGATTGGCCACACCGCCGATGAAGAATTTTGGCCGGCCGCTGATTTTTTTTCCGTTTAAGAGAACACCCTCGTCCCTGATGCGCTTCACGGCCTCAATCCACTGGCTGGAATCCAGATCAAAGACCTTATGCCCCTGGGGATGGTCTCCCTTGGCCGGATGGTCTCCGCTCAGGCAAAGCACGTTTTGAATACCCAGGGCCGCGGCCCCCAAAAGATCGCTCTGCAGGGCCAGACGGTTTCGGTCTCGCATGGCCTGTTCAAAAACCGGTTCCAGACCCCTATCCAGCAAAAGCCGGGAAAAGACTAAACTGGACAGACGGACATTGGCATTGGGATTGTCGTTGACATTGACGGCATCGACCCTGCCTTTCAGTTGATCGGCTATGGCCAGCAATCCGCCGGTATCGATTCCCCGGGGCGGGGTCAATTCGCAGGTGACGGCAAACTGCCCTTTGGACAGGGTCTGTTGTAACCTCGTTTCGGCTATCATACGGTCAGGTCCTCTCTGATAATTTTTCGGGGGCCGCCCGAAAGGCTGACAGACCAGTCCTTGGCCCCGCGGACTGTTTTTAATAAATCCAAAGTGCCCAGGGTCTGCATCCGGACATAGATCTTTTCCCAGATACAGGGTTGATCCTTATTCACCTCACACATCCCCTCTTCCGACCCGCCGCAGGGACCATTGGAGAGGTTTTTAGCACACCGGGTGACCGGACACAATCCCCCGAAATGGTGAACCCCGCAATGCCCGCAGCCGGCGCAATATTCTTCCCAGATCCCATGCCTGGCCGTTCCCCCCATAAAACCGGTGTTCAGGCCGGGGAAGACCGGCAGATCGGTAAAGGTCTGGGCGATATACTGGGGGCCGACGCTGCAGGCCAGGGAGATGACGGCTTCATAATGGTTTTTGTTTAACGGTTCTTCCAGCCAGGTAATGAATTCCGGCTCGCACTGGCGGTCCAGGGTCATTTCATCCACGGTGAGAGGGTTGCCCTGGTTTCTTCTGGCCAGCCTCAAGGCCGCAGAGAGTATGGCCACCTCTTTTTTTCCGCCGGCATTACAGACTGTGACACATCCTTTACAGCCGACCATCAGGATGTTTTTAAAAGTGGCAACCATGGCCAGGAGCTCCTGAACGGGTTTGCGTTCGGCAATAATCATGAGTTTCTCCTTCGATATCTATCTGGGCCGCCAAAGGCGGACACCCCGAAGCCTGAAAAAAGGCCTTGTATTCCGCAATCCAAAATCCGCAATCCGAAATCCGCAATCCGCAATCCGAAATGGGAATCTATTTTCTAACTACTCCCGGTCCTAATTCCCGAATCCGTTCAGTTACGGTCCTGGCGACCTGAGCGAATTTGGGGGCATCGGAGGCGGCGATATTAAACATCTGGACCCGGTCCGCTTCGATCCCCGTCTCTCCCAATAAACGACGTATATAAGCGGTCCTTTTCCTGGCCTTAAAATTGCCGCTTTCAAAATGACAGTCCCCTTCCAGGCAGCCGGTGATAATCACCCCATCCGCCCCGGCCTCCAAGGCCCGGAGCAGGTGCAAGGGATCGACCCGCCCGGAACAGGGCACCAGGATGATCTTGATATTAGCCGGATAGGTCATTCGGATGGAACCGGCCAGGTCGGCCGCCGCATAGGAGCAATAGTTGCAACAAAAGGCTACTATTTGTGGTTCAAAAGGTTCAGTCATTTTTTCCATTTTTAATACTTCAGCCCAAGATAGTTTAATATTAAACAGTCGCAGAAATTTATTTTGGTTTGTCCAAAGGGCAATCCGTCCTGTCTATTCCGTAGGCCTTAAACCAGAGAAACCAGATAGACTAAAAAAACCAAATAGACCAAAAGACCAGACAGACCAACTCATTCAAACAACCCCTGGACCTTGGCCTCGATCTGTTCATCCAGAAAATGATGGACCGAGATGGCCTGGGCCGGGCATTCGGAGGCGCACATGCCGCACCCCCGGCATCGGGCCGGATCAATCTGGGACACCCCGTATTCATTGATATAGGGTACGCCGTAAGGACAGGTGCGGACACAGGTCATGCAGGCCGCACACAATTCCGGATCCACCTGGGAGGACGGTCCTACCTGAATCACGTCTTTGGAAAGGATTGACAAGGCCCGGCCGGCCGCCCCCTTGGCCTGGACCATGGCCTCTTCCGGAAATTTCGGGCCGTGGCCGTCGCCGCATAGGAACATCCCGTCGGTGGTGAAATCCAAAGGCCGGAGTTTGACATGGGCCTCAAGAAAATAACCCCGGTCGTCCCGCGGGAGTTTGTAAACCCCGGCAATCCGAGCGGACAGGGGATGAGGCTTCATGGCCGCACTTAGCACAATATGGTCCGGTGACAAGACCACCTGGCGCCTGAGTCCCGGTTCGGAAAAACGGATGGACAGGCGGCCGTCTTTTTCAAAGACCTCCGGTCCCTGCTCCGGTTCATAGCGGATAAAGAGGACCCCCTGCTGCCGGGCCTTTTTATAATATTGCTCTTTTAAGCCGAAGGTGCGAAGGTCCCGATAGAGAAGGATAACCTCCATTTTGGGATTGATTTCCTTCAACCTCAGGGCATTGGCTACGGCCTGACTGCAACAGATGCGGCTGCAATAGGGATTTGCCTGGTTGCGTGATCCCACGCACTGGATCATAACCACTTGGTTTAAGGACCCGACCCGGTCTCTTTCTTCCCTGATCGCCTTTTCCAAATCCCTTTGAATCCAAACCCCCGGATGCCGGCCGTAGAGGTATTCATCCGGAAAGCTGGGCTCGGCCCCGGTGGCGATAATGGCCGTTCCGTGGCGCAGGGAAAGGGATTCACCGCCCGTCTTTTTGATCTGGGAAACGAAGCCGCCCACGTGACCGTCTATCTTTTCCACCTGACCGCCTAAGTGAGTTGTAATCTTGGGATGATCCTGAACCTTGCCGATCAGGTCCGGGAGGTATCCGGCCGGGTCAAACCCTTCCAGGGTGGGCAGACTTTCTCGGTGCCTTCCGCCTAAGGCATCGCTTTGTTCAATGATATGGGTCTTGAATCCCTGATCGGCCATGGTTAAAGCTGCGGTTAATCCGGCAAGGCCCCCGCCTACGACTAAGGCTACCGGAAGGACCGGGACCTGCTGGGTGGCAATGGGTTCCTGCTTGGTGATGCGGTGGACCGACATGCGGACCAGGTCTTTGGACTTTCGGGTGGCCACCTCGGACTGACCGGCATGGACCCAGGAACACTGGTTGCGGATGTTGGCCATTTCTAAGAGATAGGGATTTAACCCGGCGTCCCGCAGGGTGTCCATAAACAGGGTTTCATGGGTCTTGGGTGAACAGGAGGCCACCACCACCCGGTTGAGATCGTGCTCCTGGATCAACTCCTTCATCCGCACCTTGGAGTCAGTGGAACAGGCAAATAAAAAGACCTCCGAATAGACCACCTTGGGTAAGGACCGGGCATATTCAGCCACACTCTGGACGTCCACCACCCCGGCAATATTGGTTCCGCAGCAGCAGACAAAGACACCAATCTTGGGGCCTATGCCGAATAACGAGCGTTCCGGCGGCAGTAGGGGTCTGCTGATCTCATAACCCCGGACCTTGGCAATGGGCAGGGCCGCTTCCGCCGCGGCTGCGCTGGCCTGGGCCACGGTTTCGGGGATATCCTTGGGGCCTTCAAAACCCCCGCAGACAAAAACCCCCTCCCGGGAGGTGTGCAAAGGTTTTCCGATCACATTCCCGGCAAAGCCATAAGGGTCGAGTTCCAGACCCAGGCGCCGGGCCAGGGTAACGGCCTCAGCCGAAGGGGACAAGCCCACGGCTAAGACCACCAGGTCAAAGACTTCCTCCTTTTTTTGTCCGCTTTCCGGGTCCTGATAAGTCAGTTCCAGATCATGGGTGACCGGGTTTTCCACCACCCGGCTGATCATAGAGCGGATATAACGAACCCCGCTCTGGGATTCGGCCCGCAGACAATAGGAATCAAAGCCTTTGCCCTGGGCCCGCAGGTCCAGGAAAAAGATGGCAGGTTCCAGTTCGGGATGATGGGCCTTGGCGATGACCGCCTCTTTGGTGGCGGCCATACAGCAGACCGAAGAACAGAACTCCCGGCCTTGGCGAATGGACTCCCGGGAGCCCACACACTGGATCCAGGCTATCTTTTTGGGAACGGCTTTATCGGAGACCCTCAGGATTTCACCGCCCGAAGGACCGGTGGCCGAAAGACAGCGTTCGAATTCCATGGTGGTGATCACATTGGGATAGCGTCCGTAGCCGTATTCAGGGGCCTCAGCGGCATCGAAGAGATCCAGCCCGGAGGCCAGGATGACCGAACCCACTTCCAGGGTCATTTCTTCCGGATGCTGATTAAAATCGATAGCATTATTTTTACAGAACTTTTCACAGGCCCGGCAACGGCCCTTTTGAAAATAGATACAATGATCGCGGTCAATTTCATAAACCAGGGGCACGGCCTGGGGGTAAAGGAGATAAACGGCCTTGCGCTGGTTCAGACCCTGATTAAAATCATCTTCCATTTTGGCCGGGCATTTCTGGGCGCAGATGCCGCAGCCCACGCATTTCTCCTCGTCCACATAACGGGGATGTTTTTTAATCAGGGCCTGGAAGCGGCCCGGTTTGCCCTCCAGGGCAAGCAGTTCGGCCTTGGTGATGATTTTTATATTGGGATGGCTGGCTGCCCCGATCAGCTTGGGGGAGATCATGCACATGGCGCAGTCGTTGGTGGGAAAGGTCTTATCCAATTGGCTCATCCGGCCGCCGATGGAACCTTTTCGCTCCACCAGATAAACCAGATAGCCGGACTCGGCCAGATCGAGCGAGGCCTGTATGCCGGCGATCCCGCCTCCGACAACCATCACCGCACCGATGGGGTTTGCAGCTTTTTCGTTAGACATAGTGGTTAACCAAAAATAATGTTACGGGTTACACGTTACGGGTTACGGGTTGCGAGTTTCGGGTTAAGGGTTGCTGGTTGCACGTTTCAGGTTGCTGGTTTGTGCATTCATTTCTGACATATCGATCGATGGGAGATATTGTAAAACCATTCCCGATCAGTTTTACCGGTCTCCTGTTTAGGTCGATGAAATCGACCGGAAAGATTTCTCGTCGCTTCCCTCCTCGAAATGACAAAATTCGAATTTTTACGAGACCGACTCCTGAGTTGTTATAATGGTTACGGTTTTTAACCCGTAACCCGTAACTGGCAGCCCGTAACGGTTTTTTTGTCCGCAACCCGTAACCTGCAACTCGCAACCAATATTTCTATCCGGCAATCAATCCTTTCTCCCTTAAATAAGGAAGGGGGTCCACCCGATGCCGTTTCAGGCCCCGCCAGATATCTTTTAAGCCCAGGGCCAGGCCGATCAGCTCGGTAAAATAAAAGACCGGCAGTTGGTAATCTTTTTTAAACAAACCTGAAATCTCTTTTTGATAGAGGTCCAGGTTGGCCTGGCACATCTGGCAGGAGACGATGATGCACTCGGCCCCGGCCTCCAAGGCCCGGTCGTAGAGCTTCCGGACCAGGGTTTGGATGATTTCCGGTTTGGAGATGGAAAAGCTGGCCCCGCAGCAATCAGTTTTAAAAGACCAGGGCTTAACCTCGACACCCAGGGTTTGGGCGATTTGATCCATCTCCATGGGGTTTTCATAATTTTTGCTGCCGGTGATCTTAGGCGGCCGGTTGGCCATGCAGCCGTAATAGCAGACTGCCGATAAGGTTTTCAGCGGTATCTTAACCGCAGACTTTATTTTTTCCAAAAGGGCCGGCTGGGCCATAAAGGTGGCCATATCATAAATCGGGATTCCGGACTGGGTTTCGACCTTGGCCCGGATCAGCCGGTTGTAACATAAGGGACAGGGGACCAGCAGGTCCTGGCCCATTCTTTCCATTTCGGTAAAATTCCGGGCTGGAAGATCAAGGGCCAATCGATCGTTCAGACTATGGGCTGAGGTTGCGCCGCAACAGGTCCAGTTTTCCGGTTCCTGGAGGTCAATGTCCAAAGCCCCGCAGACAGTCCTGATCGATTCGTCATAATCCCGGGCTGAAGATTCTAAGGAACAACCGGGGTAGTAGGTTACGTTCATGAATAAACCTTCTTATTATTACTTTGGTTCATGGAGGTCTCAGTTTCAAACCGTTGTTAAGTTTGATTCATTCGAAAAAAGCCTTTGCAGTCATCCCGACCGGGAGGGAGGGATCTTATCAGCAGGTGACAGATCGAAGATTCCTCCCTTTGGTCGAAATGACCAATCCGGTGGTTTACGAGTTATTTGATTTTGCCATTTTCAAAAATCTTTAAATAACTCCTGGACCTCTTTCCTGTGATTGCCGCCGGGAAACAGGGAAAGACGTCCCCGTCTTAGCATACTCAGGCCCAGTCCGGCATTTTTGGAAAGACCTGAAAAATCAATCCGGCCTTTCTTTAGATCGGTCCAGGAGGATTTAAGCCGATAGGCCCCCATAAGCATGGTTTCATTAATACGTCCGAACTTTTTTATATTGCTCAAAAAAGCCTCATGAAATCGGGCGACCTCTTCTTGTTCCGGTTTTTGACCACGTTTCAACACTTCCTGTTTGAGATCGTCCATCAGTTTCGAAATCTCGATCTCATTGGGACACCGGGTAGTGCAGGTTTCGCAGGAGGCACAAACCCAGATGGTTTTGGAATTAAGGACCTCGTCGGTCAATCCCATTTGAAGCATCCTGATCAGTTGATGGGGCAAAAAATCCATGGCGAAGGTCACCGGACAACCGTTAGAGCATTTGCCACACTGGTAACAGGCCAAGACATCCACCTTCCAGTCGGCCACTACCTTACGGGCAAAGTTGGTATTTACTTCCGTTATCATTTCCATATTCATTCCTCCACCGCGGCCTTGGCCAGGTCCTTTACTTTTTGCGGGATGATTTTCCAGTAAACCTCGCCGGGGGTTTTGCGCACCCCGTCCACGGTCAGGAGGTCCTCTTCCACTGAGATACCGAAGAGATTTTCATTCTCTTTTAGAAAGGGCAGGATCAGGCGCCAATCCTCTGGGGTTAACTCATCAAAGGCCCCGCCATTCAGTTGCTCCTCCACCAGGAGCCGTCCGGGGTCCCGGACATAAATGGCCCCTCCCGAGGCTAAGGAAAAAAGGTTGGAGCCGGGATAGGGAGTGGCCTGGGGACGGGGCCGTCCGGCCTCATCAAATTCAAGACCGTTGAGGATAACGAATCCGCCTCCGTTGTGGGGATTTCCGGCCATAAAGGACTCGGCCAGATAATCCAGGGCCGTCCCGTTGATAACCACCTTGGGGCGTCCGACGGCATTGATCAAAGGACGGCCGGCGGCATTGCCCATGACATAGATCTCTCCGCCCTTGGCCCCATAGAGAAAGGTTTGTCCCACATCCCCGTAAATAACCAATTTGCCGGATTTCATGATCTGGCCGAGCTGGTCCTGGGCATTACCATGGACTTCAAGGTGCAGGCCGTCAATGCCAGAGGCTAAGTAATCCCCGGAACTGCCATAGGCATCGATGCGGACGTTCTGGGTCCCCGGCCCCAGACCGCAGCCCAGAAATCGCTGGCCCCGGTACCCATAGCAGATAAATTTTTTCCATCCCAGCTCATAGGCCCGGCAGATCAAGCGGGCATCACATTCATCGCCTTCCGGCGGAAACCCGTCTGCGTTCAGGATAAGGGTGGTCTGCTTTCCGGTCGGTTCAACCAGTTTCTCCCTGGTTCCCCAGGTGATCAGGCGGAACCGGCTCCCGTTTCCGGAACCGATAGGATCCACCTGGCCGAAGATCTCATCCAGGGTACTACGGGTTATATGCAGGATAGCACTGCGTTTCAATTTGCCGGCGGGAAAACGCCGGTCATTGAGCAGGGTCAGGGCCAGGATTGCGGTCTGCCGAAATTCATCATTAGTCCGGACGGCCTCCACCATCTGCCGGCAAAGCCGAAAGAAACCATCATAGCCGTCCCCCTGTAGTTGTTCCTTTAATAAGGCATAGAGCGCGGAAGAATTTCCCTGTTCTAACTTTTCAGTCAGAGATCCATCCTGGGACCCACCCTGGCCGGATTGGGCAACCGACCGGCTGAAATCCCTTAGTTCAATCCCCTTGGGGGTAGTGACTTCCTGGCTGAATTTATTGGAGCAGGTCAATTTCTTTTGGCCGGGATGGTCCGGGTCGTCGGCGATGTTAAAGATAAAGGCCCCGCCGTCGGTATGGCTCCCTCCCCGGGCGTTCCAGTATTTATCAGCCACCGGGCAGATACGCGGATCTTCAGCCGCCAGGCTGGCTAAGGTGGCATCGATAGCCTGTTTCTCGGAACAGACCAGTCCGACCTGAACCTCGCCGTCGTGAAAGGCGAAGACCTGGGGCCGGAGCATGGCCGTATCGGTTATCCCGATTAACTGAAAACGGTTATGATAAAAATCGTTCCGGGCGATAATAAAAAACCAGGGCCCGTCCGGCGAGCCGTTGATATGGATGGACTGAAGCAGGGCATAAATCTTCTGCTTTTCTTCGGGGAGCTGATCGAAATCCATTTCCGTGGTCGGCGCCAGGGCCTCGATAATATATTCCAGGGGATAGCCATAGGCGCGGTTCAGTAGGTCGAAAACCAGAACGGCCACTTCCGTATCGGTTAAGAAATGGGGGAAGATATTATTCTGCTTAAGGTATTCAGAAACAGAGTAATAATTGGCGAAATCACCATTATG
>JBFMBU010000154.1:0-2496 GCA_040755035.1 Thermodesulfobacteriota bacterium
GGAGAAAAGGAAAAGAGGGGGCTTTTTCGGTCAGTCGATCCAGGCCATCAAGGACCAATAGAACGGGGGTGTTGATCCGACCAAAAATGACCCGGACCCACTCCCGATACATCAGGATCGGGTCACGCGGACCCTGGGTCATAGACGGGTAAGATTTGAGGAAAGAAAAATCCCGCTTAGAAAGGATAGACTGAAAGGCATTGATCAACCAGTAGAAAAGATTGACCGGATCCGAATCGCCCTGATCCAGGTTCAGCCAGGCTACCGGGACCTCTTGGGTTGCCACATAACTGGCGGCCAGGGTGGACTTGCCCTGGGCCGCCTGCCCCAAGATGAAAATCAGCCGCTTGTCCTTGTTTTTGTTGATTTGCGCCAGGAGACGGGGGCGGTGCAAAATATTCGGCACCTTGGGAGGAGAAATCTTGGAATGGTTGGTGATGGTCGGCATTTCCTTTTGATGTCAGTGATCAATAAATCCGTCCCTGAAAAGAAAGGGGGTTTACTGCTCTTCCATCAATACTCCATACTTTATTTTAAAATTATCCCGTCCACCTTGGAAAAATGGCTATCCAGGGTATATAAGGCCAAGCTGTGCTGAAAGGCCGAGGCCGCAATCCAAAGGTCATTGGTGGGGATTGGGTTCCCTTTTTGGTGCAGTCGCCCATAGATTTGCCCGTAATATTCGGCGGTGGTTTCATCAATGAGAAGCACATGAACTCTGGGGCTGTCTAAAAAGCGTTCCAACTCCAGGATATTCTGTTTTTCCCTCGATCCCCCTTTGAATCCCCCATGCAGTTCCCCGAGAACCACTGTATTCATTCCGATATAATCCACTCGTCTCAGGGTATCCGTTACCTCGGAAACATTTCTTTTAAAGGCGGTATAAATATTGGTATCAATCAGTATCCTTTTCATTTCCACAAATCCTTATCAACAGCCGAAAAAGGCTTAGTGGTTTTTTGGAACTGCTGCCAATCGGTCTTACTCCAGGTTCCGGCCAGATCGTCTAAGTCGTGATAGACCCTCTCTCTTTTTTTTGAACCGACCCCAAGGGAATGCCGTAATATTTCGAGGACGGTCTTATTGATGCTGTCCCCCTTTTTCTTAGCGGTTTTTTTTAAGTTTTCCGCCAGTTCCTCGTCTATACCTCTCAAACTGATTGTTTTCACTGCTTCCTCCAATGATACCATTCTATTATTTCAAATTGCCATCAAGATATTAACTCATAGATTTTGTTTTGCCAAGTTATTTTTCCTCTATTTGGCAGGGAAGAAGAGCCAACCATTAAATGTAATCGGAACGGTTAAGGGAAAGAGAACTATCTTAGGTCTTATGTGCGTTCAGAGGACGTTCCTTCTTCCCGAACCGGCCGGGGCTGAAATCCAAGTCAGCGGGTATTCCCGGCAATCATCCAGGAGATCATAGAGCCGTTCCCGGGGAAAGACCCCCCGGATCCGGGGGTGGGTGATCTTGGCGATGGAGGCAGATCTCTCCGGCATGAGTGGTCCCTTTATGGGGGTTTTTACATAACCGGGATCCGGTTTATTCTCTTTTTCTTTGGGCCAAAGAGAATCAGACCATACTCATCTGTTTAATAAAACCTTAGACTCCCGAAACCGAGGGGGAAGCGGTTTTTATTCGGGCCAATTCGTCTTTCATTTTATATGCAGCCTGCCACAAATCATAAGCCTGCTGCATACGCAGCCAGATACCTGGGCCATTACCGGCAAATTTGCCGATCCTAAGGGCCATTCCAGTGGTAATGGGATGTGTGCAGGATAAAATGCGGTGCAACTGCTGCCTTGAAATACCCAGCCGTCTGGCCGCTTCACTGACGGACAAGCCCAGACTTGGAAGCACATCTTTCCGTAAAATCTCACCGGGATGAAGCGGAGGGCGTATTATCGGACGCCTAACAAAATATTCTCCCATGAAATCACCTTAATGATATTGTTCCAAATCAACCAGTAACACTTCTCCCTCTTCCCACTGAAAAGTGATGCACCCGGGATCGTTTACATGAATACTGTACCGTTTAGGATTTCCCCGAAGCGGATGAAAAGCGAACCCGGGCATTTTTAATTCTATTAATGATTCAGCCTGATCCAAAACTTCCAAACGACGTAAGGACCGTGATTGCAGATCCTGCTTCACCTGCCGGGAATGACCCCGTTCAAACAGTTCCGCCAGCCCTTTGTGCTTGAAGCTTTTTATCATGACTGTGAATTGTAGCACATATTGTTACAGTGTCAATCTATTTCCAAATGGCTACAGGTCTAACCAGTTAGAACCGGTTCCGCCCTTTGCGCCCTTTTTTAGGGCGTTGTTCAGTACCTATTGAATGGGAGAGAATGGTCCCTGGTTATTTTTGCCTATTCCGTTCAAACTGACCACCGAATCCGGTGAAACTGACCAGTGATCGGAGCGTAGCGACGCAGGGAAAAATATTATACAACGGACTGGTCAGTTTGAGTCAAGGGGAAACGTGTTTTACGC
>JBFMBU010000155.1:0-7648 GCA_040755035.1 Thermodesulfobacteriota bacterium
GGTTTGGAGGAAGATCATCTGACCGCCCAATTCCCGGGCTTTTTGCTGGGTCTTATTTCCCTCTTTGGGATCGATGTCCAGACCAACGGTCATCAGGCCGTTGGCCGCGGCCGCAACAGCCGTGGCCCGGCCGATACCTCCGGCCGCACCGGTGACGATACAGACATGGGCGGGAATAAAATCAGGATCCTGGAGCAACAGGAGGTCATCTTTCCTGATATGGGGTTCCTTCAAATCTTTACTGGCCCGCATAGGCAGTTCCTTATGTAAGGATGGGGAGAAGTACGACCGCTATCTACAAATACTTATTCTCTTCGGATAAAGATTTTCAGGTTTTAAGGAAATGCAAGCTTTTGAAAAAAAATACTATGGTTTTGGTTTCTGCAAAATATAGGCCGGGAAGGGGCGGTAACCTTTTACTTGTTCAACTATCTGAATTTTAATATTTATTTTACATGGCCGGACAAAAAAGGTCCGGACCGGACAGGGATCTATGTGTAGTTATTAAACTACATTATTGTTAAATTTCTGAAAAAAAGAGCAAATTCAAGGCTATTGGCTTATAGTAGCTTTTTTGAAACATGTAGCCAAAAAGGTATATCAACGGATGGGTTGGAGGGGAATCTGGTGTTTCCTCATTTTTTTGTAAAGCACCGTACGGTGAATTCCCAGAAGATGGGCCGCTTTATTTTTATTATTGTTCACCTTCTGCAGGGTTTGGATGAGGGTTTCTTTTTCGCTGTCGTCCCTGATTCTTTTTAAAGAATCTCCGGAGGAAAGGGAGGTCCTCCGGGTCAGGTCTTGCAAATAAATCGGCAGGTGTTGACGTTCGATACAATCGCCGTCGAGGGAATAGAGTATCCGTTCCAATATATTGGCCAGTTCCCTGATATTGCCCGGCCAAGGGTAGCGCTCCAAACAGCACAGGACCTCCGGAGACAATAGGGAAACCTTGGTTCCCAGATCATTGTTCAGGGTTTGGATCAAATGTTGAGCCAGGACGGGAATGTCTTCTTTTCTTTCCCTTAAAGAAGGAATCATGATGGGGATGACATTTAAACGGTAATAGAGATCTTTGCGAAAACGCCCCTCTTCAACCAGTTTTTCCAGGCGTTCATGGGTTGCGGCAATCAGTCGAAAGTCGGATTTAAAAACGCGGGTTCCTCCCAGGCGTTCGGTTTCTTTTTCTTCAATAACCCGCAGCAGTTTGGGCTGCATCTCCAAAGGAAGATCCCCGATTTCATCGAGGAACACCGTTCCCTGATGGGCCAGTTCGAATTTTCCAGGTTTTCCGCGGGGTCCGGCGCCGGTAAAGGCCCCTGGTTGATAACCGAAGAGTTCCGATTCCAGAAGGTCCCGGGGAATAGCGGCACAATTTAAGCGGATAAAGGGAAACATGCGGCGGGCGCTGGCGTAATGAATGGCGTGGGCAAACAACTCCTTGCCGGTCCCGCTTTCACCGAGGATCAGCACCGGGGCGCTGGTCCTGGCCGCTTTGAGAGCGGTTTTTTTCAACTCGGAGATGATCGGGCTTTTTCCGACGATGTGGTTAAAGGTATATTTGGATGATCGCAGACTGACCAGCTCTTTTTCATAAAGTTCGACTTTTGATTCCAATAATGAAAGCTTTTTGGCTAAGGTCTGGACATCGCGTACATCTTCAAACATCACCTGGCCGTAAACAGCGATGACCCGCCCGTCTTTCTTAATGGGGATCCTTTGGACGACCATGTCCTGCCCTTTGATGCGGTGGGCGTCATTGATTTCCGGGATCCCCGTTTGGGCCACTATATCCATCCGCGAATTTTCCACCACCTCGAGGCAGGGTTTGCCGACAACCTTCTTCGGATCCACCCCGAGAAAATTTCCATAGGTTTGGCTGAAGAAAATGACCCGGCCGCGGGGATCGGTGATCATTACCCCGTTACGAACGTTATCGAGCACCCGTTCATAAAATTCAATTTTTTCCTGCAGTTTTTGAATAATGGGTGAAGGCATAGGAAGGGTTCCTTCTTTAGGATTTCTCTTTTGAATTAAAGTGACCAAGAAGGGTCCGGTAAAACCGCCTTTTCTCGGGAAGGATGATACAAATCTTCCCGGGACTTTTTATGCATTTCCAACTATTATGCTATCCGATCCCAATTTTTTTCAATAAAAATATTTTGGGTCCTCTAAATGGCAGCCCCGAAAGTAACAAAAGAAGCTTGACACCACACCCTGGAATATCGTCTTATTAAGCAATGAAGTGGTCGATGTCCTCCATAAGTTATCGGATGTCCGGATCGGGAAGCTGGCAAAACCTGCTTCCTGATGCGTCGGCGCGGGGGAGGTATGGAGAGTTATATCGAAAAGGATTGTTCAGATCGACCGAAACAGAAATCTTGGGAAATTTACTTACACTCTGGGCGCAAGCGGCTATTATTCGAGTCGATGGCGAAAAGATCATCCCCCTTGGACCGATCATGACCGATAACGATCTCGAGGTCCTCCGTCCTTGGTTCCGGGATACTTGCCATTTCATGGTTCAATACATTACGGATCGATTGGATGACTACCGGTCTCTAACTTCAACGTTGGCCGAGGGCCACGTTTCCTCCGAAAAAGCGGCCGGGAATATTCTGACCATTTTAATCTGCGCCCTGACCCTGGATTCCTGGGTCTTTTCCCGCCTGCGTCAGGAAATGATCGGCAGCTACCCGCCTCGGGGACGGGCTGGCCATTTTTTTTTCTGGGGATATGCCTTTAAAGAAGGGCCGGAAAGGATTTTCGGTTTCACTACTTATAACGGGCTGGAGGGGCGCCGGCTTCACATGATTCGCTCGCACGGTTTGGATCGATCTTTTATCAAGGATCTTTTGCGGCGCTGGGAGGTCTGGGATTTGCTAAACGCCCTTCTTGGGCAGGATAGTTCCGGGGGAGATCTGTTTCCCGGAAGGGAACCCCTGAATCCCGATCCGGATAACCTGATTTGGGAAGAGTTTATAACCGGGGGGCTAATAACCTCTGATCCCCGAACCCGGTTGTCGCTACCGGTATTTTCAGGTTCGAGGCGGGCGGCCATTTATCATTTGTGCGGAGAGGTTTCGGAAAAGATCATGGCCCGCTTGAGAATTGAACTAAACCGGGTTGAAATTCTTTGGGAGCGTTGTTCCTTTGCCCGCTGTTCCCGGGCCGATGTCTTTTGTATGCTTTTTCATCTGGCTTATTCTTATGCCGCCGATCTTTTAGTCGCCCAGGGGATTATTCCCGATTTCCCTCAAAAGGCCGGAGGGGAATGGGGGGTCTGGATTGCTTAATTTTTATCCATCCGGAAATTTTGAATTTCCGGATGAACACTCATTATTGAAAAGGAAATCGTTAAAAGGCCCGCTGGGCCGGAGGATCTGTCATGGATCAGCCGCTGTTATCCCAATACCGTTCTTTTTTAAAAGACACCATCCGAAAACGTTTTAACTTTTCCACCACCGATCAAAACCAAGGGCTGGTCCCGCCGCCGATTGAAAAACCCTTTCCTCCGGAAGCTAAAAGGTTTGATCTGGTGCAACCCGGGGGGTGGAAAAATATCCCCGACCTATCCCTGACCGAGGCTATCCGGAAGCGGATCAGCCATCGGGATTATCTGGATCAGTCGTTAAAATTAGAGGAATTATCCTTCCTCTTATGGGCTACCCAGGGGATCCGCAAACAGATCGACCAGGGCCATGCCTATCGGACCGTCCCTTCGGCCGGCTGCCGCCATGCCCTGGAAACCTATTTGTGTGTTTTGAGAGTGGAGGGGCTTGAGGTAGGGGTATACCGCTATCTGCCCCAGGAACATCAGTTGCTTTTTGAATTCAACGAAGAATTCCTGGCTGAAGAGCTGGTTCGGGCTGTTTTTCATCAACCCTATCCGGGAAAGGCGGCGGTGACTTTTATCTGGACAGCCATCCCTTACCGAATGGAATGGCGATACGGACTGGCAGCCCATAAGGTCATCGCTCTGGATGCCGGCCATGTCTGCCAGAACCTTTATCTGGCCTGTGAGGCCGCGGGCTGCGGCACCTGCGCCATCGCCGCCTATGACCAGGAGGCCCTGGACCAATTGTTGCGTCTTGATGGGGAAGAAGAATTTGCCCTTTATCTGGCATCGGTGGGGAAGGTGGGCAAATAAATCAGAATTAGAAAGCGATTAACCAATTAAACGCTCTCCGGCGTCTCCACATGAATGTGCGGCGGTTCATTGCCTTCGTCGGAGTAAAAATGGAATCGAAATGACCCGGATCGCCATACCGTCGGCATAGGTTTACTATTCTATTAATAAACTTTCTTGTCATGAAGTGCAGAAAATGAGGCCGGGAAAGAAAAATGATTTGTTTTTTTTATAAAAGGGATTAAAATTGAAGCATAAAAGGGATCAATCGTCGAAACCTCAAAAGGGATTTTTAAGATAGCCCGATTCTTGCCATCCATCCATCCATCCAATCCTACCTACTGAAGGGAGGCCAAGAAGATGGAAAAACCAAGCGGTTGGGAAGAGGGTATCGTCCGCTCCTTGGCCACCATGGGGGAGATGTCGGGGCTTTATCCCAGGGGACACCCGGAGAGGGTCGCCCGGCTTTCTTGTGCCCTGGCCTCGGAAATGGATTTTCCCCAAACAGAGATCACTGCTCTTCAGGTCATGGGGATACTCCACGATATAGGCAAGGCCGTAGTCCCCAAGGAGATTCTGTCAAAACCGGTCGCCTTAAATGCCTTGGAAAAACAAATACTACAGAGCCATCCCCAGGCCGGTTATGAAATAATCAAAGAGATAGCCTTCCCCTCACCGGTGGCCCTGGCGGTTCTCCAGCACCACGAAAAGATCAATGGATCGGGGTATCCGCAGGGATTATCCGGTGAAGATTTTATCCGGGAAGCCAGAATTCTGGCTGTGGCCGAGTCCGTGGAAGACATGGCTTCCTGTCAACTTCATCGTCCCGCCATAGGACTCGAGGCGGCCTTACAAGAGATCGAAAAGAATAAGGGTATACTTTATGACGCCGAGATAGCGGAGGCCTGTTTACTACTGTTTAGAGAAAAAGGATTTAAATTGGAGGTATGATGGAAGGATGTTAACATGAAATCTCTTTCCAAATTCGCCTTGCTCATCTCTCTGATCTATGCCCTGTTCAGCGGGCTGTGGATTTTTCTATCCGACAGAATCCTCTTTCTCCTGATTTCCGACCCCCTTCAGCTCACTTGAACAAGATATTCGTGGGCCGGGAACTGCGGATGATCGAGCTGAAGGAAAAGATCCGGGTTTTGAAAAGGAAGACCGGATTACCCGAGGAGGACAATGAACGTGCCGTCGAATGACCAGGTCATCCCCGGCAGGCCCGTGGGTCCCTGGGAAAATCTTTTTCCCTGGCCCCGAATTGTTTTCATAACCGCTCTGATAGTTTTGATCCCTTTGTGGTGGATGACCGGGCAATGGTTCAAAGGTCGGCTGATGGCTGAGGAACGGTCCCGGAGTGCTGTTAAGCTGCGCCTCCATGGTGAGGTATTGGCCTCAGCCGTCAACCGCCGGCTGGGCAGTTTTGCCGGCCTGTATACCTTTGTTCAGTCCCATCCTTCAGAAAAAGCGCTGGTCCATAAATTTGATCTCTTTGCCGCCGGTCTTCATGGCGGCAGTCGGGGGATCCGGAATTTTGGCGTTGCCCCCGGCGGGATCCTTCGTTTTGTTTATCCGCTGGCGGGAAATGAAAAGGCCCTTGGACATGACCTTCTTCACGATCCCTTAGTCAAAAACGATGTGGGCCTGGCGATCAAGACCGCTGACCTGGTCCTGAGCGGCCCGTATGAACTGCGGCAGGGGGGACTTGGGTTGGTGGCCCGCAAGGCGGTCTTTGTTCAGGGACGTTTCTGGGGATTGGTGACCATGGTCATTGACATACCGCCTATTTTAGAAGAAGCCGGACTTTCCCTCGATCTGCCTATAATGGAAACAGCCATACGTGACGGCCAAGGCCGGATCTTTTTCGGAAAAAGCGGTGTTTTTGCCGGCGATCCGGTGATCTATCCCATAGCCCTGATGAAAGGGAAATGGGAGTTGGCCGCCATTCCCGAACAAGGCTGGGAGGCGGCTGTCCGATGGCAGATCTTCCTTTTCAGGGGGATTAGCTTGCTCTCAGTGCTTCTTGTTCTAGGACTGGTCGCTTTTATTGTCAACCGCGGGCAAACCCTTCGCCAAAGGGTTCAGGAGCGCACCCGGGGACTGTTGCGGTCTAACGAGGCCCTCCGGGAAAGTGAGGAATATAACCGCAAATTATTTGATATTTCTCCAGTCGGTCTGGTCCTCTGTACTATGGACGGCACGCTGATTCAGGTCAACCAGGCCTATGTCGGGATCATCGGTCGGAGCATCGAAGAGACCTTAAAGCTGTCTTATTGGGACATTACGCCGGAAAAATATGCCAGACAGGAACAGATCCAACTCGAAAGTCTACGGGCCTCCGGGCGGTACGGACCTTATGAAAAAGAATATATCCACCGGAACGGTTCGCTTGTACCAGTACGCCTTCAGGGGCTGCTGGTGGAAAAAGACGGCCAGCCCTTCATCTGGTCCAGTGTGGAGGATATCAGCGAGCAAAGGAAGGCCGAGGAAAGAATAGTGGCCAGCGAGCGGAAATACCGTGAACTGGTGGAAAACGCCAACAGTATCATCCTGCGCTGGACCCCGGAGGGGATCATCACCTTTTTAAATGAATACGGTTTGAAATTTTTCGATTTCCCCGAGGCGGAAATCATCGGCCGGCACGTGGTCGGCACCATTGTCCCGGAGACCGAGACGACCGGCCGGGATATGCAGCCCTTAATGGAAGCTATTCTGGCCGATCCAGGCCAGTTCGAGCAGAACGTCAACGAGAATAGGCGCCGCAATGGAGAACCGGTCTGGATTGCCTGGACGAACAAGGTGGCCTTGGATGCAGCCGGCCGGATAAAAGAGATTTTGAGCATCGGGACCGATATCACTCAGCGTAAGAAGGCGGAAGAAGAGATTAAGAGCCTGACCAGAGATCTGGAACAGCGGGTGGTTGAACGGACCTCTCAACTGAACGACAGCCAGCGGGCCTTGATGAGCATCGTCGAGGATTTGAATGAAAAGACGGCCGAACTGGAACAGGCCAACCTCCGGCTGCAAGAGCTGGACCAGCTCAAATCCATGTTCATCGCCTCCATGAGCCATGAACTCAGGACCCCGTTAAATTCGGTGATCGGCTTTTCCAGTATCCTGCTCGATGAATGGGTCGGCCCCCTGACCACAGAGCAAAAGGAGAATCTGGCTATTATCCTGCGGTCCGGAAAACATTTGTTGGCCCTGATCAACGATGTCATTGATATCTCCAAAATCGAGGCCGATAAGATCGATATTCAGTTCGGGGAGGTTGATGTATATGAAGTGATCTCCGAAGTGATTGCCACCTATAAAAAGGAAATCCGGGATAAAGGACTGGATCTGCAGGTGGACTTTCTCCATCAAATCATGGTTACTGACCGCCGCAGACTCCTCCAGAGCCTGCTGAATCTGGTCAGCAATGCCGTCAAGTTTACCGAGAAGGGCTTTGTCCGGTTGACGGCCAGAACGGTTCGGGGTTCAGCGACTTCGGCGAGCTCAGTCGAGTCGTTCGGC
>JBFMBU010000156.1:0-18136 GCA_040755035.1 Thermodesulfobacteriota bacterium
GTCGCCCAGAAAATGCGGCAACTGACTCGTAATCCCCGCTTGGTTTGCGATTATTTGCGCTTAACAAAAAACGCTTGCGCCCTGTCCTATTAATGATATTTTATTTAGAACAAATTTACCGTGACCCTTTGACCCTTGAACCCTGCCGTGGTCCTTTTGCTTTTTTCGCCGAACGCCGAACGCCGAACGCCGAACGGTTGCTAAATATCAAAATACAACATGAATTCGTGGGGGTGAGGCCGCAGCCGTACGGGATTCACCTCCCCTTCGGTTTTATATTCTATCCATTTTTCGATGACATCGGTAGTAAAAACATCACCCTTGAGCAGAAAGTCATGATCGGCCTTCAGGGCATTGAGGGATTCTTCCAGGGACCCAGGGGCCGAGGGGACATTGGCCAGTTCTTCGGGGCTGAGTCCGTAGATGTCCTTGTCCAGCGGCTGTCCCGGATCAATCCGGTTTTCAATCCCGTCAATCACTGCCATGAGGATGGCCGAGAAGGCCAGGTAGCCGTTGCAGGATGGATCCGGGGTCCGGAATTCCAAACGCTTGGCCTTGGGCGAGGCCGAATACATAGGGATGCGGATGGCGGCGCTGCGGTTCCGGCTGGAATAGGCCAGATTCACCGGGGCCTCAAATCCGGGGACCAATCGTTTATAAGAATTGGTGGTCGGATTGGTGAAGGCGCACAGGGCCCGGGCATGTTTTAAAATTCCGCCGGCGCCGTAAAGGGCCTCCTGGCTCAGACCGGCATATTTGTCTCCGGCAAAGAGGGGTTTCCCCCCTTTCCAGAGGCTGACATGGGTGTGCATGCCGGACCCGTTATCGGCGAACAAGGGTTTGGGCATGAAGGTGACCGTCTTTCCGTTACGTTTGGCCACATTTTTAATAATATATTTAAACCACATGAGCTGGTCGCCCATCTTGACCAGAGGTTGGAACTTCATATCGATCTCGGCCTGACCGGCGGTGGCCACTTCATGGTGCTGGCATTCGATTTCCATACCCAGTTGTTCCATAGTCAGGACCATTTCCGTACGCAGGTCCTGTTGGCTGTCGGTGGGGGAAACGGGGAAATAGCCTTCCTTGTGCCGGGGTTTATAGCCCAGGTTGGGGGACTCGGCCCGGCCGCTGTTCCAGATACCTTCGATGGAATCGATTTCATAGAAGGCGAAATTGGACCCGCCGTCAAAACGAATATCATCGAAGATAAAAAATTCCGCCTCCGGACCAAAAAAGGCCGTATCGGCCAAACCGGTGAACTTCAGGAAGTTTTCACATTTTCGGGCGATATTGCGCGGGTCGCGGGAATAGGCTTCCTTGGTGATGGGATCGACTACGTTGCAGATCAGGCTCAGAGTCGGCTCGGCCATAAAGGGGTCCATCACCGCTGTGTCCGGATCGGGGATGACCAGCATGTCGCTGGCGTGTATGGGCTGCCAACCACGGATGCTGGAGCCGTCAAAGCCGAATCCGCCATCAAAGGCGTCCTCGTCCAATTCGTGAAGCGGTACGGTAAAATGTTGCCAGATTCCCGGAAAATCCAGGAACTTCAGGTCGACCATCCTGGTCTTGTTCTTCTTTGCAAATTCCAATACTTCTTTTGGGGTCATGATCTTTGTTCCTCCTTGTTTTTTTTAATGAGATTTGTTGTAATAAATGTTTTTTGCTTAGGCGATTTCTGGCGTGTTGCGAGTTTAAAGGCTTCTTTTTTTCAGTCCTCAACCCGCAATCCGTGATGGTCTCGCAAAAAATCGTCACCCCGGTAAAAACCCGGGTCCTGGGGATTATAAAATGCTTGAAATCCCTGGATTCCGGCTTTCGCCGGAATGACCTAATTGGGGTTTTGGCGACTTTTTGCGAGACCATCACCCGTAACCGGCAACAAGTCTATTCCTCCAAAGCGAACAGGATCGCCTTTTTAATTTCCTCCAGCCTCTCCTCGTCATAGATTTTCTGGCCATCCAGATCGGTGATATAAAAGACGTCCACCACTTGATCGACCTTGGTGGAAATCTTGGCGAAGGAGATGTTCAATTCCATTTCGGATAGGGTCTTGGTAATAGTATAGAGCAATCCCAAACGGTCCTGGGCGTAGACCTCGATGATGGAACAGAAATCCGAGCCGTGATTGTCAATGACCACCTCAGGTTCGGCCTTGATGCTCGGTCCGGGAGAAAGGACCAACGCCGGCTTCTTCCCGGCCAGCCGGTAATCCAAAGAAAATTTCCCGGAAATGGCTTTGGACAACTGGTCATAGATCCTCTCCCAGGTTTCCTCGGGAAAAAGGGGATCCAGAGGAGGGTGGACCTGAAAGATATCCAGGGCGACTTTGTCGGAGCGGGTGAATATCTGCGCCCCGAGGATGTTGATATTGTTCAGGGCCAGCACGCCGGTAAGCCGGGAAAAGAGCCCGGGCCGATCATGGCAGCAGATGACTATTTCATAAAGCTCTTCCTTTTTCTCAACTGTCCAGAGAAAAGGCTTTCCGTCCAACTGGCGCAGCAGGAGCAAGTGACCGGCTACCGACTCCGGGGGCATGGAGAGGAGATAGGAAGAAGGCATTCCTCCCAGGAGGTCCTGGACTTCTTTGGGGGAAATCTCCATTTCCAGGAGTTCCACTACCCGGCGTTGATTGGTCTCGATGGCCTCCAAAGCCGTACCTGAGGCCCATTCCCCTTTCTCCAGAATATGCAGGAGCTTGAAAAACAACTCCTTGAGCAGCAGGGATTTCCAGGTATTCCAGGCCCGCTGACTGGTGGCTAGAGCGTCGGCATAACTTACGAGATAGAGCATCTTCAGAGTGGCCGAGTCCTGAATGTCCTGGGCCAACCGGATGATCAGTTCCTCGTCGTTCAGGTCCCGCCGCAAAGCCGTCTCCACCAAGAGGAGGTGATTTTTTACCAGGAAAGCGATGGCCTTCGAAGACTGCAGCGGCAGCTTCAGCCTTCCGGCTATAGCCGGAATCATTTTCGCCCCCTCCTGGGCGTGATTTTTACCTTGTCCCTTGCCCAGATCATGGAACAAGGCCGCCAGATAAAGGACCGAGAAGTCCTCCACCTCTCCCCAGATGCCGAAGAGCAGGGGCTCTTCCTTCATGTAATGACCCTGGCCGATCTTTTTCAGTTCCACCAGGGTCAAAAGCAAATGGATGTCCACGGTGTACACATGATAGGTGTCGAACTGGGTCCGGCAGACCGTGGCTTCCAATTCTGGAATATAACGGGTCAGAAGTCCGGTTTGCAGCATGGTTTCCAAAAGAGAGCGGGGGGTTTTAAGGTCCTTGATGATGTCCAAAAAAACCTCGCTCACCGTTCGGGAATGTTGAAAATCCTGATCAATCAGGTGGAGACATTGTTTAATCAATCCGATGGTTTCCTGACTGAGGCGGGCCTCTTCTTTCAGGGCATACCAAAACACCTTCATCAGGATCGCTGGGTTTTCCACCAGGACCTTGGCCGATTCGAGAAAGATCCGTCCGTTTTCAATAAAAATACCCGGTTCCAGGACATAGTGTTGCCTTTCCGCTTCAGAAGACTGTTCGGCCAGGCGTTCAAAAAAGTTCTGATGGATGGTTTGAACCTGTTGTAAATTGCGGTAAACCTCGCGCATGAACACTTCCACGGCCAGGATATCCCCCTGGGGTTTGGTCCCGGCCCAGCCGGCCAAAGCTTCCTGAAATTCAAAAGAAAGCTGGTCTGTCTTTCTTCCGGCCAGGTAATGAAGCTGGTTGCGAAGCCGGAGAAGAAATTTGTGGGATTGAGTCAATCCCTCCCGGTCCCCCCAGGAAAGGAGCCCCAGTTTCTCAAGGGCATAGAGGTCCTGGGCTTCATAGAGGGCTTTGCCGATCCATTGAACGACATGGATATCCCGAAGCCCCCCCAGCCCTTCTTTCAAGTGGGGTTCCAGAAAAAAGGCCGAGTCACCATACCGAAGATGACGTTTCTCCCGGTCGGAAAGGATGTACCCCTGCCAGAGACGGGATTGTTCTTTTTTAAAAAGATCGTTGATCCCTTTTTTAAGTTCCTGGGCCAGGATCGGACTGCCGTTTATCCTGCGGGCGTCCAGCAAGGCCGTCAGGAACTGGGGTTCGGCACAAGCCAGATCCAGGCAACCTCTCAGGGATTGGACCGAATAACCCAGTTCGTAACCCACGTCCCAGAGCGGGTAGAGGACCTTGCGGATGGCCTCTTCGACCTGGGGGTTGTTTTCCCCCCGGTAAAGGAAAAGGAGATCAATATCCGAAAACGGTGAAAGCTCCTTTCGCCCGTACCCGCCCAGACCCATGACCACGCAGGACTGCTCTTCTCCTTCCAGGCCTATCAGACACCGCACCTCGGGGCTGTTGAATACCGAAATGATAAAGACATCGATAAAAGCGGCATGACGATTGGCGATGACCAACCCGCTTTCGCCTTGGTCATGCTGCTCCCGCAGCTTTTGACGCTGCTCGATGAGGTATTTTTTATGGAGTGGTTCGGTCATTGCTTGATGCTTGATGCTTGTTGCTGGATACTGGATAAAAGCTAAAGACGAAACTGGAAATGGATTACTCTGGTCTTTATCCAGTATCCAGTATCCAGTATCGGTTTTTAAATGGCTTCCTTCCCCTGTTCTCCGGTACGGATACGGATCACTTCTTCCACGGGGAGGACAAAAATTTTTCCGTCCCCGATTTTTCCTGTTCGGGCGGCCTGCTGGATGACCTCGACCACCTTTCCGGAAAGCTCGGTTTCCACCACTACCTCAATCTTGACCTTGGGCAGGAAATCAATGACGTATTCGGCCCCCCGGTAGATTTCAGTATGACCTTTCTGCCGCCCGAACCCTTTCACTTCGGAAACGGTCATGCCTTTGATACCCAGTTCGTTAAGGGCATCTTTGACTTCATCCAATTTAAAGGGTTTGACGATGGCTTCTATTTTTTTCAACATGAGGCTCTTCCTCCTGTTTTTTATTGTCCCGGTTGAGAGTATTTGGGGGATCCTTGTCTAAGGCATCCTCTAAAAACTTTGAATTGCAACCGATATGCCAGGGTGGTAACTTTAATTTAATTAGTGAAATTAGTTAGTTAAGATGAATATGCGTTACCCGTCCCTTAATTTCCCTACGAAATTGTAATATATTCCTTTAAAAAAAATACATAAATGGAATTAAGCCACTACGTCTTCTTTCAAAAGTTCAAGGTATCTGCCGAAGAAAATACGGACTTGTTTCTGGAGTCTATCCAGATAAACCTTGCTGTCCTGCAGAATATCCCGGGCGCTCAGGGGCTGGGGCTTGGCGGTCTTAATTTCTCCGGCCCATTGTTTAAGCCAGGTTTTAATCATGCCTTCCGTAACCTCGAAGTGAAACTGTAAGCCATAAGCTCGGTCCCCGAAGCGAAAAGCCTGTTGGGGAAAAACCTGGTTTCCGGCCAGGCAAATCCCTCCGTTAGGAAGGTCGAAGGTCTCGCCGTGCCACTGAAAAACCAAAAAACAGGGATCAAGTAACGAGAACAGGGGATCGGCTTTCCCGGAAGGGGTCTGATTCAGAAAATACCACCCGATTTCTTTATGCGGACCGGGATAGACCCTGGCACCCAGAGACTTAGCCATCAACTGAGCCCCCAGGCAGATACCCAGGACCGGCTTCCCCAATTTTATCATCTGGCGGATAAAGAGGATTTCCTGTTTTAGAAAAGGAAAGCGGTCTTCGTCATTAACACTCATAGGGCCGCCCATGACTAAAATCAGACCAAATTCATCGGTCGACTCCGGGAGGCTTCTTCCCTCAAAAAGGGGCAGGATTTCCCTGGTCCATCCTTTCTCCTTTAATATCGTATCGAAAAGCCCCGCCCCTTCAGTCGGGTTATGCATTAGGATCAATGACTTTGTCTTCATATCGTTTTTTAATTATTAACGGTGACGGAGACGATGTTTTGCCGGGCCAGAATTTCCTCTCCGTCTTCTTTTTTAATCGCCACGTGCATCATGCCCAGCACTTCATATTCTCCGTTTTCCAGTTTTTCCGTATCCCAGGGAACCGAAAAATTTTTTTTCTCATCCCGGGATTCCCCGATCTTTATCCAGGTTTCAGAATTTTTTCGACGGTAATACCAGGGGTTGATCGCCGCTTTGGGGTAACCAGCCAATCCCAGATCCTTTAGCTCCTGACTCAGCAGTTGTTCGTCAAAATGTTCGCGTAATAAAACCTTCCCTGAATAGGTTTTTAACACCTCTGAAGGCACGATGAAATATGGTCCCCAGTTGTAAGACATATCTCTCACCTCCTTTCTTTTGCAAAATCGCCGGCCTTTTTGTTATCTCAAGAACCCGTATCCTTCTTCCCCGTGAAGGCTTTCATCCATCCCGGCCAATTCATCTCCCTGTTCCAAACGAAACCCTATGATTCTGTTGATAGAAAATAAAAGGATCAGGGTCAGTACCCCCGCATAAATCAATGTGATCCCGATCCCCAAAGCCTGGATACCGAACTGATGCCAGACGGTCCAAATCCCTCCGGCCTTCTGCGCCGCCTCGGCCATCCAACTGGGACGGATAAAAAATGAAAGTAAAAGGACCCCCAGGCCGCTTCCCACACCATGAACGCCAAATACATCCAGGGTATCATCATATCTGAGTTTGTACTTGATCAAAATCGCTCCATAACAAATCAAAGCCGAACAAGCCCCGAGGATAATGGCCCCCAGGGGTTGAACCACCCCGGCCGCCGGGGTTATGGCCACTAACCCGGCCAAGATGCCGGTGGCAAAACCTAAGGAGGTGGTTTTTTTTAAGTGGATACCCTCGATCAGGATCCAGGTCAGGGACCCGGAAGCAGCGGACAACTGAGTCATGGTCAGGGCCCGGGCTGTATCCAGTCCGCTGGAGACCGTGCTCCCGGCGTTAAATCCGAACCATCCCACCCATAACAGACCGGCTCCGGTCAGGGTCATGACCAGATTATTGGGATGGACCGGCGTTTTAAGATAGCCCTGACGGGGTCCCAAATATAATGCGGCTACCAGGGCGCTGACCCCGGCGGAGACATGAATGACGGTCCCTCCGGCCAGATCAATCAACCCGCGGGCCCCGGCATTAAAAAGAAAACCGTCTTCAGCCCAGACCCAATGACATAAAGGGCAATAGATCAACAAAAACCATAAGGTAATAAAAAGGGTATAACTCCAAAAACGCACCCGCTCGGCAAAGGCCCCGGCGATCAAAGCCGGGGTGATGATGGCGAATTTCCCCTGGAACATGGCCACCACATATTCGGGTACCCCGGCGCTGTGAATGGAATCGTCTATGCCGTTCAAGAAAAAATATTTCCAGTTCCAACCGATCCAGCCTCCCAGGATGTTATTGCCAAAGGTCAAGGCATAACCGCAAACGGCCCAAAGGACACCTATGACCGCCATAGCAACAAAACTGTGCATCATCGTTCCCAGGACATTTTTGGTACGAACCAGGCCGCCATAAAACATGGCCAGTCCGGGAATCATAAAAAGGACCAAGCCGGTGGAAATCAACATCCAGGCCGTGGTGCCCGTATCCACCTCCTGAGGTCCGGCGGCCCAAGCCTCAGGAAGAAAAGAAAATAAGATCAGTAAAATAGCGGTGGTCGGTTTTTTTAAATGGTTCATGGCAGCCCTCTTTGGATTTTTTTAATATCATTAGGAGGCTTTTGCAAAAAAACGACCAGCCGTTTAATTTTTTTTATATTAAAATATCAATTGGTTATAATAATAATCCCTGGTGCTTCTCTTAATATTTTTACAATAATGTAATATATAAAAAATTTGAAATACAAATTTGTTATATATTACTATGGCCGGTTCTAATTTTTTTTTAAGGGATCCGGTCGGGGCGCCCGAGAAGATCGAGACGCCCCTTTGACGGATCAGATGGCGGCGGTTCCGGTTTCACCGGTACGGATTCTGATGACCTCCTCCACGGGAAGGACAAAGATTTTACCGTCGCCGATTTTTCCGGTCCGGGCCGTTTCCTGGATGATTTTCAGAACGGCTGGTACCTGAGCATCATCCAGGATAAGTTCCAATTTAACCTTGGGAATAAAATCAATAACATATTCAGCCCCGCGATAAATCTCGGTATGCCCTTTCTGACGGCCGAAGCCTTTTACTTCGGAAATGGTCATCCCCTTGATATCCAGCCCTTGCAGGGCCTCCTTGATTTCATCCAGCTTAAAGGGCTTGATAATAGCCTCGATCTTTTTCATTGTATGGCCTCCTTTTATTTTCGACGACCCCTGATATTTAATAAATCATAAAAATTAGGGTTCGCCGAACGCCGAACGATAAACGACGAACGGTATTTTGGTGTTAAAGATTATATCCCACTTCACTGTGTTGACTTAAATCCAATCCGGCCACCTCGTCTTCGTGCTCCACCCGGAGTCCCATGGTCCAATCCAGGACTTTGAGGATGATCAGGGTAACCAGAAAAGAGTAAACCAGGGTCACACCTACGGCCAGGGCTTGGGTTGCCAATAATCCCGGGTTACCAAAGAACAGCCCGTTATTTCCGGCCTCATTGACGGCCTTGCTGGCGAAAAGGCCGGTAGCCAAGGCGCCGAAGGTTCCACCGACCCCATGGACCCCGACCACATCCAGGGCATCGTCATAGCCCAGTTTGTGTTTGAGAAAAATGGCGAAGTAACAAAGGACCCCGGCTGCCAACCCGATGATCAGGGCCGAAACCGGTCCGACGAAACCCGCTGCCGGGGTTATAGCCACCAATCCGGCCACGCACCCGCTGGCCGCTCCCAGGGTGGTGGGTTTGCCCCGATAGATCCATTCGGTGAATACCCATGAAAAAGTGGCGGCTGCCGCAGCGATATGGGTAGTGACAAAGGCTGAAACCGCCAGTCCGTTGGCCCCCAGGGCGCTGCCGGCGTTGAAGCCGAACCAGCCGAACCATAAAATGGCCGCTCCGGTAATGGTCATGGGCAGATTGTGGGGATGGAACGGTTCATGACCGTACCCTTTCCGCCGGCCGACGACCAGGGCTGCGGCCAGGGCGGCGATACCGGAATTGATATGGACTACCGTCCCTCCGGCAAAATCCAAAGCGCCCAAGTTGCGCAGCCAGCCCCCGATTCCCCAGACCCAATGGGCCACCGGGTTATAAACCAGGGTGCACCAGAGCAGGGTGAAAACCACAAAGCTGGAAAACTTGATTCGTTCGGCAAAAGTCCCGGTGATCAAGGCCGGGGTGATAATGGCGAACATCAATTGAAAAACCATAAACCCTTGATGAGGAAGGGTGGCGGCGTAGTCCTTAAAGGGCTCAAGGCCGACCCCGGAAAGTCCGAACCAGTCCAGACTGCCGATCAGCCCGCCAAGGTCGGGGCCGAAGGCGGTGCTGTATCCCCAAAGGACCCAGGTTACCGTTACCAGACCCAGTATGATGAAACTATGCATGATCGTCCCCAACACGTTTTTGCTCCGAACCATACCCCCGTAAAAAAGGGCCAGTCCGGGGGTCATGAACATGACCAGGGCTGAGGAGATCAGAATAAAAGCCGTATCTCCAGTGTTTATTGCATCCATGTTGTAATACCTCCTTTTTTAATTTCGGATTTCGGAATGCGGATTTCGGAATTAAAATCTAAACCGAAATCTAAAACTGATAATCCCTGTTTATCTTTAGTACAGAATGGGTGTCTTTCTTTAGCCATTTTTCTACTGTTATCTTTTCGACGAACGCTGAACGGTGAACGACGAACATTTTATTTAAGTTAAAAATTGCCAGTCAGGCTGACCCCACCCAGAAAGAAATTTTCTTTCCCGCTCAAACCGGTCCCTTTGATCCGTCTTTTAGCGTCATCGGACAAGGCCAGGGAATAACCGACCATAGGTTTCAGGGCGAAATATTTTCCGAAAGGTATGGTCATCCCCACTGAAATCAGGCCATCATGCAAGGCCCGGTATTTTTCTGCAGTCGGCATCAGTGCACTGTCGTATTTCACGATTTTATCCGTATCTGAAATCTGATAACCGATGGAAGCGGCCATATCCAGGGTGACGGTTTTGGTCAGATTAAAGGAGTGTGCGGCCCCCAAGTTTACATACCAGCCGGGATAATTCAGGATCTCTCGATAGATGCTTATCGTCGGGCTCAACAGGAAATTCCCGGCGGCCCGAAAGAAGAGCTCCAACGAATCGTCAGCACTATCCAAACTGTAGTAAATGGCCCCGCCGGTCAGTTTAGTCGGCCCTGCTTCTTTGGTATAGGAAAGGGTCAGGTCCGTTTCGTTCCAATTGGCTTTATCGGTTTTAAGATAATGATCTTTGGTGTCCAGGTTTCCCCAGAGTCCCACCTCTATCCCCGTATATCCGACCGTCAAAGAAGGCTGAATGACCAGGCTGTCTTTACTGAGTTCATAGCCGCGCCAGACATATTTGTTCCCAAAGAAAGTTGAACCCGTGGCATAAGGTTTGGGTTCTTCTTTTTTTTCTTCGGCCAAGGCGGTTCCGTAGGAACCGCTGAGTAATAAAATCCCTGTGGTCAGTGTAAGTAACTTCTTGGTTAACTTCATCTCTCTTTCCTCCATAATTCTTAATTTGATTTTGATCTCGATTTCATCCCCCGGATTTCCCGGGTTCCCGGTAGGAATGATCGTTTCCCATTGCTAAAGCATTAAGCGTGCCAGTTTCTTTTTATCTTTTTTATATTAATTTAATCAGTTAGTTGTATGTAATTTGGCTGTTGGGAACTAATCGAATTTATAATTCATAAATGTAATTAATATAAAAAAAACAACAATTATGTTATATTTTACATTGAAGGATTGCTTTCGGTTCTTTCTTTTCGGTAATCACGTCGGACTATGATCACGGTCTTTTTTTATGTACCTTTGGACGGGATCAAATTATAATGGAATAATGAAATTTCGACACAGACCCCTTAATTTTTTGTTTAGGATGTAATCATGCTGGACTTTACCAAGACGTTTAAAAAATATGAAAACCTGGTGGCAGAGGTTGAAAAAGGGGTAGGGCAGATCAAGGCAGCTTTTCCCGAAGAGGTTCGCTGTAATCGTCAGTGCTGTGACTGCTGTTTCGCCGTTTTTGACCTGACACTGATCGAAGCAGTAAGTATAAATTATCGCTTCTTTAGGCAAGTGGAGCAGAAAGAGCAGGCGGAAATCCTGGAACGGGCCAATGCGGCCGACCGCCAGGGCTACCGCTTGAAAAGAAAATTGCACAAATTAATGGCCCAGGAAGGTCAGGGGGAAGAGGCCGTGTTACGCATTTTGGCTCAGGAACGCATCCAGTGTCCTTTGTTGAATGAGAGCCGCCTTTGTGATCTTTATGAATTCCGTCCCATCACTTGCCGGGTCTATGGGGTCCCCACCGCTTTTCATGGAAAAGGGCACACCTGCGGCCTATCCGGTTTCCAGGAGGGAATGGCCTACCCGACCATTAATTTGGACAGTATCAACCGCCGACTATTAGATCTTTCGGTAGAGATGCTGCAGGAAGTCGGGATAAAAAACTCCCCCCTGGAACAGAGACTGGTTCCCCTTTCCACGGCCCTGTTGACTGATTATGATGAGGAATATTTTGGCTTTTAATCTGAAAAGAGGTTTCAGGTTTCCAGGGTTCAAAAGTTCAGACACTCGAGCCGCTCGGCCTTACGGTCGGCTTCGCCGACCTATAGAAGAGGCCTCCTGAGGAGGCCAGCGTCGAGCTTTGGGAAGGCTCCTTGGATCCTTCCATGGATAAAGGTATCGTTTCTTTAGAAGGTAAGGAGTAATTGGAATGGGTAATCTGACCCCCGAAGAAGAAGAAAGAAAAAAATATATTTTTGAAAGTATGTCTCCCAAGTCGCAAGCGCGGATCCTGAAAAAGGGTTATGAAAACTGGGACCCTTTTATGCTGCCCAATGATCCGATTGACATGCGTAAAGGTAAGATGAACCGCACGGCCCTGGATTTGACCCGCTCTTTTCTGGCGGCCTGGGAATCGGCGGATTACAGCAACGCCTTCGGCGAAGGGGCCTGGGAGATATGCCGGGGCCTGATCAATGATGATGACCGCTATAAAGGCATGTACGCCTTCGCCCTCTGGTATGAAAGGGAAATGGATAAGGCCGGGAAAGATTAATCGGATTTATCTCAACCAAACGGAAAAAAGTGCAGAAGAGCTCTTGTCCGGTCCCTTTCACCGTTCAGCGTGAAGGGGATGGTCCCTAAGCGACGAGAGAATTCTGGGGGATACGGATAGTATTGATTCCATCCTTTCCCCGGCGGAAGAACCCTATGAGGGGCGATGTAATTTGAGACGCCAGGAGAGAAAGGTTAAAGCGAGAAGCCTGCTTTGCTATTGGGCGGCCAGGGAATTAGGATTGTCGCATACGTTCTTGGCCAATAATTTAGAAATAAGTCTTGCCGGAGTTGGATTTTCTGTAGAACTGGGGGGATTCATCGTCCAATACGAAAAGCTTTCCCTCAAAGAGAAAAAATTTTTTAGGAGCGTCCCTAATGTCCTTAAAAACTTAGGGAAAGAGATGAAATGATAATTTATCGCCGGAAACTTTTTCAATAATAGCGTGTTTTTTCCGCAATGCATCTTAATTAGGTCGGAGATAAAAATTCAGTGGCTCAATTTAAGGAGAGAAAAAAATGAAAAAAGTATGGTTAACTTGTTTTTTTATGCTTCTTTTGGCGAATGTTTCTTGGGCTCAGCACAGCCATGGCACCGTACCGGGAAAAGAAGGCCCCAGCCCGGGAAAAGCGGAACCAGCTCCGGTAAATATAGCCCAGATGATGTCCATGTGTCCGATGATGAAGATGATGGAACACCAGATGAAAATGAAGGATGTGACACCCCAGCTGTTGGAACTTGTTGGTATTTTGGAGAAAATTTTTAAAACCTCTTCTCCGGAGGAAAAAGATAAGCTTCTTCAGGAATTAGCCCGAATTCGGCAGCAATTGGAAAAATCAGCCCAAGAAAAGGTAGAAGGACAGCATTCCTCTCCCCCAAAAACCTCTGAACCTTTGAAAAAACCTTCCTCAACCAGTGACGCTCATAAGCAACACTAACTAAAATTCTGTTTTGACCGATGAGGAAGGGTTAACAACCGAATCTAAGTTTCGGCTGGTCCGGGTTGGCCTAATTGCCAGAGGGGTCACTCTTCCTTTCAAAAGTTTTAGAGACGTTGCTCAGTAAACTCAAAGATTAAAAAGATGATCATAAAAATAGTCATAGCTATCGAAGAAAGATGATAAGGATTGAATGAAATATACAACTTCCCTAAAATCTACAAACCATCGATGATCTTCGAAAAGAGGTTGGTTTTGAGGACCAGGGATAGGATAACCGCAAAATATAAAAGGCGACGCGAATCCGTTTTTAGGCCGGAATTTCGAGACCAGTGGAAGGGGACGCCCTTTATATATTTACATTTACAAAACGGGAACATTATGATAAGAAGTAAGCATGCCGAGACAAGCCAGAATAGATGCTCCGGGAGCCTTGCACCACATTATTACAAGGGGAATAGAACGGGGGAAGATATTCCGAGATGATAAAGATCGGGAAGAATTTCTTACCCGGCTGGGCCAGGTGGTCCAACAAACAAAAACCAAGTGCTATGCCTGGGCCTTAATCCCCAATCATTTTCATTTATTACTGAAAACCGGTGACGTACCGATGGCCACCGTCATGAGAAGGGTTTTAACCGGTTATGCGGTTTGGTATAATCATCGTCATCATAGAAGCGGCCATCTATTCCAAAACCGTTATAAATCCATTTTATGCCAAGAAGATGTTTATCTAAAAGAGCTGGTGCGCTATATTCATTTAAATCCTTTGCGAGCCGGACTTGTAAAAGATCTCAAAGAACTGGATCGATATCCTTACACGGGGCATAAGGTCTTGATGGGTAAAGGAAAAAGGGAGTGGCAATCTATCGAACCGGTCCTTCATTTTTTTAGCGAGAACATCCCCAAAGGGAGGCAAGAATATCAACGCTATGTAAGAGAAGGGGTTAATCAAGGTCGACAACCGAATTTAGTGGGAGGAGGATTGATTCGCAGTGCGGGAGGGTGGACTGAAGTTCGGATGCTTCGTAAAGGAGGAGAATTTCAAAAAAGTGATGAACGAATCCTGGGGGATGGTGATTTTGTTGAAAGGGTATTAGCCGAAGCCGATGAGCAAATGGCCAAAAAATATGCCATGAAGGCTAGAGGGATTGGATTGGATCAACTGGCAAAGGGAGTTGCGGCTTTGATTGAGGTAAGTTCAGAAGAACTTATCGGGGCATCAAAGAACCGCAAGTTAGCAAAAGGACGATCCCTGTTCTGTTACTGGGCTGCACACCTATTGGGATTTTCGATGATCGAAATCTCGAAGCGACTGGAAATATCTCTCTCGACCGTGAGTGTTTCCGCACAGAAAGGGAAAAAGCTGGTCCATGAAAAGGGCTGGGCCATTGAGAAGATTTTAAATATAAATATATAAAGGGCGTCCCATAAACACACAAATAATCAAATATACCTTGTTATGATTCTGCCAGGAGTTTAAAATATTCATCACGAGTCAATCCTGCGGTTCTTAAATTATTTTTAATAATGAACACCGGTATTTCTTTCCAGTCCGGGATAACTACCGGTCTGGGGCTCCCTTCTTTGGTATAAACGAAATGGTCCCCTTCTATTCTCACACATTGGTACCCGGCCTTTTCAAATACCCTCCTAAGACGACCAGGCGGAATCGGGGTGATTCTTGGCATTTCAATAAGCGCTTACCAGTTCAGTAGCTACCAGTTTAGGGGGTATCCAACATCCGTTGGAATCTTTTTTATACCTCGATTCATCCAATATTTCTTCAAGGGTCCCCATCTTTTCTGCCTCTTCGACAAAAAGTCTTACCGCAGTCTTCAACATTTCTTTGGCTTGCTGAACATCTTGGCCACAGCTTGAGATGTCAAGTTCTGGGCAGTAGGCCACGTAGGTTTGATCTTCCTTGAAAACAATTACGTCATACTCAATAGGTACCATCTCTCCTCCCTGATATTTTATTATCTATTTTTTTATTCATTTGAAAAATTATTGGACTTATGTATTGAATTTATTTTATCAGAAATCAGAATAAAAAGCAAAAAAGGATTCAAAAGCAGAGATAAGCCAAGGAGAAAGCATTGAGCTTGAGGATGATAAGTAAAGGCAAATAAAAAGCCCGTTTTCAATCCAAGTTAAAAACGGGCTTAAAAAAAATTCCCGGCGGCGTCCTCATCTCCCTCCCACTGTCACTTTTCTGGAGATGATTTAAAGTATTTATCAAACCATTCAATGGCCCAGGCGATTACGGTCATTGCGCCTCTTTGATAAACATCAAAATGGGTCCCTGGAAAAACCACGTATTTTGCCGGTATCCTATCCTTAATAAGGTCATAGACCTTTTTCCCATGTTCCCGGTTATCATTTACTTCATCCTTTTCGGCGATGATGATCAGGGTGGGAACTTTCAATTTTTCGGATGGATAAGACATTGCTTATTTAGAAAGGAATGATAAAAAAAGGAAAAGGCATAGTCAAGGTAATAATCAGGTAGAAAAAATGAGAAAATAGGCGGTTCTCAAACGGGCCAAAGAGCAATAAGGAAAAGACGAACCATAAAAGGAGCCGAACTGGGAAAAGGGGGGGATAAAACTCCCAAATTTGAAAAGTACTCTCCCTTTCGCTTCTGAAGTCAACTTAACCGATCGAGTAATCTGGAAAAACATCATGATCGGTAAAGGCTTCCTCATAGTCGGGAAGCTGGGAATCCGAGTAGTCTATCTGAAGTTCGAGTGACTTGGGTTTAGGCGGGGGTGTTGGTCTGCCATAAGCCCAGGTGTAAAAGAATGTTGTTACTCGTTTCCTGGTCCTCTATAATGATGATAATCCGCATCAGCCCTTGGCATTTGGGGCAGGTCAGGGGATCAACTTTCCCGGATCGAGTTCCTATCTTTTGAATCAAGCGAGCCCAATTCCGGTTGGGTTTTGCATTTTCAGCCGGTTCTATGACACAGGGAATGAGTGTGTTCACATTTTCTTTTTGACGAAGCCCCCTGGAAACGTTACTATAGAAGCCGTCAAACCATTTGCTCTCTCTGGTCGGGTATATGGGAGCACATAGCCGTTCCCGTTCACCGTGTAAATAGAAATCTCCAATTTACGAAGCTATTCGTAGCCAAGACAGAGTCTTGAAATTTATAGACGAGATTCCAAGATTATTATTTAACAGGGCAAGGCCAATCTAAGGCGTCAAAAGCTTTTTCTTTCCGTTTGTCCTTGAATCGGTAAATGATCCGGGATTCTTCCGGGAGATAGGTCATTTGTTCTTGAGGGAAAGAGGCCCGGATGATGTACCGAGCCAGGTTTTCCATGGCCTCTTTTTTTCTGGGATGGATTCTTGGACCGCAATAAACCTGAAAGCCGGAATGTTTCCAGGATTTTCTTTCCGATCTTCATCGGTTCTAAAAATAGTTGTCCCGCCCCATAACATGGTGCAAAACTCCCGGGGAATCTAATCTGGCTAATCTGGGCATGATCTTTAATAGCCCATTGATCATTAATTGATAAGCAACTTCTGCACGAACGTCCCCTATTATTATGAATTGGTCTTTTCGGTCCGTAACATCCCTCAGTAAGTGGAGGTTTTTGAGGAATGCATCAGGCGTTATTCCAGTTTTCCTGAAAAAAACTTTTCTGGAGTTGGCCTGCGGTAACGGTCCCCATCTGAATGAACTCATTTCCCGCAATTATCGGTATATCGGATTTGACCTGAACGAGTATAGGCTTGAATTTACTCGCCCTAAGATAGTTAACCCCAACTAAGCCACTCTAATCAAAGGGGACCTCCGGTTTTTGTTCATGGACCGTCCACATGTCTTCATCGGTAAAACAGCGCTCGCTCTCGTCGGGGTGCATGGCATCCTGTTCCATTTTGCGCCGGTCATAGGCAGGATCCAACACTTCATTATAATATTCATGTTGAATCAGCATATTCATGATCTGGCTGGTACCGGTCCAGATCATGGATAATCGCGTATCCCGCAAAGCCCTTTCGATGGGATAGACATCGGTATAACCGATGCCCCCCATGATCTGCATGGCTTTATTGACCACATCCCAGGCCGCTTCGGTGGCGAACCGTTTGGCTTCGCTGACCAGGCGGCGGACATTGGGGCTTTCCTCATCGGCCGCCCGGGCGGCGAAATAGGATATAGCCCGGGCCGCATCCAACTGGGTAATGGAATCGGCCACTAAAAAATTGACGGCCTGAAAGCGACGGATCTCCTGGCCGAAGGCTTTGCGCCGGTGGGAGTAGCGCAAGGCTAAGTCCAAGGCCCCCCAGATCCCCAGGCAGCCGGCGGCCGAAGTTAAGCGTTCGGGGATCATCATCTGGTTGAAGCACAAGGCCCCGCCATGGAGTTGGCCCACCAGGTTCTCTTTGGGCACCTTGACATTGCGAAAGACCAGGCGGCCGGTTCCCCCACCTTTACAGCCCAATAAATTATAGAGATATTCGGTTTTGACCCCCGGCGCCCGATCGATGACTAAGAGACTGATCTGGTTGTAACGGTGAGCCCCGGGTTCGAAATTGGTCCGGCAATAGACCAGAAAAAAATCGGCCCCTTCGGCCCCGACTACGAAACGCTTCTGGCCGTTGACGATAAAGTGGTCCCCCTGCAGATCGGCCCGGGTGGTGGCTCCGAAGAAATCGGAGCCACCTCGCGGTTCGGTCAGGGCTTCGGCGGCGATCAGTTTGCCTTCGAGATAGGGCTTTAGATATTTCTCTTTCAGTTCTTCCGTACCGAAGCGGTTTAAAGCTTCGCCGACAATAGAAGGCATCACAAAAGCACAACCCAGGGCCATGCCCAGGCAGCCGATCTCCTCGGTGGCTGCGATTTCCGCCACCCAGCTCATTTCCCGGCCGCCGTATTTTTTTGGGAAACGAATGCCTCTGAGGTTCAAGGCCGCCAGTTTTTCCACAAACTCCCTGGGATAAACGATCTCATCTTTGTCCATCCGGCGCAGGAAATCGCTGGAAATCTCTTCCCGGACAAAGCGTTTGACTTCATCGCGCAAGGCCTTTTCTTCCGGGGTCAGTAAAAAATCATACATGGCGGGTTCCTTT
>JBFMBU010000157.1:0-6781 GCA_040755035.1 Thermodesulfobacteriota bacterium
TTTTCCATATGCATCACTGCCTTGCGGCCGGTGCAATGGGTGGGAACAACAAAATCGGGGTTGAATTTTTTCAATTCCTCTGTGGTCCGGCCGATAATAGGCTCAAAGGCCGGGCCGGAGAGGTGAAAACCTCCCATGACGGCATGGATCTTTCTCACCCCCGTTACCTCCACGGCCCGGGTGACCGTATTGACGATACCGGCATGGGCACAACCGGAAAGGATAACCAGGCCTTTACCTTTGAGATTCATTACTACCGAGGTATCATCTTCGATGGGGTCCCACTTTTCTATGCCGTTTTCCTCGAAATGAGCCACGGCAAAACCCTTTTCGAAATCCGTCCGACGGGGAATTTCCCCTAAAAACAAAATATCTCCATCCAGAAGAGAAACAGGCTCCTTACCTTCCACGATTTTAAAACCGATTTTTTCAAGGTCTTCTCTGGTCAACTTCGGAAAATAGATCTTAAATGCCTCGCTGATTTTAATATAACGGGGGGATTTGAAGGCCGCGGGGTGAACAGCGATGGGCATCCCTTTTTTCCCGATCATGGCTGCCAGTTTGGCCATTCCTCCGGTATGGTCGCTGTGACCGTGGGAAAGGGCTGCCGCTTCCACCTGGGTCATGTCCGCGCCGAGGGCCTTGGCGTTGTAAGCCGCTCCCTCTTCGGAAAAACCAAAATCAAACAACAAGGTTCGGGTTTGACCGGCTTTTGTTGTTTTCACCAGGGCGCAGTAGCCATGCTCGGCTAAAATGGAATTACGGATGTTTCCCTCCTTTACCGCCGCCGCCCGGTGAATCATTTCGCTGTTGTCCCCGGCGGTAATTTCAATATAATTGTCCTGAAGGGTCATGATTTCAACCTTGTCTACCTCATTTAATGAGCATTGAGTCATAACCGTATTCCCCCTTTGTTAAGTTGACTTCCACAACATTATAGGTCATTCGGAAAATTTGGCAAGGTTCGATTTTACGGTTATTGATCCGGTATCTTTTTAAGGCAAGTCGTCGCTACTTCGGCCTGTCTTTGTCTGAGGCGTAAATAGCGGGCAATAACCAGGGCATCTTCGGGATCAGGATCTTCGAGTTTACGGATGTTTCATAAAGCCCGGGGGGGGCGTACGCCACAAAAGCCCGGCGTTACAGGCTCACAGAATCTTCCTTCTGGGTGGGGGATTCCGTTTTCATACACTCTAATGTTACAAGATATTACAGTTTTGTCCGGCTTACATGTTAGGTACCCAATTCGGAAAAGCCGGAACTCGGTTGGACTGTTTTGTAAAAGACAGCCGTTTCCCCCATGGTGGGAGGGAATTAAGGGGAAAGGAGATTATTTAAAGAGAGTCTTCCATTCTGCCCGTTTTTCGTCGATCCCAAGCTGTACGGGTTCCAAACCTAATCCCAATCCCAGCAATTGGGCGAAAAGGATGGAAGTCAGAGGCGGTTCTTCCCCTTTTGACCCGCTCAACACCTCCCTTACCCGGTCGAACTGCAACTGGCAGTGAGTGCAGGCCGCACACAATAATTCCGCCCCGGCCTCGGAGGCATTGCCTAATTTATTGCTGGTTAACTGGAGGGATAAGGCATTATTCTTATCCCATAAGGGTTCCCCACAACATTGCAACCTTAACGGCCAATCCACGGTTTTAGCCCCGGTCACCCCGATCAGTTTTTCAAACTTGGTCGGCTTCACCGGGTCATCGAAGCTTACGATGTCATGTGGGCGGAGAATGTGACAACCGTAGTGAGCCGCCACCTTGAGCGAAGGAAAAGAACGGACGATTTTTTTCTGAAGGTTCTCCAGTAAAATATCCTCATACAAAACATTCAGAAAATGCTTGATCTCCACTCCTTCCACATATTGCAGTCCTTCTTCATTCAGCATGCCGTTGATTTCGGTCCGCAGGTTCTCATGCTGCCGTAAAAGGACATCCGCATATCGTAAGGTCCCGTAGCAGCACTTACACAGACAGACCAGAGGCAGTCCTTTCTTCCCGGCCAGGGCGATATTGCGGGCCGAAGAAAACACGAAGGCCTTAAAATCCAGGAATCGAACCGGATATCCGCAACAATTAAATTCCAGATCTTGCAGTTCAATATGGAAGGCTTTTAAAATAAGACGGCTGGAGGTTTCATTATCAGGAGCATAATAAGGGACTTTGCAGCCTGGAAATAATAACATTTTCATAAACAATTTCCTTTAAAACAAAAATAATGTTCAGCGTTCGGTGTTCGGCGAAAAACCTATTTCCCTGATAGAAAGCAACGGTCAAAGCGAAGATGAAGGCATAATACCATTTTTTTTCGACGAACGCCGAACGCTGAACGCCGAACATTATTTACATCCTCGCCCCCCGCGCCTGCTGGAAGGCCATGCTTTTCAATTCAAAAAAGATATCGGTCACCCGAACCCCCTGGGGGCAATTCTCCTGACAGTTATAACACCCCAGACAGTTCCAGACCATTCCCGCCCCCAGGACATTATCCTGAATGCCGAATTTCAAGCTGTACATGATCTGGTGAGGCAACAATCCCAGATTTTCTTTGGGAAATTGATAACTGCCCACTACCGGACAGGCATTGGAGCAGGTCTGGCAGGTAAAACAGTTATTAAAGCTGCTTCCCTGGCTCGATAGGCCCACTCCTTCTTTGAATTTTTTTCCGTTGCTGGTCAGCGGAACCAGCACCTTATTTCGATCCGAATCAAACCGGGCGATGAAATCATCGCGTAACTTTTGGTAAGGTTCCGGACTCCCTTTCTGAACTAAATTAGCCTCCAACCCGAACCACTGGTCCTGAAGATTGATCCCCACCGGACACACGGAAGTGCAGCGATAACAATGGGTGCAAATAGACTCCCCTTCACGGATGATCGGAAGTGCAGCCGGGGACGTTTTCTCCTTTTGGATCAACTCCGCTACAGCCCTCAGTTTTTCGGAAGGAAAGATATTGATGTTAGGGATCTCCCGGTAGACCGGAGCTACCGAACAATGTATACTACAGGTGGCGCAATGGGTACAGGCGTCCAGTTCGATAGCCCGAATGGTGGCCCGATTAGCCGGAGAGGTTTTATCCCGATTGGTCACCCCGTTGATCAGAAGCACCAGGGGGCTGGTCAGTACATGAAAAAATTTGGTAAAGGGCAAAAGGGCCAATCCGATGAAGCAGACCAGAAAATGAAAATAGAGAAGGTCCCGCCGAATCCTTTCCCCGCTAAGCAACGGCGCTGCCGGGGTGATAGCCTTGGCCAGACCGTAAGAGACAAAAGCCGCGGTGGGCTTGGAGTGACAGGAGGCGCAGTTCATCTCATGGACTTCCTTCCCCTTGGTCAAGACTTCGGCCGACATGGAGGGAGTTCGGGGAAATACAACGGCGAACTCCTTGGCCCAATAGGCTTTAAGGGCCTCCGCTTCTTCGTCGCCGGAAACGGAAGAGTAGTCATTGACCATTTCCTGATAACGTTCATGCGAAACGATCTTGGTGGCCTCCAGGAAAAAACCGGAAAGGGCGATCAAGGCCAGCATTACCAGAGCATAAACGTCGATCCCCCGCGTGGTCAGACGCATGACCCGGTTAAACAGCCGGCGATAGGCGGCAATAGCCAGTCCCACGATCATCATGGCCCCGAAGAGATTCCGCAGGAAAAGGAAAGGATTGACGGGGTTAAGGGCCGACAATTCCGGGCTGAAATATTCCGGAAACAGTTTTCCGGTCACAAGGCTGTCTAAGGCATGCATCAAAAGCAGAAAAATAAAACCGTAGGCGATGCAAAAATGCATGAACCAGCGCAGCAACCCCTCCCGCCCGATTTGTTTTTGAATAAAAATGTCCAAAAACCAAACTTTAATCAATTTAAAAAACTTCAGGCTGAAAAGGGTGGAAAAAACGCCGTTTAATCCGTCACCAAACCGTTTTCCGGTTGAAGCGGTCTGGGAGGAGTCGCCAGTACGCCGGATAAACCACAATAGGATCTTATATATCGTTCCAATACCAAAAATTGCCAATGCTGCATACAGACTGATTTTAAAAAACATAGTGTTTTCCCTGGAACTATCTATTAATATTGGGGATTGCCTTTTCAAGGCCCCCTTCTTCTTCAACTCCTTATTATTAGGCTTAAATTTTTAAAACTATCATGAAAATAAGATGCGATCAATAAAAAAATTGTTTTCCCCCCTTTAACAATAAGCACTTGAAAAAAGTGTGAATAATATTAATATTAAAAAAATGAAGTCGAATCCTATTTTCCTTAATATCATCCTGGACAGTATAACCGAAGGGGTCTTTACAATAAATAAAGACCGGGTGATCACCTCCTTCAACCAGGCCGCTGAAAGGATCACCGGCTTCTCCAGAGGAGAAGCGGTGGGGAGAAAGTGCTTTGAAGTCTTTCAGGCCGATATCTGTCAGGATTCCTGCGCCTTGGCCCGTACTATACAAACCGGGAAAAACGTGGTTGACCTTCCTGTCAATATTCTGAACGCCCAGGGCCGGGTCATTCCCATCAGCGTTACTACCGCCGTCCTCAAGGACAGTCGGGGCCGGATGATGGGAGGGGTGGAAACTTTTCGAGATTTGAGCGCTATCGAGGCCCTGAAAAAGGAAATTACCCAAAAATATACCCTAAGCGACATTATCAGCAAAAGTGATAAGTTACAGAATATTTTCAATATGCTTCCGGATATCGCCCAAAGTGACAGTACGGTTCTGATTCAAGGTCCCAGCGGTTCAGGGAAAGAGCTTTTAGCTAAAGCCATTCACAGCTTGAGCCCCCGCCGGGAGAAGCCCTTTGTGGCCATAAATTGCAGTGCCTTGCCCGAGACACTATTGGAATCGGAACTCTTCGGTTATGTTCGCGGGGCCTTTACCGACGCCAAAAAGGACAAACCGGGAAAACTGGCCCAGGCCGACTCCGGAACTTTGTTTCTGGATGAAATCGGGGACCTGCCCCTTACGGTCCAAGCTAAATTATTAAGGGTCCTTCAGGAAAAGACCTACGAACCTTTGGGATCCAATAGCAGCAAACCGGTCAAAGCCAGGATTATCTCGGCCACCAATAAGGATTTGAAGGACCTGATCAGAGGAGGGACCTTTCGGGAGGACCTTTACTACCGACTTAAGGTCATCCAAATAAATTTGCCCTCTTTGAGGGAACGCCGGGAAGACATCCCTCTTTTAATAGAACATTTCCTGGCCAAATTTAACCTGCGCACAGGCAAAAAAATCAGCCAGATTTCCCCTAAAGCCATGCAGATACTGATGGGTTATGATTATCCAGGCAACATCCGTGAACTGGAAAATATCATTGAGCACGCCTTCGTCCTCTGCCACGGCACCACGATCCATCTCACCCATCTGCCCCTTGAATTGCATAAGGAAGTTAGAGAAGGACGGGAATCCCCTTCTCTCCCGGAAAGTCATTTAAAAAGCCGGGAGCGGGAATTCATTCAAAAGACCCTGGAAAAACATCACGGCAACCGCACCCTGGCCGCCAAAGAATTAGGGATCCATCCCACCACCCTGTGGCGGAAACTGAAACGGCCGATCTCTTAATCCTTAGTATAATTGCAAATTGCAATATCGCAATCGATGTATTGCAAAGTGCAATACCTGCCCCTGCCCTGTCTTTCAAGCCATGCATGGAATCCACACCACCCTTGCCATAGGCGCCTACACTGCTTTTACCTTCTGGAAATGGTAAAAAATGAAATTAACCCTTCGATCTCATTGCTTTCTTTCGTCTCGACCTGGGCCAAATACCCCCTTCTCAAGTCCTGGAGGGGTCCCCTGGTAAGTCCCTTTTTTTTCCACGGAAGCTTGTGGCATCCTTTTTGAATACTCTGTAAAACGAGGACGAAAAATCATGAAAGTAGCCATACCGGTTTTTTTAGACCGTATCTCGCCGAGGTTGGATTGTGCCAGGAAACTTCTGGTCCTGGAGGTTGAAAAAGACAGGATAGTGGAAAAAAAAGAGTTGGACATCAGCCACTGGCCCGCGGATGAAAAAATAATTTATTTACGAGAAATGGGTATTAAGCAACTGATTTGCGGCGGCCTGCGGCTTCAAGACCGGGGCGGCCTGCGTCGTTTCGGTATTCAAGTGACCTCGCCCTTATATGGCGAGGTGGAGGCCATCATTAAAGCCTATTTAAATGGAAATTTATCGACGCCCTGCTGCCAGGCGCAAAAAAGAAGAAGGAGAAGAGGAAGTTGTATATCGTAACCGTCGATGCCGAGAAATGTGTGGGGGACGGCAACTGTAAGGTTGAATGACGAGGCCGATCGACTTCCGGAAAAATGCAAGGTAAAGGAAAATTCCATCCATGAAAATAGCTGTCAGTACCAAGGGAAAAACCCTGGATGCAGAAATTGATCCTCGATTCGGCCGGGCCGGATTTTTTATTCTGATTGACCCGGAAACCATGAACCTTGAGGTTTTGGAAAACAAACAAAATTTGCAACTGCCCCAGGGGGCAGGAATTCAAGCGGCACAGACGGTCGTGGATCGGGGGGCAAAAGTGGTCCTGACCGGTAATTGCGGCCCCAAGGCCTTTCGGGTCCTCCAGGCCGCCGGAGTGAAAGTAGGCATCGGCATGACCGGATCGGTCCAAGAGGCCGTCAAGCGATATAAAGAAGGAAAAATCAATTTTGCCGATGCTCCAAATGTCGAAGGACATTGGGGATAAAGACCCTTTCTGATTTTCGATTTCCGATTTCGGATTGCGGAATGAAAAGCGTGAAACGTATCTCGTGAAGCGTGGGGGGTTTGTGGCAAGTTTTA
>JBFMBU010000158.1:0-15759 GCA_040755035.1 Thermodesulfobacteriota bacterium
TTTGGTCGGCAAAGCCGACCGACCTGTTTCCGGCACTGGTGAAGGCCTGCTTCTGATTTAGTTAATAAATTTGCCCGGCAAAGAAGCTTCCAGGTTTGGGGTGGACAATCCCCAGAAAAGACTCCCATGATCCTCCGGTGGACAGGCTTATCCGTTTCATGTCTATACTATTATGAGTCGGTTAATAAGATAAAAACGGATTCACGGCGGAGAACAGGGAAAAGCGATGAAAAATCAACCTACCTATGAGGATCTGGAACAACAGGTTACGACCTTGGAGCAGGAGATAATCCGGATCAAAGCCGGCTTTGCCCGAAATATGCGCCAGAAAAAGACCGGGGAGGCCGACCTGCGCCGCACTGAAAAAGAATACCGCAAGATCCTCGAATTCCTTCCCGATGCGGTGGTCATTTCCTCCATTGAGGATGGCCGTTTTATTATGGTTAATTCCGTTTTTTGCAGCTTGAGCGGGTTTAAGGAGGAGGAGGTCATCGGAAAAACCCCCTGGGATCTGGATCTGTTGGTCAATCGACAGGAACTGGAAGAGCTGTTCAAACGCTTGGTGGAAAATAAGGGGGAGGTCTTCGGTTTTGAGATGCAGTTTCGAAGCAAGGACGGGGGCATACAGGACGTCCTCTATGCGGCCCGGCCGATCCGCTATCAAGGGGTGATCCGCCTTTTTAGCGTGGGCACCATTGTCACGCCCTTAAAAGAGGCTCAAAGAGCTCTGCGCAAAAGCGAAGAGAACTATCGCCGGATCCTGGAAAAAATGGAGGAAGGGTATTACGAAGTCGATCTGGCCGGAAGGATGATTTTTGCCAACGAGGCCGAATGCCGGATTCACGACCTGCCCCGGGAGGAATTGATCGGGGTATCCAACCGGAACTATATGACTTCGGAGACGGCCCAAAAGATTTATCAGATCTACAACAGGATATATCGGACCGGCCATCCGGAAAAGATATTCAACTATGAGATAGTTACCCCAAAGGGGGTGGTGAAAAATCTGGAAACCTCCGCTTCTCTGCTTCTCGATGACAGCGGGAAACCCAAAGGCTTCTGGGGCATCACCCGCGACGTGACCGAGCGGATTAAAGCCGAAAGGGCCCTGCGGGAAAGTGAGGAAAAATATCGCAATATCCTTAACAGCCTGGAGGAATCCTACTACGAAGTGGATCTTGCCGGTAATTTCATTTTTTTCAATGAGGCCATGTGTAAGAGTTATGGCCGCACCCATGATGAATTGCAGGGTATGAATTACAAGGAATACGCCCTGGCGGAGGATATCGAAAAAATTTTTCAGGCCTTCAACGAGGTCTATAGAACCCATAAGCCTTCAACCATTCTTGATTTCCGAATCGTCCGAATTGACGGGGAGGTAAGGACCATCGAGGGTTCGGTGGCCCTGCTTCGTAATGCCCGGGGGGAGCCGATCGGGTTCCATGGGATCTGCCGGGACCGGACGGAACAGAAGAAGGCCGAATCGGCCCTGGCCGAAAGCGAGGAAAAATACCGACTGCTGGTGGAAAACGCCAATGACGGCATCTATATCCTTGAGGAGGGCAAGATTCAGTATGCCAACCCGATGATGACCCGGCTAACGGGTATTCCGGTGCGGGAATTAATCGGGATAGCTTTGATCGATCTGGTCCTGAGCAGTGACCGGGAGGATTTCCTGCAAAGGGAAATAAAAGTCCTGACCGGCGAACAACGACCCGCACCCCATTCCTTTCGCCTGATCAATACTCGTAAAGATACTCTCTGGGTCGAGGTCAATACCGTGGATATCCAATGGGAGGGCCGGCCGGCCACCCTCAATTTCCTGCGGGATATAACCCTACAGAAAAAGATGGAGGCCCATTTCCAGCAGGTGCAAAAAATGGAGGCTGTGGGTACCCTGGCCGGCGGCATCGCCCACGATTTCAATAATCTGCTGATGGGCATTCAGGGCAATGCCTCTCTGGTCCTCTTAGACCTGGCCCCCGGTCATCCGCACTTTGACAAGCTTAAAGGTATTGAAGAGCAGGTCAAGACCGGCACGGAATTGACCCGGCGGCTTTTGGGCAGCGCCCGGGGCGGCAAATATGAAGTCAAGCCCACAGACATTAATCAATTAACCGGCAAGGTTTTGGAAATGTTCGGCCGGACCAGGAAAGAGATCTTTATTCATCCCTATTTTCAGGAAGAGGTGCTGGCCGTAGAGGTGGACCGGAGTCAGATGGAGCAGGTCCTGCTCAACCTCTTTATCAACGCCGGACAGGCCATGCCGGGGGGTGGGGACCTCTATGTGGAGACCAAAAATGTTTACCTCGATGAGGCTTATGTCGGACCTTATGGCCTGGCCCCCGGCAAATATGTTCGGATTTCGGTGACCGATACCGGTGTGGGCATGGATGCCGAGACCCAGCAGCGGGCCTTCGATCCTTTTTTTACGACCAAGGAGATGGGGCGAGGCACCGGGCTGGGTCTGGCTTCGGCCTACGGCATCATCAAGAACCATAACGGCATTATAAATATCTATAGTGAGAAGGGGCAGGGGACGACCTTTAACCTCTACCTCCCGGTTTCGGCCAAAGAGGTCCAGGAAGAGACCCCGACCAAGGAACAAACCCTGCGGGGGGAAGAGAACATTCTCTTTGTCGATGACGAAGAAGCGATTGTCACTATCGGAGGTCAGCTCCTGGAGCGTCTGGGATACCGGGTCCTCAAATGCCGGAGCGGACAGGAGGCCCTGGAGATTTATCATAAGGAAAAGGAAAATATCGATCTCATTATTCTGGATATGATCATGCCCGGAATGGCCGGAGGGGAGACCTTCAACCGCCTGAAGGAAGAGAATCCCGGGGTGCGGGTCATCCTTTCCAGCGGCTACAGCCTTAACGGCCAGGCTAAGGAAATATTGGACCGCGGCTGCAAGGGATTTTTACAGAAACCATTCAGCCTGACCGATTTGTCCCGAAAAGTGCGTCAGGTGCTGGATGAGAAAAAGTGAGAAGGGGGATCATGGAAGATACCATTCAAACCCAAGCCGAATTAAGGGAAGATCGGCAGGGTCTGCTGAAACGGATTTCGGAATTGGAGACGGCCGAGCGGGAACAACGCCAATGCTGTGAGATGTACCAAAATATTTTTGAGCTGGCCCCCCATTCGGCCTCTATCACCCGGACGGAAGACGGGTGTTTTCTCAAGGTCAACCAGACGTTCTCCCGGATGACCGGTTATTTGACCGAAGAGGTTCTGGGGCGGACCTCCTTGGAACTTAATTTATTTGCCGATCCGGAAGACCGTGGAAAAATTGTGGAGGCTTTGCGGCAGGACGGCCAGGTTAAAGGCTGGGAGATCAAGTTGCGTAAGAAGGACGGGACGTTTTTCCACGGGATCGTCTCGGCCCGCTTGTATACCTACAACGGAGAAAATTGTATATTACTCATGTTGGAAGATATCTCCCGTATCAAAGAGATGGAAATCTCTCTCAAAGAAAGCGAAGAGAAATACCGGCAGGTGGTGGAAAACGCCGGCGAGGGCATCCTGGTCGCTCAGGACGGCAAGGTGCGTTTTACCAATCACCGGACAGCGGCAATATTGGGTTACGAGGTGGATGAAATCAGGGATCGAACTTACCTGGATTTCATTCATCCTGATGATGGAGCCAGGATCGTCGAGAATTATGTCAAACGCATCGCCGGGGAACCGGTCCCTGAGGTTTATGAATTCAGGGCCTTGACCAAAGACGGCCGGGTGCGGATTCTGGAAATCCGGTCGGCAAGGGTCCATTGGGAAGGCCGGCCGGCCACACTCAATTTGCTGGCCGATGTCACCGAACGCAAGGAGGTTGAAGAAAAATATCGGGTCATCGTCGAAACTATGGAAGAAGGGTACTATGAGGTTGACCTGACCGGGACTTATACCTTTGTCAACCCGGCCGTCTGTCGTTACCATAAGGCCACCCGGGAGGAATTGATCGGACTTAATTACCGGGATTATATGCCGCCGGAAACAGCCAATAAGGTCTTTCAATGGTTTAATGACGTGTACCGCACCGGGGTCCCGGCCAGGATTATGAGACACGGCTTCGAGGTGCTCCGCCAGGACGGCACCATCATTCCTCTGGATCTGTCCGTGTCATTGAGAAGGGACGCCGCCGGAAAACCGATCGGCTTCCACGGGATTTCTTTCGACGCCTCGGAAAGACTCCAGATAGAGGCCGAAAGGGAACGGTACCGGCAGTTTGTGGAGGAAGTGGATGACGGTTGTTTTGAGAATGACCTTCAGGGGAAATTTATTTTTGTCAATCCCTCGGGATTGAAACGCTTCGGTTACTCCTGGGAAGAGTTGAAACAGTTGGACAACCGCCGGTACACGACCCCGGAAACGGCCAGAAGGGTTTACAAAATATATAATGAGGTTTACCAGACCGGCACTCCGGCTACCATTCTTGATTATGAGATCATCAGAAAGGATGGCAGCAGACGTTATCTGGACCTTTCCGTTTCCCTGATGCGGGATAAGGCCGGAAAACCCATCGGCTTCCGCGGCACCTCCCACGACATTATGGAGCGGAAAAAAATGGAGGTGGAAAGGGAACAACTGGCCGAACGGCTCAATCAGGCACGAAAAATGGAGGCCATCGGCACCCTGGCCGCCGGGGTAGCCCATGATTTCAATAACCTGCTCATGGGCATTCAGGGATATTCCTCCCTGATGCTCTTAGACCTCGATCCCGGCCATCCCCACTACCAGCAGCTTAAGGCCATAGAAAGTCAGGTAAAGGCCGGGGCCGAGTTGACCCGGCAGCTCCTGGGTTATGCCCGTGGGGGCCGCTATGAGGTCCTGCCCACGGATTTTAATGAATTGATCAACCGGACCGTTTCCCTTTTCAGCCGCATGAAACAGGGGATACGGATCCATCCCTATCTTTCGGACGCCCTCTGGACAGTGGATATGGACCGCAGCCAGATTGAACAGGTGCTGATGAGCCTGTTCATGAACGCCGCAGAGGCTATGCCCGGAGGGGGGAGCCTGTTTCTGCAAACGGAAAATATTCTTTTAGAAGAGCCCCTGGCCCGGACCTATGAAATCCCACCCGGGCCCTATGTCAAACTCTCCATTACCGACACCGGGGTGGGGATGGATGAAACAACCCGGGAAAGGATATTTGAACCTTTTTTTACCACCAAGGAAATGGGGCGGGGCATAGGTCTGGGCTTGGCCTCGGTTTACGGAATTATTCAAGGCCACCAGGGGGTGATCGAGGTTCAGAGTGAAAAAGGGCAGGGGACGACCTTTTTCATTTATCTCCCGGTCAGATTAAAAAAAGACCCGTCCCCAACAGAAGAGGCCGTGGAAAAACCTTCCTCCAAGGGGACCATCCTCCTGGTGGATGATGAAACCGTTATCATCGATGTGGTCCGAGCCATGTTGAAGGGGTTGGGATATGAAATCCTTGTCGCCCGTGACGGGGAAACGGCCGTTCAACTTTACCGGGACAAAGGAGAAGACATTGATCTGGTGATCATGGATATGGTCATGCCCGGAATCGGAGGCGGGGAAGCCATCGATCTGATAAAATCCATTGATCCTGCAGCCAGGATTGTACTGGCCAGCGGTTATAGCCTGGCGGGAGAGGCCAAGGAGATCCTCAACCGGGGAGGGGCGCAGTTATTCCTGCAGAAACCCTTTCAGCTCCAGGAGTTGTCTACGAAAATAAGGCAAATTTTAGAGGGTGAGGAGTGAAGATCGGTGTGCCTCGTATCTCGTAACTCGTGACTCGTGACTCGTGACTCGTGAAATCCTGAGGCAAGAATATTTTTACGCCGAACGCTGAACGACGAACTGTTTCTTTTCCCAGAGATACGAGCCCCGAGATACGAGTCCCGTTTTTTTTCCCTGCCCTCTGCCCTATGCCCTCTGCCTTCGGGGCAGGGTGATCCTGAACCAGGCCCCTGATCCCTCATGGGGAAGCGATTCAATCCGCCCCTGATGGCTTTCGGCAATCATCCGGCAAATAAACAAACCCAGGCCGGTCCCTTCCAAGTCGTTTTTGGTGCTGAAAAAAGGCTTGAATATCTTTTCAGAGAATTCGGGAGGGATCCCCGGGCCCGAATCCCTGACGTCGATGATGATCCGGTCCGGGGCCTCCGAGACGGCAGTGATGGAGATGCGGCCCGGACCGCCATCCAAGGCGTCCAGGGCGTTATGAATCAGATTGATAAAGATCTGAGAAAGCTGGAGCCGGTTTCCTTCCAGTTCCAGGTCTTCCGGGATCTTGATCTCCAAGGCTACCGGTGATTTTAGTTTGGCCTGCAAAACGGCCAGGGCGTCGTCAATGGGTTTTTCGATTAAGAAAAGACCCTTTTTGCCGTTTTCCCTTTTTCCGAAATTTTTCAGATAGGTAATATTCGCCAGCAGTCGCTTACAGCCTTTGTCGATTTCTCCCACAGGCCCTTCAAATTTATCGCGGAAATCCAAAAACATGGCCCGGGCTTCTTTCCCAACCGCTCGGGCGGCCATGTTTTTCATCTCCTCCAGCTCCAAAAGGGTCAATTCGGTGTTTCCCATAATGGACTGAAGGGGGTTATTGACCTCATGGACCACGGCGGCGACCAGGGTCCCCAAGGTGGTCAGTCGGTCTACGTGGACCAACTGACGGGTCCTTTGATCCACCATTTCCTCTAAATTCGCGGCGTATTCCCGGAGCTTTTCCCTTTGTTCCTTGAGGGTCAGCTGCACCCGGACCCGGGCCAGAAGTTCTTCCCGTTGAAAGGGTTTGGTGATAAAATCCACACCGCCGAGTCTTAATCCGGCGATTTTGGTTTCGGAGTCTTGAAAAGCAGAAAGGAAAATGATGGGGATGTCTTTGAGGCCTTCTTTCTCTTTCAGAAGTCTACAGGTTTCGAAACCGTTTTGTTCGGGCATCATGATATCCAGCAGAATCAGGTCCGGTTTTCCTTCCGATAACACTAAGGCCTCCTTACCGCTCTGAGCGGTAAGGACCAGGCATCCTTCCCGGGCCAATAGTGCCTTCATCATTTTCAGGTTCAACGGTTCATCATCCACGACCAGAATGACCTTATTCTGGAGTCCCACACTTTCTTCCGACCCAAGTTCCGGGGTAATATCACTTTCGATGGATGGGATGCTTCTTGTCATTTTCGTATCTCGTATCGCGTGTCTCGTTGTTCGTAGCTCGTAGCTCGTATCTCGTAGCTCGCAGCTCGCAGCTCGTGATTCGTGACTCGTGACTCGTATTCAGGTTTAAGGTTTAAGGGTTAAGTTTTTTCGACGAACGCCGAACGCTGAACTAACCCCCTCCGCCCTCGGCCCTATGCGCATTGCTCTCTGCTCCTTGCGCTAGGACTTTCACGAGATACGAGTCCCGAGATACGAGTCACGATTCATGTTTCTTCAAAAATTCGTATCTGGTTTTTCCCTTCCCCCTTAGCCCGGTAGAGGGCCAGGTCCGCCTTGCGGATCAAATCTTTGGCCGAATCGGCCTGAGCGGGAAAAAAGGCCATTCCCAGGCTGATAGTTAATTTTTTTACACTTTTTCCCTCCTGTCTTTCGGCATCGAGCCCTGCTACGGCGGAACGCAGGCGCTCGGCAATTTGCAGGCTTTCCTCCCGGTCGACATAGGGCAAAAGCAGAACAAATTCATCCCCGCCGTAGCGGGCGGAAAAGTCGATTTCCCGGATGGAGGTTTTTATGGCGGCCCCCAGATCTTTTAGGATACGGTCTCCCTCCAGGTGCCCCAGGGAATCATTATAATCTTTAAAATCATCGATATCCAAGAGGATCAGGGTCAAGGGATAATGCTGCCGGTTTGCCCTTTTTATCTCCTGCTCCATATATTTGTTAAAATAGGCCCGGTTATACAATCCGGTCAACCCGTCGTTGATCGATAAATTGAGGGCCGTTTCATAATTGTGCTGTAAAATATCCATACAGCGCTTTTTTTGTAAAAGGACCTTGGTCCGGGCCAGCAGTTCCCGGCTGTTGATGGGTTTGATCAAATAGTCATCCGCCCCCAGTTCTATGCCTTTAATCTTATTTTCCAGATGAGAGAGACAAGTGATGAGAATAATCTGCAAGTCCCGGGTCCGGGATAACTGTTTGAGTCTTCGGCAGACCTCAAAGCCGTCCAGGCCCGGCAGAAGGACGTCCAGGAGCAGCAGATCGAAGGATTCCTTTTCCAAGCGATCCAGGGCTTCTTCTCCGGATTGGGCCCAGCTCAAATCATACCAATGCCCGCTAAAGTAATGGAGCAGCATCTGATGGTCTTTTTCATTATCCTCCACCACCAGGATTTTCCCCGGCAGGGCCTGTTCGACATTTTTCTCATCAAGACTGCGGAACCCGGGAAGGCTCTTTTCCGTTTGGGTGCGCAGGACCAGCCGTTCCCGATATTGTTTCAGGCGAAGCAGGGAGCGGATTCTGGCCATCAATTCGATAGTATTGACCGGTTTGTTCAGAAATTCATCAGCCCCGGCCTCCAGGCCCTTGATCTTATCATCCAGACCTTCCAGGGCGGTGATGACAATGATCGGAATGTCTTTGGTAAAAGGGTTAGCCTTCAGTCGGCGACTGACCTCGAAGCCGTCCAGGCCCGGCATCATGATATCGAGCAGGATCAGATCAGGGAGTTCGTTCATGGCCGTCAGCAAGGCCTGTTCTCCATTCAGAGCCGATAGGGTATCATACTTCTGGGCCGGCAGTTTGGCTTTTAACAGTTTAATGTTCAAAGGGTCATCGTCGACAATCAAAATACGCTGTTTGGCAGCGATCGCGGCCGGGGCGGGGGCGGGCGCCGCTTTGGGGTTGATGATCGTTCCAGGTTCCAAAAAATTTTCTAAGGTTTGAATGAATCTGCGGGTGTCTATAGGTTTGGTGATATAGCCGGAACAGCGGGCCTCACTGGCCTTGCGCTCGTCCCCCGGCATAGCATAGGAGGTAAGGGCCACCACCGGGATATGTTCTGATTCTTTGCGGCTCTTAATAATCCGGGTGGCCTCCAGACCGTCCATATCCGGAAGCTGAATGTCCATCAGGATCAGGTCCGGTTGGCGATTGATGGTCAGTTGAATGGCTTGTTGGGCGTTTTCCGCTTCCAGGACCTTGTACCCGGCCAAATCCAAAAGGCTGCGGACCAGTTTCATGTTCAGGGGATGATCTTCAACCACCAGAATCGTTTGTTTTTTTTCCATGCAGCCCTCTCTTAAAATGGGAACGGTTTTCGGTTAAAAAAATATTCCCGTCTCCCGCAACCTCCGCCGCGGGAAACCGGGTCCTATTGCGTCGGTTGGTCATTCCGAGCCAAAGCGAAGAATCTTAAACTGCTAATCGGATTTGTTCTCAAGATTTCTCCCTTCGGTCGAAATGACCAAAAATTAATTCCTATCCACCGGCAAGATAAAATGAAAAACACTGCCCTGTCCCTGGCCTTTGCTTTCGGCCCAGATCCGTCCCCCGTGCAGTTCCACCATTTGTTTGCTGAGCGAGAGGCCCAGACCCGTGCCCTGAAATTTTCTACTGGCCGAGTTGTCCGCCTGCTCAAAAGGTTCAAATATCCGTTCCAGGTCCTTTTCCTCCAATCCGATGCCCGTATCAGAAACCGAAATCCGGATGGCGGATGGGGAATTTCGGATATCTCGTATCTCGTCACTCGTCACTCGTATTTCGTCATTTGACCCTCGGCTTTCGATTTCTTCAAGCCAGGTTTGAGGTTTTTCTCCGCAATCCGCAATCGTTTTGCACTCCAAGCGAACTGTTCCTCCATCCGGCGTAAATTTCAGGGCGTTGGATAACAAATTGTATAGGATCTGTTTCAGTTTCCTCTCGTCGGCCCGGATCATTTCCGGCAATCCCTCCAAAAAGGTGAGCAGTTTAATTTGATGTTTGTGGGCCTTCTCCTTAACCATAATCAAACTGCTTTCCAAAAGGGAGCGCAGGTAGAGGGGGGAAACCTCCAGTTCCATTTTGCCGGCCTCCACCTTGGAGAGGTCCAGAATATCGTTAATCAAGGCCAAGAGGTGCCGGCTGCTCTGCAGGACATCGTTTAGAAATTCCTCCTGAGTCGGGTTCAGGTCTCCATAATTTTTATCCAGCACCAGCTCATTAAATCCGATAATATGATTCAAGGGGGTGCGCAGTTCATGGCTCATATTGGCTAAGAATTCGCTCTTGGCCTGGTTGGCGGCCTCGGCCGCTTCCTTGGCCCTTTCCAGTTCCAAGGCTGTTTTTTCGCGCTCGGCAACCTCGTTGGTCAGGTCGGCATTGGCTTTAGCTAAGTCAGCGGTCCGCTCCACGACCCTGGATTCCAGTTCGTCCCTGGCTTGTTTAAGGGCCTCTTCCGCTTTGGTCCTTTCCGATAATTGGACCTCAAGTTGAAAATATTTCAGTTCCAATTCGTTCTGGGTCATGCGCAAGGCCTTGTCCCGTTCTTCGATCTGCCCCACCATGTCATTAAAACGTTCGATCAAAAAACCGGTCTCATCCCCACCCCGGGATTCGGCCCGGATAGAGAAATCCTGTTTTTCCGATATTTCACGGGCCACTTCGGAGAGATGGAGGATGGGAGCGGATACCATCTTCTGCAGCCGGGAGGCCAGAAAATAGGCACCCAAAGAGGCAACACTGATTAGTAGGGCAACGATCAATAGAAATCGCGTCAGTCGGGCATCCAGTTCGGTCAGGTCCGAATGGAGATAAATGGTCCCCAGTTTTTCATTTTCCAGATAGATGGGGCGAAAAAGGACCAAGGCCCGGTCCTGAAAGACATATCCGGATTTCGAAGGAGTGGAGGGCAGAGGGTTTTGCCTTTCGGTCTTTTGCCGATAGACGGCAAACCGCTGATTGGTGTTATTGAAGACGGCGGCGGCCAGGATATGCTTTTCCGCCCGCAGGGTTTCCAGGGTCTTGGCTGCCGAATCGGGATCATAGAAGGCCAGGGCTGCTTCACAGTTGCCCCCGATAATATCCGATAAGGTTTCCAGGTCCCGAACCATCTTTTGTTTGAAGGTGATCCGGTCATAGATGATGTAGGAAATACAGGTGAAAATCAGGGCCGACAGGCTGATCCCCAGGGTAAGAAGGATGAGTTTGCTGCGGATGGATTGGGGTTGTTGAAAAAAGCTCATCAATTCGGCCTCTTTTACCCGTTGCGAATAATCCGGGCGACCTTTAAGAGTTGGGCGCTGAATTTCAACCGGCTGCTGTAAACCGTTTCGATATTAACTTCAAAATTTATTTTTCCTTCGATATTGATTAATCCGATCATGCCGCCTTGATGAGCGAAACGTTCCATATCGCTGACCGTCAGGATGTTATGGTTTTTCAGCAAGGCCAAATGGCTCCTGAGGTTATTTCGCTCTGAGGCGCTTATAAAAAGGATATGACACTCCTCCAGATTTTCCGGGCGGGAAATCCGGCGCAGGACGATTTTTCTTCCTTTAACGTTTTTTTCCTTCAACACGTCAATGTAAGGTCCCCAATGATCGGTTCCCAGGATATAGAGGCCCAAGGGGCTGGATTCGGACTTGAAGGAATCGGTCGGCCATTCGATAAATTTGGCAAAATTATATAAAAAAGCCGCCTTGATCTGTTCCTCCCGAATTTCTTCTCCAGGGATGGAACCGGCCGGCAACAAAAGAATACCTAGAAAGGTCATGATCCATAATCGGATCCGTTTTTTTCTCAAGGCCAACGTTTTATCCTTTTTTTGCCGACGGCTTACGAGCTGCAAGGGTTAAAATTTCCAGGAAACCTTGGCATAAAAACCGCGTTCCACCTCGAAAGTCTGATAGTTAAAAAAGGGTGAATAAAATTCAGCCCGTCGGGCCTTCAAGAGATTCTGCCCGACCAAGGCCAATTCTAACGTTTTCATTGGGTGCCAGGCCAGGCGCAGGTCCAGATCGCTATATGCGGCGATGCCCAGATTCTTCAGCTCTCCGACGTATCGGAACCAACCATCCAGTTCGATGGTTTTCCCAAGGTTGAACGAAGAACGCAAGGAGACCTGGTAGGCCGGCGATTCAAACACTTCACCGGCCACAGCGCCATGTTGATGATAACGCGTTTCACAAAGGGTGTAAGCGGTTTTGATCTGCCACCAGTCCGCTATTTTCCAGTCCAGCGCCAGTTCCAGTCCCAGGATTTCGGCTGAATCCTCATTGTCCACCGTCTGGTTGGAAACCAGATAGGGTCCGCTGGGTCGGGTCTCCATGGTAACCGGGCCGGGAGAGGCCGAGCGAAGCCGATCATACTGGTTATAATAACCGGTCAGATCCACATTCAGGTTGGAAAGCGGCTGCAAACGATAACCCAGTTCATAGGATATCACCTCTTCCGATTGGAATTCCGGATTTCCTACCACTCGGATCATGAGCGGAAAAGGGCTGTCGTTTCCCGACTCCCCCGGGATAATTGTATAATAATGCGCCGATAGCTGCTGGTCCACCCGGGAAGGGGTGCGCACCGAACGGGAAATGGCGCTCCAGAGGGTCTGGGTTGGGGTCGGGTTGTAGATCAGGCGGGTGCTGGGTTGGAATTCAAAACCGGTGTAGTCATTATGCTCGAATTTGGAACCGATGACCCAGCGCCATTGATCCTTGATCAGAACGATATCATCCTGGATAAAGGCACTGAAAAGCTGGTCGGTCCTCTCAGAGGGATAAAGGGCCAGGAGGTCATTGTTGCGCAGGCGGTCCTTTAACAGACGATAGCCGAGGCCCCAAACGATCTCTTGTCGTTTCAGCCATCGAAAACGGTGTTGGAAATCAAAATCAAAGACATCCTGTTCTTCGAAAATCAGGATGTCCTTACGCTGCGTCCGATCGTAATAAAACTGCAAATTACATTCCGAAGCTTCGGAATAGACATGCTTCCAGCGGCCCAGAATATTTCCGCCGCTGACTTCTGTTTTTTCGTTCTGAAAGGCAACATAAGGAGGCGTCAGCAAAGGGAAGGCATAAGGGGTCCCGGTATGCCCCTGATAATAATCTCCCTGAAGGGTGAAGTTATTAAGGGTCGAAGGGTGGTGATCAAAGCGGAATCCGGTGCGGAAAAGGTCCCATTCATCCCCGGCTTTTTCCCCGGACGGTTGGACCGACCCGGCCCGATCAAAGAATTTGGCGTAAGCTTTTATGAAGGAAGATTCCCCGGTTTTGGTTCCATAGCGCAACCCCCCGAAACCTTTTTCTTCGGTTCCGCCTCCGGCCACGGCCAGACCGCCTTGAACATCGCGGGCCTTTTTGGTGATAATGTTGATGACTCCGTTGACGGCGTTGGCCCCCCAGAGAGTCGCCCCGGGACCGCGGATGACTTCGATGCGCTCGATGTCCTCGATGAGGGTGTCCTGGACATCCCAAAATACTCCGGAAAAAAGATTGGCGTAGAGGGTTCGACCGTCCATCAGGACCAGGAGCTTATTGGCGAAGCGGCTGTTGAACCCCCGGGCGGATATGGCCCATTTATTGGCATCGATGCGGGCTACTTCAACACCCGGGACCATGCGCAGGGCTTCGGGGACATTGGTTGCGCCCGAGCGACGGATGTCTTCCTGGGTGATGACGAAGACGGCCGAGGGGGCCTGGGAAACCTTTTCCTCTTTTTTGGAAACGGATGTGACCGAGAGGTTCATCAAGGCCTCCAGGCTCAGATCGGTCAAGTCCTTAGAGGCTTCCCCGGCCAGAGCCGGACCCCAGCTGAAAGAGCCAATAATGAGGCCGATTAATACGCTGCGCCAATCCATCTTTTTTCTTTTGATCATTCCTTTTTTTCCTTCTTAAACTTTATCTCGTATCTCGTATCTCGTATCTCGTGGCTCGTGGCTCGTGGTTCGTTGTTCGTAGCTCGTATCCCGTGACTCGTGTTCCCAAGGTTACGTCTTTAGGCCAAAAGACCAACGCCGAACGCCGAACGCTGAACGCTGAACGACGAACGACGAACTGTCTGATTTTCCCGAGATACGAGCCCCGCGATACGAGCCCCGGTTTTTTTCTCCGAACGCCGAAGGTATTATCAATGGCCTGCCTGACCAGCCAGACTTCGATTTGCTGCTGATGAAAGCGCCAATGACCTCCAATTTTGGAGCAGGGAATCTCTCCCCTGCGGCAGAGGTGGTAAACCGTAGTCCGAAGGATATGGAGCCAGATGGAAACCTCTTCCATATTCATTTTGTTTATATGAGGTTCCATCCTTTTTGTCCTTAGTTCTTTCCCGCTTTTGGCGGGGATTTGGGGTGAATTCTCGGTAACCTTTTCCTGTTTATCCCAACCCGGACCAGCCGGAACCAAAATTGGAAATCCGTAAATTCATCATTTGGGCCGGGTTTAATTCCTGTTGTAGAATAAATTTTATCCACTTTGCATAGAATTTTATTCTAAAGTTACTATCGGCTTTTTACCCCCAATCTTGAATAATATTTTTCGTAGCTCGTGACTCGTATCTCGTATCTCGTTGTTCGTAACTCGCTTTTAACCTGCCCTCTGCTCTCTTCATCTGCCCTCATGCTTTTTTACGAGATACGAACCCCGGGATGCGAGTCACGTTCTTGTTCTCTAAACTCCGAACTCTGAACTCTGAACTTTTTTTCTCTATCTCGTTAGTCGTGTTCCCAAGGTTACGTTTTTAGACCGAACGCCGAACGCCGAACGCTTTGCCCTATGCCCTATGCCCTCTGCCCTATGCCCTATGCACCTTGCACGCTGCCCTCATGCTTTTCACGAGATACAAGCCCCGAGATACGAGCTACGCTCAAAGCTTTTCGTCCCCGGGCTAAACGGGATAAAAAAGATAAACGGGGAAAATGCTGTCGAAATTTTGGCAAGAGGTTGAAAAAATAGAGAAAAATTGATTTTTTGCTTGATTTTTGACGCCGCCCATGCTATAAAACACCCAAGGAATGAAGGAAGAATACAATAAAGGTCCCAAGCCTATGTATCCTCCTAAAGTTAAAAAAAGCAGAACCTTTTGCACTTTCATTGGGGCGGTGCTGTTCCTGAATATCTTTTTATGTGTTCAGGAAATCGGCGCCGTTACCAAAACCGCCCTGATTAACGTAACCGTCCGGGTTATGGCCTACATTCAGGTCAAATCGCTTTCCCAATTGTCGGAGTTCACTATCAGCGAGGAAGATATCAGAAGAGGGTACATAGATTTGATTTCCGCCTCCAGACTGGTGGTCAAAACCAATTCCAATGATGGCTATGTGTTTACCTTTGAGGGGAATTTAGGGACTATCAAGGAAGTGCAGGTTCAAGGATTGGCCAGTCCTGTCCAACTGGTTTCAGGATCCGCTTCCGTTTCCCAACCCTCCATAAGGGGAACCACTTCTTTTAATTTATCGTACCGTTTTATCCTTTCCGAAAACACCCGGCCCGGTATCTATGCCTGGCCCATTGCCATCTCCATCCAGACTGCTTAGGGCTTTCGAGTTCTTTTGATCCTGGTCAGTATTCTATCGTTACCACTAGAACTTCTCCGTAATTCCCGACACCCACATCCATGCCTGGCGGGATGCGGCCGTAGACGGTCCAGGTCGTGGTATGATTTCTATTGACCCTTTGATACATGGTGTAGGTTCCCTGAGTACCGTTTCCCCAGATTTCGGTGCGGGAGGAATTGCGATAGAGGTTGTAATTTAACAAATCCCCGGTAACGCCGTTGCGCATTTGCCGGGGGTTGAAACCCCCGGAATTAGGGCTGGCTCCGATATAGGTTCTGACCCAGGTGTGGGCATTGCAAAAGACCGAAATACTTCCGGTC
>JBFMBU010000159.1:0-8317 GCA_040755035.1 Thermodesulfobacteriota bacterium
CAGCCGGTACCGGAACTGGATACTTGATAATTGGTTCTCATCGAAAATTATGATTTCAGATGAACACAAATGTATTATTCGGTCCGGTTTTAACTCTTGTTTTTAAATAAATTCTATCCAGTTTGGGTAGAATTCTTTTTTTAAAATACCGAACCTTCCAGTTATCCTCTTTCGGATTATTCGTTTGAGATCCTCTTTAGTTTAACATCCTGTCCGGCCGAGTCAATAAAGTTGACAGGCGTTTCCCTTTACTTTAATCCGCATTCTTGTCGGCAATTTTTTGTATGACAAAACGGTGAATATCCCCCAGGGTTCGAATTTCCCTGATCGCCTCTTCTTCCCGGATCTTGAATTTAAAAGCCTTTTCCAGCAGGATCACCGTATCCACCCGGTCCAAACTGTCCAGTTCCAAGTCTTCAAAGAGAAGGGCTTCGGGCACCATCCTCTCCGGATCTATTTCAAACTCCTCCGCCAGTGAGGTGTTGATGATCTCGATCACCTTCTCATCGGTCATGAATATACCTCCTAAATACCGTACATGAATTTATTCCGCCCAGAGCAAAATTATTTTTTATGGCAATGTCGATTTCGCGATCTTCCAGGTGGCGAAGGTGGGTAATCCCTCCGCAGAGGGGATCGATGTTTTTCAAATTAAGCGTGGGGATGAGACAACCGCGGTTCATCATCCCGATCGTGGCTATGGATTCCAAGGCCCCCGAGGCAGCCAAAGTGTGGCCCAGATGACCCTTGAGGCTGCTGACCGGGACCCCGTCTCCAAAGATTTTCCGCAAAGCTTCGGCTTCGGCCTTATCTCCCTGCAAGGTCCCGGTAGCATGGGCATTGATATAATCCACCTCCCCGGCTTGAATCCCGGCCTGGGACAGGGCCTGCCGCAGACAGGACTCAATGGAATCCGCATGGGGATCAGCGATATTGGCCGGGTCCGAACCGGTGGCAAAGCCGATCACCTCGGCCAGGATCGGGATTTGGCGTTGCAGGGCCGAATCCAGGGCTTCCAACAGGAGTACTCCGCAACCTTCGGCGCAGACCATTCCGTCCCGCTCCTGATCAAAGGGCCGGGGAGTTTGTTGCGGGCGGTCGTTGTATTTGATGGAGCCGGCATTGATGATATCGAAGGTAGCTGCCGAAAGGGGGTGGAATTCCTCTGTTCCCCCGCAGAGCATGAGGTCCTGTTTTCCGAAGGCGATCAATTCGTACCCGTATCCTATAGCCTGGTTTCCGGTGGAACAAGCCGAGGAAAGGGCCAGAATTCTACCGGTTATTCCCAAGAGCTGGGCCATATTGGAAGCGCAGGAATGATTCATGAGTTGAAAAAAAAGGGTGCCTTTGATTTCTTCCACAGTATACCCGTTCAAATACAGCCGATAACACTCATCGGTGGCAAGAGGACTGCTTACCGTAGAGCCCATGGCGATTCCTATTCGTCCTGCGGCACATATTTCAGCTGAAATTCCCCCCATGTCAACCGCCTCCTGTCCGGACAAGGCGGCAAAAATGGACATCTCAGACATGGATCGTCTGAATTTTCTTGGTATTTCCTTGGGATCAACCCCGGAGACCAATCCGGCCACACGGGTCCTCAACCCTTTGATCTTGGCCAATTCAGGATGCAGCCGGACCCCGCTTTGATTGGCCATCAAGCCCTCAAGAAGGGCATCCGCGCCCCGGCCGAAGGGAGATACGGCGCCCATACCGGTAACCACCACTCTCCTCATACCCATGCCCGTAAGTCCTTTCTAAGATCTTCATGTCCGATGATGGCCCCGCAAGCCACAAAGGCGGAAACCATGGCCCCCAAAATCCCCGGGGCGACGATGGACTGTCCGGCCAGAAACAAGCCCTTCAGTTTGGTCACCGGCAGGGGATTGACCTGGTCAATCTGGTGTTTTACGCCATAAAGGCTTCCAAAAGGACTGTTGGTGAATCGCTTCAATGTATTTGGAGTAGAACAATCGACAACGTCCACCTGATCCCGAAACTCCGGGCAGGTTCTTTGAAGGTGAGCGATGATCCTTTGGCACATGTTCGATTTAAAGGATTGATAGGCCGGGGAATCAGGGTGACTGAAAGGGCTGGAACCGTTTCCCTTCCCGGTATGAGGGAAGGGACAAATAACGATCATTCCTTCCTGAGGGGCTCCCTCGCCACCTTGACAGGCATGGGAAACGAACAGGAGTCTTTTCTCCACCGCCAACTCCAATTCGGGATCGGGGAATTCGGGATGGGGAAGCAAAAAGAGGTTGGCCCCTTCCAGAAGTTTTGAGGGACGCTTCAGACGGGCAAAAACGATCATGGCCGAACAGGAATCCTCCAGGGCCTCCAACCGTTTTCGATAACCGGGCCGGAAGGCTTGATCCGGAACGATTTGCAGCAGGCAGCGGGGATGGACAGTGGCAATGCATTGCCGGCCTTCCAGGACGACCCCGCTGGCAGTGCGAACCCCGGACAGGGAACGGTCAGGGGCGATGAGGATCTCCTGGATCTCGCTGTCACAATAACTCTCCACGCCCAGTTCGCTCAAGCGCTCTTCGAAGACCTGCAGCAATCGGCTTCCTCCCCCTTCGATGCCGTTTACCGATTCATAGTAGGACCCGGCCACCACCGCGTGATCAAGAAAAGGGACCTTTTCCGGTGGCACCCCGTGCAACAGACAATGCATGGATAAAATGCCCTTCAGCAGCCGGTTCTCCGTCAAACGGTTGAGGACCTCAGCAAGTGTCGGCCCGCTGACTATTGGCAGCCCCGAAAATTGGAGAGAAGGTTGCAGGTTGATATAGGGTTTGGAATAGTAGGCCTTTCGCACTTTTTGGAAATACTCGCTGATGGCTTTCCGCTCCCCCGGGAAAACCTCCGACAATCTTTCTATAATCCTTTGGTGTCCATAAGGGAAGGGGAATTCGAATTCCGGTTCCAGGCAGCGGAAGACATCAAACCCTTCGGGATCAAAGGGGACTTTTACCATTTTTTTGGAAAGCCCCAGATATCGGAAAAAAATGTCCAGGGGCTCCCCGTCATTTAAAGCACCGCTGTAATGGAAGCCGGTGTCGAACAACAACCCTTGGCGTTTAAATCCCCGCAGGGTCGGGCCGATTCGGGGGGCTTTTTCCAGCAGAGCGGTCTTATAGCCCTTTTGCGCCAAAACAATGGCCGCGGTCATTCCCGACAAACCGGCCCCGATAACCAGGCAGTCATAGCTCATCGTTCAAATCTCAAAACCAAACAGGAATTGGTCCCCCCGAACCCTGCCGAATTGCACAACACCAGTTGGGGGCGCTGCGGCACCGTTTCCCTGACGATTTTTAAACGACCGGAATTCGGATCGGGATGTTCAAAATTGAGATTAGGGGCGAGGAACTCCTCTTGAGCCATGATCACCGAATAGACTACCTGGGAGGCCCCGGACATCCAGAGCTCATGGCCGGTCATGGATTTTAGGGAGGATACCCAGGGAGTAGGTTCTCCAAAAACATGTAGTATGCTTTCGGCCTCGACCGAGTCGCCCACGGGGGTGGAGGTGGCATGGGCGCAGATGTAATCGATTTCCGTCGCTTTTAATCCACTTTGGTTCAGGGCCTTGCCCATGGCCGAACCCAATCCTTCAGGACTGGGAATGGAGATATGATTTCCATCGGAAGAAAAAGCGTAGGAGACGACTTCCCCCAGGATCCTGGCCCCTCTTTTTTTCGCTAGATCATATTGCTCCAGAACCAAGGCCGCCGCGCCTCCGCTGGGGATCAATCCGTCTCGATCGGCATCAAAAGGCCGGCTGGCCGTTTCCGGTCGGTCCGTCCGTATCGAAAAGGCCCCCAGTCCGTCAAAACTGCACATGGATTCCCAGTTGATCTCCTGGGCGCCACCGCAGATAACCCTTTCCTGTCTTCCCAGAGCAATGAGATCGGCCCCCAGACCCACAGCATGTCCCCCGCTGGAACAGGCCGAACTGATAGTCAGGCTGATCCCCCGGGTTTTTAAAAGGGTATTCAGGTTCATAGTAACGGTGGAGGTCATGGAACGGAAGATCAGCCCGCTGCCTATGGCCTTGGTCTCCCCTTCCTCCCTAAGAATACGGACTTGTTCAATGGCCGCCTGGCAACTGGAATCACAGCCGAAGATCAATCCTGATTCCCCGTTCTGCCAATCCCTAGGCGAGAGTCCTGATTGGGTCAAGGCCTCCATGACGGCGCTGTAGGTCTGTACTACAAAATCAGGCATGGTTTTTTGTTGTTTTCTGGATAAGCTCTGATGGGGGAAAAAATTCTTGATCTTTCCGGTCAAGGGACTGCGAAATCCCAGATTGATCCTCTCTTCATCAATGACGATCCCGGATTTCCCCTTTCGCAAGGCCCTGGCGACGGTTTGCCGGTCCGTTCCCAGACAGGAGATAATCCCCACACCGGTTATGGCCACTCGATACATAAGACCCTTTTCTTTACTAATCTTCGGTCCTTTTGACAGGACGGTTAAGACATCGTTTTACTATATCAAAAACAAGCCGGGTGTACAAGATAGAAGAACCTCAAATTTTCTTTTCTTAACGGGTCCACAGACAGTCTCGCAAAAAGTCGAATAACCGCCTTTGTTTCGTTGCGACCTCAGGAAGAGATCTTGAATCGGCTATAAAAATTGAGCGTAAGCTTCCCTCAAGGGACCCAGTTTAAAAATTGAGGCCAAACGGGAAATAGCCCCCTGATATCGGCCGAAGTGCAGGCCGTATAGTGCAGCCCGCAGGGATCGGTATTTCCAGGGTTTTCGGTTCAACCCCTGGGGGCTGTATTCATAAGGATGGCAGTAATAATTAAAAGGGATGCCCTGCCGGTTTAAATGTCGAAAATACCTGATCTGAAAACCGATTGGCAGATAAGCGCTATACATCCCACCGTTGATGGGAAGCACCTTTCCCCCAATCCGGATAGTGGTCACCGGGATCACCGTTAAATTCTCCCTGAAACCAAAGGGTCTCCAATCCTCCGCCCGGCGCCCCAAGGCCTTTAACAGGGGGGGATGGGCGGAATGATCCACCCGGAAACCCAAGGAAATTAATTGGTCATAGGCCCAGAGGGTACCCTGTTTTATCCCCCAGTCCGGGGCCTTGAAGGTGATTATCTCCCTTCCCAGAACATCCTCCAACTCCTTTTTCCCCTGACCGGCATCCTCCCCAAAGCCCTTTTTCTGCAAACGGCCGGCTGTCCAGTGCCTGCTGCCATGGGAGGCCAGCTCATGCCCAGCCTGGTCCATAGCCCTGACTAAGGCCGGAAATCGCCGGGCCACATATCCCGGGACAAACATGGTCGCCCTGATTTCCATCCTGACCAGGCTTTCCAATAAAGCATAGGATTCCTGCTCTACAGGAAAATCAGTTAGCAGATGGGTCCCCTTCACCTGATTAAGACTGTAGGCCAGGTCATCAATATCAAAACAGAGGGCATTTAGGATTTTTGATTCGGATCCGGACATGGGTTTTTGAGCAACAATTTTATTGAATCAAGGCCATTAGCGGCAAAAAAAACCAGGGTGTCGGTTGCGGGAAAATGGGGGTTTCCGGTTGGAACCCAGGGCCTATTAGAAAAATTTTGAAGCAGGGTGGGCAAGGAGCTCCAAAAGAAACGGAAAACCTTTCACCGGTAAACGCCGCCGTTGACCGAGATCACCTGCCCGGCAATATAAGAAGCCTTATCTGAGCAGAGAAAGCTGACCACGCCGGCCACTTCCTGGGGTGTTCCGTAGCGGCCCATGGGAATCAGGGGTAATATTTTTTCTTTGGGAAGGTCCTTTACCATCTCGGTGTCAATAAAACCCGGCGATACGGCATTAACCAGCACATTCCTTTTGGCCACTTCAACAGCCAGGGCTTTGGTAGCCCCAATCAACCCGGCCTTGGCCGCGGCGTAATTGGTCTGCCCGGCCATCCCGCTTTGGCCGGAAGTGGAGACGATATTGATGATCCGTCCTTCCTTTTTCCTTAACATAACATTCAGTACCGGTTTGGTGACCAAAAAAAATCCCCCCAAATGGACGTTTAGGACCTCCTCCCATTCGGCCCGGGTCATCCAGGCCAGAATAACATCTTTGGTGAATCCCGCATTGTTTACCAAGGCAAAAGGAGTTTCTTCTTCCAGCAGAGGCAGTAATACCTTTTCCACATCCTGGGGGTTGGAAACATCAAACGGCAACAAGCGGCACCTTCCCCCTTTTTTTTCAACGGCCCTTGAAACCCCTACGGCCCCCTCGTGATCACTGCGGTAATTAAGCCAGATATCAAATCCGTCTTCGGCCAGGGTTACCGCTACGGCAGCGCCGATTCCCTTGCTTCCTCCGGTGATCAGGGCAATTTTTCGCTGGTTCATGGGCTTAGGTAATTACAACAATCCTTAGATATTGTCAATACTTAATGGATAATAATATTTCCCGTCCCCTTGAGAAGACCCCAAGGACTCGATCCCTTTATTCCGCCCCCCTTTCAAGCGCTAACGGATTTCATCAAGCAGCAAAATAAAGGTCCAGGTTTTCATCCGCTCCCCGGAGGGGAACGTACACTTGCGGTCCCTTAGTAAATGAAATTGACCGAAAAGATTTCTCGTCACTTCTCTCCTCGAAATGACAAAATCGGACTTTTTGCGAGTCCATCTTTAGAGTCGGTTAACAACCTGACCACCCGGAAGGGTTTTTCCGGAGAATAATTACCTAAATCATAGAAATTTCAACTTTTCTTGACAGAATCACCAGGGTCTGCTATAAATTCTTTATGGAAGATATTCTGGTGGACCGCTTTTTAAATTTTTTAGTGGTTGAAAAGGGCCTTTCCCCAAATACTATAGAGGGTTATAGCCGTGATCTTATCCAATACTTTCGGTTTTTGGAGAGCAGAGGGCTAAATGACCTTTCTCAAACTCAAGCGGATACTTTATATGATTTTCTGGGGTCGTTGAAGAAAAGGAATTCCTCCAGTCGAACCCAGGCCAGGATCCTATCGGCCCTGAGGTCTTTCTATCGCTTTCTTCAGGAGGAAACCGAACGCAAGGATAACCCGACCTTAGCCTTGAGAGGCCCCAAGCCCCAACGGACCCTGCCTAAGACGCTCACCGAAATGGAGGTGGAGGTCCTTCTTCGGCAACCCCGGAAGGAGACCCCGGCCGGAATGCGGGATGCTGCCCTTCTGGAGGTCCTTTATGCCACAGGACTACGGGTCTCGGAATTAACAGCCCTGACCTTGGATCAGCTAGAGCTGGGAGCCGGGCTGATCCGCACCTTGGGAAAGGGCTCCAAAGAACGGCTGGTTCCCATCGGAAAATCGGCCTTGATTTCTTTAAAAGAATATATCGAAAAAGGACGACCGCGTCTGATTAACAGGGTCATGACCCCTTGGGTTTTTGTCAATCGCCAGGGAAAGCGGTTGACCCGCCAGGGTTTTTGGAAAATTTTGAAGGGCTATGTGCGGCAGGCCGGCATCGAAAAATCAATTTCCCCCCATACCTTGCGACACACCTTTGCCACCCATCTATTGGAAGGAGGGGCCGATCTTCGTTCCATCCAGACCTTTTTGGGTCATGCGGATATTTCCACCACCCAGATTTATACCCTGGTGACCCATGAACACCTCCGGGAAGTATACCGGAGATTTCATCCCCGGGCCTGATCGACCATGGAAACCTCATCAAGGGCAAACCCTTCGGCACCGCTGCCGAAAGACGGTATAGAGGTTATCACCACCCATCTCAACACCGATTTTGACGGTCTGGCTTCTATGATGGCCGCAAAAAAACTCTATCCCGAGGCCTTGCTGGTCTTTCCCGGTTCCCAAGAACAAAACCTGCGCAATTTTTTCCTTCAGTCCACGGTGTATTTATACAACTTCACAAAAATAAAACAGGTCCCTCTGGGTCAAATCCGCCGCTTGATTTTGGTAGATACCCGCCAGGCGGACCGCATCGGACGATTCGCCGAAATCCTGGACCTCCCCGGCTTGGACATCCATATTTACGATCATCACCCGGCCGCTGAAAACGATATCAAAGGGAGCCTGGAGGTCATTGAACCGGTTGGGGCCACCATGACCGTCCTGACCCGGCTCCTGAAAGAAAAACAGGTTTCTCTGACCTCCGATGAGGCGACCCTGATGGCCCTGGGGATTTATGAAGACACCGGCTCGTTCACCTTCAGCTCCACCACCCCTGCGGATTATTTGGCCGCCGCCTATCTGCTGGAACAAGGGGCCAACCTCAATCTGGTTTCAGGAATGTTGACTCGGGAGCTGACCGCCGAGCAGGTCTCTTTGTTAAATCAATTGTTGGAATCGGCC
>JBFMBU010000160.1:0-13342 GCA_040755035.1 Thermodesulfobacteriota bacterium
GCAAGCGCAGCTTGATGGTGCGGATTCCGCTGTCCGGTCCAGTGCCTTGTTCTGGCGCAAGGCGCCAGGACAAGACGCTGGACGAAGTCAGCGCCGCGATTCTCGGCGACGCAGTCGCCGAGAACGCCCGGCATCACCAGCGGAGCGAAGCGGAGTCTGGTGCAGGCCGAGGTTCGGCCTAATATCTGTCACTATTGCTTCTGAATGATCTCTCTCAGATCCGGATCAAGCATTTCCCACAGGTGAGGATGACTCTCTACCAAACGGGCGATGTCGCCAAGGTCTTTGAGTTTCTTGCTTTGCCTTCTTTCAGCATCCCGCCACGCTTTGATTTTTCCCTTCAACGTGTCTTCTAGAGACGCAACCCTCATAAGAATCCCGTGTATGTCGGCTGGGACTGCTCGGTTCGGGAAGTCTTTGTAGAAGTCCTCTGTACTCAATTGAATGCTGACCTTTGAACGACCTCGAAAATTAATAGACCATGCAAACCGCTCCGATTTGAATCCGGCTTCCTCGAGGACTTTTATGGCAAGATCCACTGATTCTGCAGCAACAACAAAATCGACATCTTGCGTGACCATGGCTTCAGCCGCCCAATGATTGACGGCCACGCCGCCAATCGCGCACCATGCAAAGTCTGCTCGCTCGAGACAATCGACCAAACGCATGACATCGTCTGTTCCACCTGCCGTTTGCCAATCATAAAATTGTTTTGGTGTCATGTTACAATCCTCGGTAATGATTTGTGGGCCGAACGACCGGCATAAGGCGCGGCGGCTTTTTGCTGTCGCCCTTAATGCCGTGGTTATGTGATTTTATTTGACTTCAAAATTTTCTGATTTGAAATCGCTGTAATATCTTCCGTCTTGAGCAGTAAATTTTAGCACACAATAATCTGGATCTGTTACGCCTTTTGGATAATACATTTCATCGCCGTCTTTCCATATCATTTGCTTTGATTTTTCATCCTGTAAAACTTCCATTGTCCCCTTGAGCATAACGCCTTTAAAGAACCTTTGGTTAAAGAAATACACGCAGGCTTTCGGGTTGTTGGTGTACTGTTTTACTCGCATTGAGGATGTATTGGTTGTGAAATAAATATGTTTTATACCGTCTCGCTTGCGAGGAGGTAGCATAGCTTTGGTATTTGGGAAATCATTCTCATCAATAGATGATATAATGGATACGGTGACTTTATCAATTATATTGCCGATCGTTTTTTCTGAATCGCGCATCTTTTTTCTCCTTTTTACACGACACATAATCGCGGCGCTGACCGGCGGCGGGAGCCGTGCCAGCAAGCGCAGCTTGATGGTGCGGATTCCGCTGTCCGGTCCAGTGCCTTGTTCTGGCGCAAGGCGCCAGGACAAGACGCTGGACGAAGTCAGCGCCGCGATTCTCGGCGACGCAGTCGCCGAGAACGATGTTATTAAGTAGTTTTCCCGAAATGTACCATAAAATCTATTTAAATGTAAAAAAATATTGACAAAAGGGTGCACCTTGTCTAAGTTTCTAACTGTGTAACATTCCAAATCGGACAAATACACCCTTTCCGGTCAACATCCTATGCTCAATATACCCTCTGAGTTATTGACGATTTTTGTTACCTTTCTGGAGAAGCAGGCAGTTCCTTCGGCTTTACACAATGACTACAAAAAATGGTTACGATATTACCTGGATTATAGTACTAAGTACGGCTTTCCGGATGGGGGATCGAAAAGCTTGACCCAATTTCTTGGCAAGCTGCGTCAGAAAAAGCAGACCGAGGATCAGATCAGGCAAGCAGGCCATGCGGTTACTCTCTATCATGATTTAAAGCGCCTTTCAAAAAAGACGCCCCCTTTAACCTGGACGGGAATTACCGCCATGTTCTTAAAAAGGATTTCGGCGAGATCCACGGAGTAGTTCGAGCGAAACGAAGGCCCTATATCCCCGTTGTTCTCTCCCGGGAAGAAGTAGACAAGGTAATAAGCCATCTCTATCCGCCGTACGACATGGTTGTTAAAACGCTTTATGGTTGTGGACTTCGCCTTTTTGAGTGTATGAAGCTGCGCGTCAACAATTTTAACTTTGACGCCGGCGTTTTGACCATCCATGACGGTAAGGGACAGAAAGACCGGACAGTCCCCTTACCGCAGAAAATTCTCCCGGAACTAAAAGACCAGCTTAACCGGGTGATAGACCTCCATGAAGAGGATATGGCCGCCGGGTATGCCGGGGTGTTTCTTGGATCATCTTTTGGAAAAGAAATACAAGAACGCTTCCAAAGAGCTCGTTTGGCAGTGGTTTTTTCCGGCAAAAACCCTGACCTATGTTGAAGAGCTGAAGGAGAAGAGACGATAGTTTTGCCACTCATCTTTTACAGGCTGATTACGATATCCGGACCATCCAGACCCTGCTTGGCCACAGCGATGTAAGGACCACGATGATCTATACCCACTGCATCCCCAGCCGGACGGTAAAAGAAGCCAAAAGCCCGCTGGATTTTTGAAGAAGGGGGAGTTATGAAAACCCTGGATATCGGCTGCGGGAATCGGAAGGTTCAGGGCGCGGTGGGCCTGGATAAGAACCCCCGTTCCCAGGCCGATATCGTTCATGATCTGGACGTCTTCCCTTATCCCTTTGAAGATAATTACTTCGACCGGATTTACGGTATCGATGTCCTGGAACATGTAACGGATGTGATCCGTACCCTGGAAGAGATTCACCGCCTGGGTAAAAAGGGGGCGCGGGTTTTCCTGCGCCTACCCCATTTTTCCAGCACGCATGCCTTCGGCGACCCCACCCACAAGCACTTTTTCAACAGTCAATCCCTGGATTATGTTTGCGGCGGGTTTTCCGAATATGCCTATGAAACCTCAGCGCTGTTCAAGAAAATCAAAGTCAGAATCAACTTCTGGAAATTGCATCGCCTGGACGGCGTTTCTTTCCTGGCCAACCGCTGCCCCATATCTTATGAAAAACTGTTCGCTTTTATTTTCCCGGCCATGAACATAGAGTTTGAATTGGAGGTCCTTAAAGATTGAGCCTCTATTTTTTTTCTATACCATGAAACAATTCGCTGCCGGCCCCGGGATAGACCCGGCGGTTTCCCTTGGGGGTGGGGGAGGAAACCTGGGGCCAGATCCCGGAATGGGGTTCCGGACCTTCTAGGGTGATCGCTGAAGGGGCGGAATCGGCCATCGACGGATTTTGACGAACATCGACCCCCTGGACATTGTGACTGAATTCGATGGGGATGCCGTTGGGGTCAAAGGCATAAATGGAATGGATAAACCCATGATCGATGACCCCGGAGACCTCGAACCCGGCGGCGGTGAGTTTGTCCTTGAGCTCCCAGAGGTCGTCTTCGGTCTCCACCCCGAAGGAGATATGATCGAAAATAAAAGGCCCTTTGACCGGGTAACCGTGGTCTTTAGGTTCCACTGGTTTCACTCCGGGCCATTCAAAAAAGGCGATCAAATCGTTTTCGGAAATTTCAAAAAAATAATGACGATAGCCGGATTTCCCAAGTCCGGCCACCAGGCGCATTCCCAAAAGGTCCCGCCAGAAGCGTACGGTACGGTCCATGTCGCCGGTGGCCATGGCCAGATGGTTGATGCCGTTGAATCGGATCATGGTTTTCCTCCTTGCCGGTTGACTTTACTACCGTGTTATGGTTTAAGATATAAAATCTTTAAGATCAACTTTTGTTTTCTACTTTAAGAATTTTGAAGCAAAAAAGCAAGATGGACCTATTTAAAATCGACTTTTCGGGGGAAGCACAGCGCTGATTATGGAACGGTTGATCGGTTTTCTGGGTGATGTCAGCGGGCATACCTTTGACATTATTTATGACCTTCTTTTTACAGAACAAAGGGTGATGGTTCTACTTATTCAACACCCGTCCGACATGTCTTACTCCTTCGGATTTAAGGAATTATTACTGGGCGGAGCGCTGGCGGCCAAGGCCGAGAAGTTTATTCGAAAACCATCAGCCGAAGAAAGACAATTGGCCTATAAGGAAAAAACCTTGGAAGAATTGTTAGCAGGTCACCGGTTTAATTTCGAAATCCCTTATCGGATGGTCAGCAAGGCAGAGGTCCATCAAGGATTATGGCAGAGACGGTTGAAGTTTTTTAGCGACGATCCCTCTCTGTCTGGCCGCAACCTTCACTTCAATCTGACCAAAGCGCAGATCCCTGAGGCCCGGAAACTGATCCGTCTAACTTTCCCCAAAAAAGGTTCAGGAGGGGATATTTAAGACGCCGATTATGAAAGCCTTGGAATCCATCAGGGTCCTGGATTTAAGCCAGGGAATTTCCGGCCCCTACTGCAGCAAAATGATGGCCGCTTTCGGGGCCAAGGTGATCAAGGTGGAACCTCCGGGACGAGGGGATTGGGCCAGGCACAACGGCCCTTTTCTTCAAGACCGGCCCGATCCGGAGACCAGCGCCCTTTTTCTGTATCTGAATACCGGGAAAAAGAGCATCACCCTGGGTCTGGAAAAGCCCGGCGCTGCCGGGCTATTGAAACGACTGATCCGGGAAGCGGATGTGCTGGTGGAAAACTTCAGACCGGGATATTTGTCTGATCTGGGGCTGGGCTACCAATCCTTGCGGGAATTACGACCCGGCCTGGTCATGGCTTCTATCACCGATTTCGGGCAAAGCGGCCCTTATCGGGATTTTATGGGCGGTCGTCTTCCTGCCAATGCCCTTAGCGGTTATATGTATGTCAATGGAGACCCGGAGCGGGAGCCTTTGGCCGGGGGCGGGGAGCAGGCGGCTTATCAGGGAGGGCTCCATGCCTATACCGCCATTATAGCCGCCTTGATCAAACGGCAAAAGACCGGTCAAGGCCGTTATATCGACGTCTCCATCCTGGAAGGCCTGACCTCCCTCCATCAGTTCACTATCAATCGTTTTGTCTATTCGGGCAAAGTTCAGAAAAGGACCGGGAACCGATATTTGTGGAGCCATCCCATCGCCATCTATCCCTGTAAGGACGGTCAGGTCTCTGTCGGGGCCAGCACCGAGGACCAGGCCGAAAGGCTGCTGACCCTCATGGAGATGCCCCATCTGCTGGAAGACCCCAGGTTTGAAACCGGTTTTCTTCGTTTAGAGCACGCTGAGGCCTTTGATGACCTGGTCCGCCCCTGGTTTCGGCAAAGGACTAAAAAAGAAATCGTCGCTCTCTGCCAGGAATGGCGGGTGCCGGCCGCCCCGGTCAACGATGTCTCCGATCTGCTGAAGGACCAACAATATAAGGCCCGGGATTATTGGGTGGAAATGGAACACCCCAAGGCGGGGAGGCTCCCCTACGCCGGTGCCCCTTTTAAAATGTCAGCCACACCGGCTGAATACAGCCGTTCTCCTCTGCTCGGGGAGCATAATCAGGAAATCTACCAGGGCCGCCTGAGTCTTAAACAAGCAGAGATCGATCTTCTGTCGGCGGAAGGGACCATTTAACTTCCATCCGGATATCTTACTTCAATCCAAAAACATTAAAGGTCTGGTCCGGCAAAAAATTCATCGACTCCAATAGGCGATAGCCGGCCTGATCCATTTCCTGCTCTATGGTCTGATGGGACGTATGGTGTTTGAACAGGGCTACAAACCCCATTCCTTTTTGGGGCCGGTGTTCGATGATCACCACCCGGCCTTCGGGTTTTAAAAACGTTTTTAATTTCTGAAAATAGGCCGCCGGTTGGGGCAGGTGATGGAAGACATTCCGCGCAAAAATCAGATCCAACCCCGCTGAAGGCAGTTTCTGTTCCATCTCCTTCGCATTTACCAGGACAATATTGACCAGCCTTTCTTTTTCGGCCAGGCGGCCTATGAAACCGAGATATTTGGGCTGACGGTCAATGGCGTAAACCTTGCCCTTTTCACCGACTTTTCCGGCGAAGGCCAGGGTAAAATACCCGCCGCCCGACCCCAGATCGGCCACAGTCCCTCCTTCCCGGAGAGGAAGGCGGTTGAGAATCTCCCCCGCCTTGCTTCTTGGTGCGGCCGCTTCCCGGTTCAGTGTTTTTAGGAAAAGAGAAGTAAGCATTTAAGGTCTCCTCGATCGGTTTAGGGTTAAAGCGTTCCCGAGTTCAAAGGGAGTCATATGATATACGCCGCCTATCGGCGGCCAGGGAAAACCCATATTAAAAAAGAGGTACCGGTATGCCGTCGTACTTCCTCCTGGCCGGCGGATCTTGATACCCCACCACCCGGTTCCGGCCGAGATCAACCACCACTTCCAGCAAAGGTTCGTTCCTGACTGTATGGAGAAGAATATCCCGGCCTTTGGCTACTGTGCCCGGCCTCAATTCCGCCCGGGTAAAGACAATCCTCTGTAAATTTTGATTATACCCTTTCGGATGATAATGTCCACCGACAGCCCCCTCTACCCGGTTCATGGGGATCTCGGAAACATACCATTGGGCGGGTAGAATATAATTAATGAATTTTTGCTGCCTTGACTGGGTTTCGATCTCTATTCGTTTTTTAACGTCAGGATTGTTAAAAACAATCCGGACCAGCTCTTCCGTAGTCGCCGTTTCGATTTTAGCCACAGAGATAAAAGCCTGGTTGTCATAAAATAGTCCATAGAGACTATTGACTGACCAGCTCTTAAGACCATTGGCAGCGATGACCGCCAAAAAAGAAAGGAGGCCATAGATGAGGAGAATGGTCAAAAGCCGGGGTATCTTCGATTTCGGAAGAAAACCTCTTTTCACCCTGAAAGATACCGGCAATGGCAGAAACATGGCCGTTCTTGATTTATAATACAGATAGGGTTCCCCGAATTTTTTTTCACATTCTTCTTCTTCATATCTTGCCAGAAAATAATATACAAAGATCATGGAGGTGAAGGAAAGCAGAACAATATATCGAGGCCATAAAATCAACAGGCCGAAGCCACAGAGCATCAACGAAGCATATTGGGGATGACGGATAAGGGAATAAACCCCCCCCAGCACGGCCCCTTTCCTGGCCAGCTTATGATAATAAACCTGGACCGCTCCCAGACAGAACCCAAGGAATCCGATAAAAGCCAATACCGCTCCGATGACATTCCTTTCCCTCAACAATCCGGAAGTGGTCTCTTCGGCAATATGAGGCAGGAAAAGGTTGGTCAACCAAGTCAGGGCGGGGCTGTGGTTGATAAAACGCAGTCCCGGTCCATAAATCGAATAGAAATATACGGCGAAAGGGCTGGCCATATAAAAGAACTCAAAACCGATAATCAGATAAAAAAAGGCCGCGGCCCAAAAGGCCTTAGGCGTAACCGGGGTTTTTATTGTTGTAGCCGTCATATCGTCCTCCCTTTTGAAAAGAACTTCTGGCCGTTGTTCCTGGTTGTGGCTTAAGATTGATTTATAGGCATAGGCTTCGTTTTTTTATAGCACTTAAAAACCATTTGAATCTTTGGCATACATGGAAAACCAGATACCCCAGCCAGACCCAGGTGATCTTGTCATGTATCTCAATAAAGTCTTTCCGGCTCAATTCCGATCCACCGCTCAGCTTTATGATCCAGGGGATATATCCGGATATGGCCACTGAAAGAAAGATGATCGTTAACAGGACCACTTGTTGGTTTTTAAGGACTGTTTTCTTCTTTTTAAACACAGTCGTATACCATTTCCGATGCAGAATGATATGAAAGACCATGCCGATGGAAACGAAAACGATGGAAACCTTATGGACATCCGACCAATGGAAATAATTCATTCCCAGAGCCAATTGGTTCGCATCTATGCCTCCATGATGCCCCAGGTGGTAGACGAGCTGCAGCAAAAGGCCGGAAAAAACCATAACCACTCCAAACAATAGTAATCCGGTATTAACCCAGAAATTGACTTTGGCATTTTTCACCGTCATTGATATCTCAACCTCGATTTCAGGGTTTACTTCAGGAAGGGCGATTTCTTCTGCCGATTATTTTCCCCAATCAGGTGGTAAACGGGAAGCCTCGGCAAAGAAGGCTTCCCGTTTATGTCTGATCAAGACCGGTGGTATTTCATCCTTTCCCGGATTTCTTGGCTGATCAGGGCCTTTTGACGGCTGTCCAGCGAAGCATAAAAATCCTGAAGCCGATCCAGGTTTTTATTCATAAAACCGGAAAAGTCATTGAGTTTTGTCCTCGCTGTTCCGATCATCCAGGAAATATCGGGATTCTCTTTCTCCAGCTCCTGATGAAAGCGCTCCCTCATCTGTTGGTGTTCGCCGTGAAAGGCGATAAAATGGTTTTTTAGATTTTCCCTGATGGTTTCATATTTGGCCTTTTGTGCAGGATTGAGCTTCAGCTCCCCGGCCATTTTATCCATCCTCCACAGGAAAAATTCCGCCATATCCCCCTTAAGGGCCGGGGAATGAAAGGCACGGGCCTGAAACCCTGGTGGAAAAGGGCCGCACCGATAACCCCATGGCCCATAGGCCGATACCAACCCAAATCCGGTGATGATTAAAACCAACAATCCAATGCCGCTGCCGATGAACACCTTGTTTCTTGTTTTCATTTCATGCTCCTTTCTTTTCTTCAGTGGTTAATGGTTTTCCTTATCTTGGCCCCCAGGCTACCGCAAAGATGTAAAGGAAATTTTTTACGCTTGTAAAAATTTGTTAAATAATTGTAAAAGAAGGTAAAAAGAGGTGACAACCATGGGAAATCTGGTTTTAATAGTCGATGACGACGAAAAACTCCAAAAACTTCTCAGGGAGTACCTGGAGAATAACGGGTTTCGTGTCCTTGGTCTTCCGGACGGATTCAAGGTTCTGGAAACCCTCCGGAAACATTCCCCGGATTTGGTGATCCTGGATATCATGCTGCCGGGGAAAGACGGCTTGGAAATTTTAAAGGAAATCCGGCGGGATTTTAACCTGCCGGTCATCATGCTCACGGCCAAGGGGGAAGATACGGACCGCATCGTCGGATTGGAATTGGGGGGGGACGACTACCTGGCCAAACCTTTTAATCCCAGGGAACTATTGGCCCGAATAAAGGCGGTTTTACGGAGAAGTGGAGAGGGAGGGAAGGGAGAAGCCGGGGGGCAAAAACTTTTTCCGATTAAAGCAGGTGGGCTGACGCTCAATACAAACAAGCAGACGGTTTCTACGGGAAAACGGGAGATTGAACTTTCAACGGCCGAGTACCGCTTCCTGGAAGTTTTGATGAAAAACCCCAATACGGTTTTAAGCCGGGATCAGCTTATGACCCTGGCCCGAGGGAGGGACTTTATGGCCTTTGACCGGAGCATCGATGTCCATATCAGTAAATTACGTGCCAAACTGGAATCCGATCCCCGTTCTCCAAAGAGGATAAAAACCATCTGGGGCAGCGGTTATATGTTTATCGATGAACCATGAAATTGAATAGATTATACCTGAAAATCTTTTTCTCCTTTCTGGCAGTACTGGTTGTAACGATGGTGGTGATTTTTGTTCTGTTTCTGGCCTTACCCGGCAAGCACTTTTCCGCCCGCCTGGAAGATTTCGCTAAAACCAAGGCCATGGTAATAAAAGAAGCGGTCGAAGAAAAAATCCGGTCGGATCCTCAGGCCGATTTGTCACAAAACAGGTCCTTGCATACCTTTATCTTGGAATTTGGAAAAATATTGGGGGCCAGGGTCTGGCTGGAAAATCCGGACCATAGTATAGCGGTCAAATCTTTTCCCGGGGACCTTCCGAAAATCGTTTCCCGGGCGAACAGGTATTATGCCCGGGTCTATGGAGACATGATTATTTACCACCAAAGAGGATTGGATTTATATGCCGTTATCCCGATCACCCTCTCCAGGGGTGAAAAGGGAACGATCCATATCCTGTTCGAAACCCGTTCAAAGTCCTCCGCCCCTCCCTTGGATCACCCGGAAAGTTTTTTTGCTTTGGGTTTGTTTTTAATCGGGTTGATGGCGGCTTTGTTTTTCGTGCCCATTTCCCTGTTCATCACCAGTCGGCTTAAAAAACTTCGCCAATCGGCCTTGGCCATTTCTGAGGGTAATCTTTCCCGGCGGGCGGCTGTCCGCGGAGGGGATGAAATCGGGGAACTGGCCCTGGCCTTCAATCAAATGGCCGAAAAACTGGAGGGCCTGATCCAAAACAGCCGGGAGTTGACGGCCCATATTTCTCACGAACTGCGTTCTCCATTAACGCGCATCCGGATTGCGGAGGAAATGCTGCGAAACAAAATGGAACAAGGGGAGTATTCCTCTCTGGAAGGATACCTGGAGGGCATTGAGGAGGATATCCAAGACCTGGATAAACTGATCGGTCGCATCCTGGATTTGTCAAAATTGGATATGCGGGACTCGCCGCTTACTAAAGTCCCGCTAAATGCCGTTAGCCTGATCAAGGGGGTTCTAAGTCGTTTTCAAGCGGCTATGAATCAAAAGGGGCTTCGGCTAACCACTCAACTTCCGCTCGTTGTGACCATTTCCGGTGACCAAGAGGCCCTGGCCACGGCCCTGACCAATCTTTTGGATAATGCGGTTAAGTTCACCCCGGAAAAGGGACAAATTTCCCTTAGGGTTCGGCCCTTGCCGGACCAACTGGAAATTTCCATTACCAACAGCTATCGACGCCTGACGGAGGAAGAACTGAGTCGTATCTTTGATCCCTTTCAACGCCTGAAGGAAGCCAAGGCTACAGGTTCGGGGCTGGGACTGGCCATTGCCAAGAAGATTATTGAAAGACATGGCGGCAGTATCAAGGCTGGTAATGTGGAGGAGGGATTGGAAATACTATTCTTTCTTCCCTTCACAGAAAGCAAACAGTAAACGATGCAGAAAATGATTCGTCGGCCCTGCTTTATACTTGCTCTCCAAGCCCCTGACTTCTATCCCTTTTCCAGACTTCGCTTGTTCTTTCCCTATGGTTCGGCGAAATGTTCAGTAAATTTTTTAGGAATGGATCTTCTCCTTGGATGAGGGTTTTTTGATGCAGGAAACAACCGTTACTGATTATGAAGAGGGACAGTTATTGGCAGGCATCCGGGTCCTGGATCTGACCCGGGTCTGGTCCGGCCCGCTGGCCGGGAGGATCCTGGCCGATCTGGGGGCAGAAGTGATCCATATTGTAGGCCGGTCCACGATCTCTTCCGCTTCGATAACGCCCGAAACGGCCCGATTAATGGGGGTCTTTCCGGAAAACGATCCGGGACAAAGGCCATGGGACCGGCGGTCTACTGACAATGATTTCCACCGCAACAAACTGGGGCTGACCCTGGAACTGAATACCCCGGAAGGAGCCGATCTCTTTAAACGGCTGGCCAAGGTCAGTGATGTGGTCCTGGAAAATTTCAGCCCCCGGGTGATGTCCAACTTTGGATTGGACTACGTAACATTACGTTCGATAAACCCCGGTATGATCCTTTGCTCCATGCCCGGTTATGGACTGACCGGACCTTACCGCGATTATGTCTCCTACGGCACCAATTTGGATCCCTTTTCCGGGCTGGCTTCTCTGATGGGCTATCCCGGAGAGGGGGCCCATATGTCCGGCAACGCCTATCCCGACCCCGCGGCGGCCCTGCACGCCGTAGGGGCCATCCTGACCGCTCTGTTCCACAAACAACACACCGGGCAGGGTCAGCAGATCGACCTTTCCCAGGCCGAATCGGCCACCTGCCTGATCGGGGAAACCGTTTTGGGTTATGCCCTGAACAGAAAGGTCCCGGCCCGAAGAGGGAACCGTCATCCGGTATTTTCTCCTCAAGGCTGCTACCGCTGTCAGGGGGAAGAGCGCTGGGTGGCTATAGCGGTTTCCACTGAAGCACAATGGCAGGCCCTGTGTCGGGTCATGGGTCATCCGGAATGGGTCGGGGATAAACGGTTTTCCGAGCCGGCCGAGCGGTACCTGCATCAGGATGAGTTGGATGAATTGATCGGTTTCTGGGCCGGACAATACCCCCAATATGAGGTAATGGGCCTGTTGCAGCAGGCCGGGGTGCCGGCCGGGGCGGTTTTGGATGCCGCTGACTTGTTAAACGACGCCCATTTACATGAGAGAGCTTTCTTCATTGAGGTGGATCATCCGGAATCCGGCCCGGGGAAATATTGCTCCCTGCCGATTAAATTTTCGGACACCCCTGCTTTTCCTTCCCGGCCCGCCCCCTGCCTTGGAGAACATAATACCTATATTCTGAATAAAATTCTGGGCCTTTCCCCCGAGGAAATTACCCGCCTTCAAGAAAATAACATCATCGGGACGGTCCCCATCGATTAGCGGGGTTTCTCCCCTGTCCCTTTTCAGTTCATTGAAATCCGGGAAAGGTTAAACCCTCCATCATTTTCCTTGACCTGCCAAAGGCCTTCATATATTTTCTTTGTAAATTTCATCTTGAAAAAGATCTCTGAACATGATTATGAAAGAACATTCGTTATCGGACCTCCTGTCCGAAGTGGAAACCCTGACCGCAGGCAGTTGGCCGGAGATCGCTTCTTCCCTTCCACACGACCGACCGGCCATCGGTTTTTTCTGCCCCTATGTGCCGGAAGAAATCCTGCATGCTGCAGGGGCATTGCCCATCCGTCTGCTGGATATCCCGGTAAAAATATCCCATACGCAAGCCCATCTGCCGGCTTATTGTTGTCATCCGCTAAAATCCACTCTGGAACATTATCTTCGTGGACAATTGGATTTCTTGCAGGGTATGGTTTTCAGCCACAGCTGTGATTCCATGAAAGGGCTGGCCGATATTTGGGCCGATCAGGGCCGGCTCTCCTTTCATTTTAACCTGATGGTTCCCAGCCGTCTCGACTCAGCGCTGTCCCGGGAATTCTTCCATTCCGAATTGGTGAGGTTGCAATCAGCCCTGGAAAATCAACTGGGACCGATAGCGGAAGAAAACATCCGGGAAGCCATCCGGTTATTCAATCGGATACGGGAGCGACTCCGGATCCTTTATGCCCGGATCGGTGCCGAACCGGGATGGCTAAGCGGCGAAATGCTGGCCCGCATCATCCGTGCCGGGTATCTGATGGAGCGGGGAAAATATCTCGACCTTTTGACCCGATTGTTTGAATTAAAAAGGGAAGCCTCCTCCGACCTCTCCTCAAAGGTGCCGCTTTACCTGTCCGGGAATCTGGTTCAGAGCATCGACTGGATGACCCTGATCGAAGAGGCCGGGGCCAGGGTGGTCTTCGATGACCTTTGCGGCGGCGGAAGGACTCTGCGCTGGACTGTTCGGGAAGATGGCCATCCCTTAGACGCCCTGGTGGACCGTTATTTCTCCTCCTACTTCTGTCCGACCAAATACCAGGGTCTTCGGACCCACCAGGAGGTCCTGCTGAAAGAAATCCGGGCCTCCAAGGCCAGAGGGGTCGTTTTTATTTTTTATAAATATTGTGAACCCTTTTATTTCGATTATC
>JBFMBU010000161.1:0-8779 GCA_040755035.1 Thermodesulfobacteriota bacterium
ATACTCGGGCAGTTTCATGGTGTCCTCCTCATTTTCCTTTTCAAATTTTTATTATCCTTAATAATGACTGGTAAAATATTTTATGCAAAAAGTATCTCGGAGTTCGTATCTCGCATCTCGCGCCCTAACCCGCAACGCGCAAGGCGCAACCCGTAATAATTAAGTTTCCATTTTATTCTACCGCTTCCCATTGCAGTCTAAAAAAGTTCAAACGGTTTAAGTGTTGTGTTGATTTAACTTAGGTTTTTAACCCTGTTGGGGGGTTTTTCAAACCCAGGTTCGCCACGGAGGCACCGAGGGCACAGAGCAGTAATTTTTTTATGAAGAAACGGGAGATGCCGTTTCTTCATAACCTGCCGGCCTGCGGCGCCCTGAAAGACCTTATTTTCGCAAAGCGACAAATGGGTTTGCTTTGTGGGTATCTCCCCACAAAGCAAAAAATGGTCTTCTCTGTGTTCCCTGTGGCTCTGTGGTAGAATCACTTTTGGACAAGAGTGACCGCTTCCTACCCCTTGTCCGCTTCACATTGCCTGTTTAGCCATTTTTAAAAACAAGACCTCCCAGTTCAATTGGGCGTTCACATTTTGCCGGTGGAAGGCAGCAGCCTGGTGCAGGAGGTTCAGCCTCTTCAACCAGATATGTTCCGGCAGACTGAAGGCCAGATCCCGGACCCTTTCTTTTAAATGGGGCTGGACCGAAACCTTATCTTCCAATCCGGCCCTGATCCAGATCATGTCCCGCAAACACCATTGGCCGATCTCCATGTTTTCCAATACCTCTTCCCTTGTTCCCAGCCAGCCTTTGGCCCAGTTCATCAGGTCGGTCACCCCGGCCTGGGGCAACCTTTCCAGTTGGGAGAACCAGGTTTCCTGTTTTTTCCAAAAAGTCCCCTTGATAAAATGGATAGCCCGTCCCAGACTGCCGCCCGAGACTAAGCTCAAGGCCCTGGCTTCTTCCTCCGGCAGGCCCTTTTCGTCCATCAGTTTCTTTTCAATGAGGGCCAGGGGCAGGGGATTAAAACCGATGGCAATACAACGGGAGACGATGGTCGGCAGCAGTTCCCCTGGGTCCCTGACCAGCAGAACAAAGAAGGTCGCCGGCGGCGGTTCTTCCAACGTCTTCAAAAAGGCATTGGCCGCCGGTTCATTGAGGTCAGAGGCCATATCCAGAAGGCAAAGCCGGGAACGTCCCAGGGCCGGTCCGTAGCCGAGCTGCTGGCTCAAATTGCGGATCTGCTCAATACGAATAAAAGTCCCTTCCGGCTGGACATGAATGACGTCGGGGTGAATCTGCCTTTCGATTTTGGAGCAGGAAGGGCAGGTATCGCATCCGCCCTCCGCTCCCGGCCGGTCGCAGTTGAGGGCCTTGATCAGCTCCAGGGCCGTCTTTTTTTTCCCTACTCCTTCCGGACCGCTGAAAAGATAGGCATGGTGGAGCTTATCCTTTTTGAGGGATTGCTTCAGGTTGTTGATGGCCCGCTCCTGGCCTTGGATTGAAGTAAATGCCATGGTTTTTTCTTTCAATATTAGAAATATAGAATAGGACAGGGAAGGAATCAAGGGGAAATAATAAAAAAAGCAGGGTCGTAAAAGCCCTGCTTAGTGAAGAAAATTAGATTTTATCTATTCGTCTTTTATGGGGCGGTGCAGGCCCAAGGCGAGGGATCTGACAAAACATGCTGCACCGGAGTAAATTGACAGCCGTATTTGGAGTCGGCAACTATATCCGGGTCAAGGACATCATCTCCAAGGGGTTTGACCCCTTGCTCGACCCATTTGACCAGATCGGCAAAAGCCACTTCCTGCTCGGCTGTGGTGAAGCCGCAATGGCTCACATCCCTGATGATCCTTTGGACCAATAAATCCGATTTCCCATTATCAGCCACCCGTTGGGCATAGACCTGCTGCATCAGGAAGGGTACAAACAGGTCCCCCACAGTATGGAGGCTTAAGACCGGGATCTTGATATTACCGGAGATACTGGGGATGTTGGCCATTCCGTTGGGACGCCGTCCCTGGGGATCGGCAGCCACGCGCAGGACCTCGGCATTAAGCTGCTGCTCTTCTATGGAAAAGTCTGGAAAATCATCCAACTGGTAGAGATGATCCATGTTGTCGTTGACAATTCCGGGCACAAGATCGCTACGGGTATCATAGGAAATACCCTGACCAAGCAGGAAATTACCTCCATAAGAAGAATATTTAAAGGCTCTTTCAAACAAAGGTCTCTCCCCACCGGAAAAATATTTGGTGGCAGTCATAAGTTTAACTCCAGCAGGGCTCAATACTGTGGGAAAAGGGGATCCCAAAGCCGCTCTCATTAGCGGTAAATAAACTGTTGTATAGTCCAAAGGGAAGGGATATCCGACAAAGGTTTCCGTCAACCACTGGGCCACGACCTGGTAATCCAGGAAATAGTCGAACAGTGTACAATCCCCCATGACCCCGCACATGGGCAGGGCCCCGTCAAAGGCTTTGGGGTATTGTTCAATGGCCACACCCGTGACATGGCCACCCATGGAATGACCTATGATATAGGTCCGTTTGGGTTTTTTGACCAGACCGTTGAAGAGCACGGTCAGGGCATGAGAATCCATGACGCCTGCCTTGACATCATAGGCATTTGTCCGGTAGCTGGAGGCGGCCCAGGCAAAACCGTTCTTTATCAGGTAGGATCGAATGCTGGGATTGCCGACCGTCAATTCCGCCCCATTCCCCCGATAGCCATGGCAGTAAACCACCAGCTTGCCGTTCCAGTTTGCCGGCACCTCGATCCGATAGCCGGCCCCGGCATGGACCCCCCAATACCGGACCGTTTCCGTTCCCGGCAGGGCGTCAAAAGGCAACTTCGTCTCATCCACATAATAATTGGATGGGGGATTTCCGGCCCAAACCCCGCTGCAAACCATTCCTAAACAGACGGCGATTACTAAAAAAATACTCAATTTTTTCATGGCATAACCCTCCTCAATCTGTTTTCAGGTTAGATTGTTGGGTTGAATGGATGGACAAAATAACAACCCTTTACCCATTTTTTTAAAAATCACCTCCTTCTTTGCTTTCCGGAAAAAATCGGCCGGATGGATCAGGTTGTGCTTGGTTCGCCTTCTTAAAATCAATAAATCAGGAAAAATCAAAGGATAGAGCGCAATTATAGGGCAGGCTTAAAAATAGAGTCAAGAAGAAAAAAAGGGAGGTGTGGTTTTCCCCTTGACCCCTTTTCCGGCATATTCTATGCTCTATCGGTTTGTAAGAATCGGCCGGTTAAATTTTACGTCTTCCTGATCGTTATCCATTGGTACTCTCCCAAGGAGGTGGGCTGTGAATATGTTCTGGGCCTTGTTTTTCATCCTCTTCCCCGCTCTGGTCCTCTACCTTTGCCGAAAATTCCCCTTCCTCAACAAACTCGGTGCGGTAGTTATCTGTTACGCCGCCGGCATTCTACTCGGCAACAGCGGCTTGTTACCAAAAGAGATCTTCCCGGTCCAGGATACAGTGATGAGTGTGGTCATCCCCCTGGCCATTCCTTTGATTTTTTTCTCGGTTGATATTAAGAAGTGGTCGCGTCTGGCCGGTAAATCGATCCTATCCTTCGCCTTTGTAGTCCTTTCGGTAGTCTTCACGGTCAGCGCCGGTTTTTTTCTGTTCAGGTCCTGGATCGGCACGGAAACCTGGAAAATGGCCGGTATGCTTATCGGTGTCTATACCGGAGGCACACCCAACCTGGCCGCCATAGGAACAGCGCTTCGTATCGACCCGGCGGTTTATGTCGCTGCCCATGCCTCCGATGTTATTATCGGTGCCGTCTGGTTGCTGATTGTCATTACGGTTTTACAAAAAATCCTCCTCAAATTTCTTCCCCCTTTTGAACGTTCGGGAGATGCAAATCAAAACCTGGAAGGGACTGATTTCGATTCTTATGAGGGAATATTGAAATCGCGTGTACTCCGGCCTCTTTCTTTTGCTTTCCTCCTCGCTGTTGGGATCTTTGCCCTCGGTGCGGGAATGACTCTGGTAGTTCCCAAGGAGTATTCCCTGGTAGCAGCCATCCTGACGGTTTCTTCGCTGGGCATAGCCCTTTCTTGCTTTCGGGTCGTGAGAAAAATTCCCATGACCTTCCAACTCGGGCAATATCTGATCCTGATTTTCTGTCTGGTGGTAAGTTCTATGGCCGACATCCAAAAATTGCTGCAGACAGGTCCGGCGGTTATCGGGATGGTGGCTTTTGCCTATCTGGTTTCGGTAGCGTTGCATGTTATCTTTTCTATTTTATTCAGGATTGATGCCGATACGGTCATTATCACCTCCGTGGCCGGGCTTTATTCACCGCCCTTTGTCCCCATGGTGGCCTCGGCTTTGAAAAACAAAGAAGTGGTCGTTTCCGGTGTCATCACCGGTATTATCGGCTGGGTCATCGGCACTTATTTAGGAATTGCCGTGGCCTACGTATTACATCTCTTTTGAAAAGGAAGAAAAAATGGCTGCTGTTGCTTTCCCGCAAAATGGAATCCCCCGTGACCAACTCATGAATGAACTCCGTTCCCTCAAGTCCGGAGACAATAACTGGAAAGAGGGCCGCATGTTCAGCCTGGTGTTCAACGCCGGTCAAGAGGTGCTTTCCTTGACCCATGAAGCCTGTTCCCTGTTTATGATGGAAAACGGGCTCAGTCCCTTTGCCTTTCCCAGCCTGCTGAAGATGGAAACCGAGGTAGCGGCCATGATGGCCGACCTTTTCCACGGCGATGCCGAAACAGTGGGCAATATGACCTCCGGCGGATCGGAGAGTATCATGGTGGCGGTCAAGGCCGCCCGCGATCTGGCCCGGGTGGAAAAACCACACATTACCGAACCGGAATTGCTCATGCCTCTTTCGGCCCATCCGGCTTTCAATAAAGCCGCACATTATCTGGGGTTGAAGACCGTTATCGTACCTACGGACGGGGAAACCCTGGCCGCCGATCCCGCGGCCATGGCAGAGGCCGTTACGGAAAACACCGTTCTGATCGTGGGCTCGGCCCCCTCGTATCCCCATGGGATCATCGATCCCATCAAAGACCTGGCTGATCTGGCCGCCAGACAGCGGATCTGGATGCATGTCGACGCCTGCGTCGGCGGGATGGAATTACCCTTTATCCGGGAATTGGGATACGAACTGCCGGACTTCGATTTCGGGCTGCCCGGGGTTTGTTCCCTGTCGGCGGACATCCATAAATACGGTTTCACCCCCAAAGGGGCCTCGGTTATCCTTTACCGGAATTCCGAATTCCGGAAACATCAATTATTCGCTTACGCCGATTGGCCGGGAGGCGTCTATGCCACACCCAACATCTCCGGTTCCAGGCCCGGCGGCCCCATTGCTGCCAGTTGGGCGGCCTTGAAATTTCTGGGGCGGGAAGGTTATAAAAAACTGGCGGTCCGGAGTATGGAGGCCACCAAAAGGATGATCGAAGGGGTAGGGAACATACCGGAACTATTTGTCTTGGGGAATCCACGGACAACGGTGTTTGCCATCGGCAGTGATAAGATTAATATTTTCGCCCTGGGGGAAAAAATGAAAGAATACCGCTGGTACTTAGACAGCCAGCATTTGCCGCCCTGCCTGCACCTGACCGTTTCCCCGATTCATGCCTCGATTGTGGAACCTTTTCTGACCGACCTGCGTTCGGCCGTTCAAGAGGTATCCAAACTCAAACCGGAGAATATTTCCGGTGAAGCAGCTATGTATGGTATGATCGGCTCCCTGCCGGACCGCGGCCAGGCCAAGGATTTTGCCGTTCAATACCTCAACGATATCTACCGGGTCCGTTGATGGAGACAGCGGTTACGACCCTGGTCCTCCTGGGGTGCATCCTGGTCCTCTCCCACACCATTGAGACCATCCTGGGATTCGGTTCTACCATCATCGCCCTTTCCCTGGGGGTTCATCTTCTGCCGCTGAAGACCCTGGTGCCGGTGCTGGTCTCGCTGGCTTTGTTGCAGAGCATCTGGCTGGTGGGTCGATGGTACCGTCATATCGAGTGGCGGATGCTGGGGTTGAAGATCCTTCCTCTGGCCGCCCTGGGAGCGGCCATCGGATTTTTCAGCAGAGAAATGGCCGATGAAAGAACGCTGAAGACCCTGCTGGGTGGTTTTATCATCATCGTCTCCCTGGGGGAGCTTTATCTAATTTTTTTCGGGAAAAATTTCAAAAAAGAAATACCCTGGTACGGGGCCGTTCCCCTGCTCATGGGCGGCGGGTTTTTTCATGGTCTCTTCGCCACCGGGGGGCCTCCGATTGTCTATTATGCCGGCAGGCAGCTCCGGACCCAGGCAACCTTCCGGGCCACATTATCCACGCTCTGGCTCATCCTCAATGCCGGGTTGATAACGGCTTTGTTAATCGGGGGACAACTGGACTGGGGAAAGGTGCGCCTGACCGCCCTGGTCCTGCCCGGCCTGGCCATAGGTATTATCGCAGGCAGCCTGATCCGGATCAATGATCTCTGGTTCAAGGCCCTGACTTACCTTCTGCTTTTTTTCAGCGGGGTCCTTCTGGTTATTCAATAAGAAAAAGGGGGAAGACGGAGGGACAAAGAAATCCGTCCCTCCGTCTTTATTTAAATCAGGCGTGCGCCATCAGACCGCCGTCCACATACATAATTTGGCCGGTGGTGAATTCGGTCACATCCGAGGCCAGATAAACCGCCAGGGACCCGATTTCTTCCGGACGGCCATAGCGTTTTCCAGGAATATAACGGGTCAGTGACGAATCAACGGTTTGCCCGGGTTCGGCGAACCATCCGGTACCGATGGCATTGACGGTGATCCCTTTGGTGGCCCACTCCAGGGCCAAAGCCCGGGTCAGTTGCTGCACGGCCCCCGTGGCCACGCAATAGGCCGAGCCGTTGGCCATTCCCCGTTCACCCAGACCGGAGACGATATTGATGATCCGGCCTTTTTTCTGTTTCAGCATGGGCCGGCCCACAGCCCGGCAGAAGTTCAGGGTGGAAAGGAAATTATAATTGAAAACCTTATTCCAGTCGCCCCCTTTGATCTTAAGAAAAGGCTGGAAAAAGGGAATATCTCCGGTATTGACCAGAATATCGATTCGTCCGAATTCTTTCAATACCTGTTGCACGGCTTTTTTCACTTGAGTTGAGCTGGTGACATCTACAGAAAGGGGCAGGGCTTTCCGACCGGTTTTCCCAACGGCACTGGCCGCCTCCTCCAGTCTCGAGTTATTTTTCGCCGCCAAGGCCACATCCGCCCCGGCCGCGGCCAGGGCCTCGGCCACCGGCTTAGTCCAGAATTTATTTTCCCCGGCTATCAAGGCCTTTTTATCTTTCAACAGAAAAGCTTTTGCCGTCATGCCAATCCCTCCTTCAAAGAGACTTCGGGCGCATAGCCCGTGGTGGCAAAGCCACCCGCCAATCCGCCGCCGTCGGAAATAAAACAGCCGCCGGTTACGTATTCGGAGGCATCCGAGCAGAGGTAGAGCGCTACAAAACCGATATCATCCGGTTTGCCGGAATGGCCTACGGGGACGAACAACTTCCTCGTCTTCCGCCGCTCGGCCATGATCTTCTGGTAATCCTCGGGTTGGTTTTCATAGGTATCCACAAACCCGGGGACGATACAGTTGACCCGGACATTGAATTCGGCCAGGGTCAAGGCCAGGACCCGTGTCAAATTGACCACCCCGGCTTTGGCCGTATTGTACATGAAGCTGTTACGCTGGCCCCGGAATCCCTCTCCTGAGGCCACCAGGATAATTTTTCCTTCTTGGCGTTCGGCGAAATATTTGCTGACCGCCCGGCTGCAATAAAAAGCGCTGCAGAGATTGACCTCAATCCCGGTGTGCCACTCTTCATCGGAAATGTCCCAAAGGGCCTTAGGGCGTTCTCCGCGAACGATCCCGGCATTGTTGATGAGGATGTCGATTCGTCCCATCTCGGCCAGTGTTTTTTCGATCAGGGCCTTGACCTGGGTCGGATCGGTCACATCCGTAGGAACGGCCAGGGCCTGGCTTCCTCTTTGCCGGACCCCGTCGACGGTCTCTTCTAACGGCGCCAGGCGGCGGGCGGCCACGACAATATTGGCCCCCTCTTCAGCCAGGCGAAAGGCCATAGACCGGCCCAGACCGGTACCTCCGCCGGTGATGACGATGACTTTCCCCTCCAGTGTTCTTTTTATCTCATCCATAACCCCCCTCCTTGTTTTCAATTAACCGTGGTCACCCTTGAAAATAGTATTTGATGGGAACCGGACCCCCCCGGTAAACCTTTCAACCCAACAATCAAAAAATCAGCGGGATAAAAGGCCATAGGTATCCGTCTGTATATTTCCCGGGGAAAAGACTGCTTTTCTTCTTATTTTTTTTAAGTATAGGTCATCCCCGGCAGGGTGTCAACGTAAATGCCTTTCCCCCCTTTGCAGGGAAGTGAAAAATCCCTTGACCCCCTTGTAAGTTTATTCTATGCTTATAACATCATAAATTGAATATTAATTAAAGAATCGAGACGGGCAATTCTGGTCCGGAAGAAATCCCGTTTTCATCCGATGGCCCGCCTTCGGTTCTGCTAACCCCAGCCTAAGGAGATCAACACCAATGGAAGAAATTTTCCCAGGCTTATTCCGCATCATCGTCCCCCTGCCAGGGAACCCCTTGAAAGAAATTAATTCATACGTTTTCACTTCCCCGGACCGAAATCTGGTCATTGACACGGGCATGAACCGGCCGGCCTGTAAGCAGGTCCTGGAACCGGGACTGCAAGAGCTGGGCGTGGACCTGGAGAAGACCG
>JBFMBU010000162.1:0-2241 GCA_040755035.1 Thermodesulfobacteriota bacterium
AGGAGGACACCATGAAACTGCCCGAGTATGTAACCGTGAAAGAAGTGAAACGAGTCTGCAAAGCCCTGGGTATCCGTGATTGGACGACTCTGAAAAAACCCGAGGTCAAAGACGAAGAGGCTCAGATCATTCTAAAGGAAATCAATCCCCGGGGCATGAAAATCCCCCTTGAGGAATTCCGCGCCGGTCTGGAAGTGGAGCTGGAACACGGGACCCGTTATAAAGAAGCCAACGTGACCAACAACCACCCCCTGTTAACCGGCAAGATCGTCGTAGCCCACCTGAAGGAATCCCTGGATTACTACCAACGACTGGAAGTGGCCGAAATAGAGGGAGACCTGTTCAAGGCCTTTGCTGCCAAAAACCTGAAAAAGGCCGCGGATAAATATGGAAAACTCCTCAAGGCCAGGCTGGTTTTGGCTCAAACAGAGAAGGCCGGGATGGGGAAATAAATTCTATCCCATTCGCATAGAAATTTTTTAGTTACTATTTAAAGTTTTCCGGTTCCAGCGTTGGCCTATTGTCCTTTCCTTCGCCGCACGCTTCGTTCGGGGATGAAGTCCGGGACCAACGAAAGAAAAAGGTAGTCATATGAAACGGTTTCTACCTGTAATTCTGCTTTTATCGTTCTGCCTTTTTCCTACGGCGGTCCTGGGCAAACAACTCCCTCTCTGGGAGGCCGGGCTCGGCGGCACAGCTTTAAGCATGCCCGATTATCGGGGATCGGAAGACTCCCGCTGGTATTTCTTCCCCTTTCCCTATGTGGTATACCGCGGGGACTTCCTGCAGATCGAAAAAGAGAAGATCAGCGGCATCATTTTCAAGACCAACCGTCTGCAACTGGATTTGAGTTTTCACGGCTCGCAACCGGTGGAAAGCTCCAAAAACAGGGCCAGGCAGGGCATGCCGGACCTGGACCCCAATCTGGAAGTGGGGCCCAACCTGCAGGTCCTGCTGGCCGAGGACAAAACCGCCGAATATAAGGTGACCCTAACCTTCCCCGTTCGGACCGTTATCGCCACCGATTTCTCCCGGGTCTATTCGGCCGGTTATAACTTCACCCCCCGTTTGAACATCGACCAGTTTAATATCGGAAAAAGGGGATGGGATTTCGGTTTGAGCATCGGTCCCATTTTCGGCGATCAGGTCTATCACGATTATTATTATAAGGTGGACCCGGTCTATGCCAATCCGGAAAGGCCGGCCTACTCCCCCAGGGGCGGATACGGCGGATTGCAATGGACCCTCTATCTGGGCAAGCAGTACAAGAAACTCGTTTTGGGTTTTTTTATCCGGGGCGAAGACCTGCGGGGAACCGCTTTTTCCGAAAGCCCCCTGCTGAAAAAAGAATTTTCTTTCATGGGCGGAATGTGGTTTTCCTGGATTTTTATGCAATCCAAGACCCTGGTCGAGGCGGACAAGTAGCTTCCCTCAACCATTTTTATCTTCTTGTAGAAACCTTTTTTCCTCTCGCCCTTTCCCTTGTGGTCACTCGGGCCCGCAGAGGTCTCAGAGAGGAACTTTTCTTTTCAGGAAAATCGGTGAGTGGGCCGATTTACCTGATCCCGCCCCCCTGCGGGATAAAATTGGCATTCTCTGCGCCTCTGTGCGCTCTGTGAGAGATCAGCTTCTATGAACCCTATCGGTGCCCATATATCCATTGCCGGAGGACCGGCTAGGGCCTTTGAACGCATCAAGGCCGTGGGAGGGGAATGCCTTCAGATCTTTGTCAAACCCAACGTTCAGTGGCAGGCCGGGGAATTGTCCTTAGATGCGGTGGAGAATTTTCATTCGGAAAAGAAGAAAACCGGTATCGACCTGGTAGTGGCCCATGCCTCTTATCTGCTCAATCTGGCCTCCCCGGAGCGGGAGCAGCGGGAGAGATCGATCCTGACCCTGGCCCTGGAACTGGTTCGTTCGGCACGGTTGGGTATCCCCAATCTGGTCCTTCATCCCGGAAGCCATAAGGGGAGCGGAGAAAAAAAAGGGTTGCTCCGAATTGCCAAGGGAATCGACCAATCCCTGCTTAAAGCGGGAATGCCGGAGGTAAAAATCCTATTGGAAACCACCGCCGGGTCCGGGAATCAATTAGGCAGTCGTCTGGAACACCTTAGGGATATTATGGGCCTGAGCCGTTTTCCCCAAAGCCTTGGGGTCTGCCTGGATACCTGCCATGTCTTCGCCGCCGGTTTCAATATCAGCTCAGATGAGGGTTATCAGGATTTTTTTGCCTCCTTTAAT